>NZ_JBQQBQ010000096.1:0-27550 GCF_052245915.1 Nonomuraea sp. 10N515B
GACTCTCGCCGACCGGGAATGATCGCGATCAAGCGGGGAGGTATCTGGCCGCACGTGGGGAATCCCGTGGCCATCACTGGGGCGGTATCTGGCCGCCTATGGGGAGCTTCTCATGACCGCCGTCACCCTTGGCCGCCTACCGGGCGTCGACATCGTAAGGGGAGGTCAGCCGCACTCTGCCCGGCGGCAGTCCCTCTCCGCCGTCTTCGAGGGGCCGCCGCCGACAGACCACCTCCCGTCCCTTGCGGTCGGTGACGCGCACATAGTTCTGGATCAACATCACTCGCAGCGCCTGCACCGCGGGCAGATTCCGTAACCACGCCGGAGAGAACGATGCATACACCGCTTCCACCAGCGCATAGCCGTCCGCGCCATAGGCACGCGCAAGCTCATCGCGTTTGGTCTCCGATGCCGGCAGCCGCCAGGAGTCGATGCGGGCGCGGTAGCGTTCGGCCCATCCAGGAAGCTCAAGGACCCTGCTCGTCCAGCCGGGATCGGCAGCCGAGATCGCCTCCAACGCTGCGCGGACACATTCCCCGGCCAACTCCAGCCGGTTCAGGTCCCGGACCGCACTGATCACGTGGGTGGAGTCGGTACGCTGCTTGCCTCCCGCCCCGATCAGGCCCTTCTTGACGAGCTTGGCCAGCAGCAGGTCCAGCGCCTTCTCCTCCAAACCGTGGGCGACCACCCGAGTCCGGAACTCACTCAGCACGCTCGCGTCGAACCCGGGATCATCCAACGCCAGCCCCAAGGCGTACTTCCAGCTCAAGTCCGCTCGCACGGCCTCGGCGGCCTGCCGGTCGGTCAGGTTCTCCACCCGTTGCAACACCGTGATCAACGCCAGCCGACCCGGTGACCAGCCTGGCTTGCCCCCGGTCCCAAACGCTGCGGCGAACTCCGCGTCGGCGAACAGCTCGCCCAGCTCATCCCGCATCCGGACGGGAAGCGGCGGCTGCCGCTTGCCGCGATACATCGACCGGATCGCCGCCGCGATCACCGGGTCCGGTTCCGGCCAGGACCGGGGCTGCATCGACACCGACCACTCCATCCACGACCGGGAGGAGGGGGAAACCCCGGCCGCGCACCGCATGATCCCGGACGTCAAAGACTCAGGTCACGAACCTACAGCCGCGTGTCGCGAGTTAACCAGCAGGATCGTCACGTCCTGAATAGGCGCGAACCTCGTAACGGCGAGAATTCGGCCCTGACCAGAGGAACCTGGGCGCAGCCATGCATCCGTGCGGATGAGGTTGATGGCTGGGGTAGTGACCAAGTGGTCAAACCCCGGATGGGTCCAGCTCGAGCAGATACCTTTAGCCGATGTGGGCCGGCGCGAGCCCGCTGCGGCCTTGGCGATCGGAGATCCTCCAAGAACTCAAACACCGAGACGATCGCGAACTGGTGAGGCGGCCATGGCGGCTGGTCACACTGCGGAAACAGGTAGAGGAATCCTCGCCGGTGAACAGCGGACCGAACGTGTCCCGCAGGCGCCTGCGCAGGCAGCGCCCGGCAGCGTCGTCGAGACCGGGCCCTGTGGGGTCTGAGCGGCAACCCCACGATGCTGTCGGATGCGGCCGTCGTTCTCTCCGCCGACGAGAACAGCCGGCAGGACCAACAGTGGCCTCCTAGGACACGACCGGTTGTACCCATCAAAAGAGGAGACCAATTATAGGAAAGTGGCGTCGTGCCACAGATAGGGAGAAGCTCGCACGGGTTACCGTTGACCGGCGATGAGTCAACAGGCGACTCATAGGGAGTTAGAGTGCCTACGAACATGGTTGAACCCGAACGCTGGACGCCAGAACGAGTGAAGGCGTTCTGGGACCACTGGTATCAGCAAAAGAACCGGGGGCCGACATTCTCCGAGGAGGTTGGGCGCGGTGTCGTCCGATACCTTCGCCGTCGTGGCTTTCTCAAAAGAGATGTACTGGACTACGGATGTGGTGCGGGAGCGCTCGCCGGCGAGATTGTACGAGCGGGTGCTGAATGCTGGGGCTGCGACTGGTCGGCGGCTTCCGTCCAGGCCGCTAATGATCTTCTAGGTGGAAGACGCGGGTGGCGTGGCGCAGGTGTGGTCGACGATCCCAACGCCTCCTATTTCGGTCGCCTGTTCAGTCTCGTCACCTGCCTGGAGACCGTGGAGCACGTGACTCCGAAGGAGGAAGGAGAATTCTTCGCGAATCTGCGGGATGTCACGAGGCCTGGCGGTTGGATCTTCCTGACCACGCCAAACGACGAGGACTTCGATGCGTCCTCGAAGGTCTATTGCCCCTTCTGCGATTCACGCTTCCATCAATATCAGCACGTGCGCACGTTCAACGAGACCACCTTCGCGATGACCATCGAGAATCACGGCTTTAGGATAAAGACGATCGAGACGGTGCACTTCGGTTTCTATCAGGCTCCCAGGTGGCCCGGGGTGATGAACGTAAACCTTCGATACCTAGCGCGAGTTGCCGCCGGAATTCCTGGCAGTCCCGCCTCCGCCTTCTATCAACGAATGCGGTTCAAGCAGCCTCAACTCTGTGCACTCGCTACTAAGATTTGAATCGCACGGTCCTCGCACCGTGTGGCCACCTCGGGTTTTCAGCGTTGTCGCGGTCGCCCCACCTTCCGTCCTTTAAATGATCATGCTGCCATGTTCTGCCAGATCTGGAGCACGGCTTGAATTTCTTCGGGCGGGCGATCGGGCACGCCAACCCGGTGGCCAGATTCTGGCCGGCCATGATACGAGGAGCGGTGCCAGGGCGGATCTTCGAGTCGTCCTTCGCGATAGGTGTCGTCGCGGAGGTGGTGCAGTGCCTTGATGGCCCAGTGGCCGTCGGATCCGTGCGGCGAGTTGAGCGTGGCTGGCCTGGTCGGTCCGTGGGAAGACCGGTGACGGCATGGATGGGGAGGATCGTGGTGTTGCCTATCTGCTGATCGGTGCGGTGGTTGAGCGGGCCTGCCGCCGGGCCGCACTTGAGGTGGCGGTGCAGCGTGGCCTGGCCTGGTTGCGGTTGACAATGAACGGTGCTGGCCGCCGGCGGCGACGATCTGGCGGGCAGGCTGGGTCGTATCCGCTGATGAACTGGGTGGCCGCTGCCAGGGAGGTGGTCCCGCTGAGTACGGCGGTCAGGACTGAGGCTGGCAGCGAGCCCAGCCGATAGCGGCGTCCCCGGCGACTGCGCGGGGCGGGCGGCGCGTCCACGACCTCGACCGGCGCGGGCAGGTCGTTCGGGTCGGTGACGAGGTCGGCTGTTTGAGCATTGGGTCCCTTATCGACCATCGTCCAACTCACTCTGGTCTCACCAATCGAGAACGCTCAGGCCCCTGCCCTGCTCTGGAGCACGCACCGGACCTTCTGCACGGACTTCTTCGACCACCACCGGCACGACCATCGCCATTCCGGGTTGGGATTGCACACCCCGGGCTCGTTCTACTTCGGCACCGCCGAGCAAGTCCAGGCCAAGCGGTCGAGACGCTGGCGACGGCCTACGGGGCCCAACCTCAAGGCGATTCGGCATCCACCGGCCCCGCCACCGCTTCCTACGGCCGCTTGGAACCCACCGACCCAAAAGCGATCACAGTGCCCAAAAAGCAGGCAACTGTCTCAAATCCTTAACAGGTATATCGAGGGGCGGGCGTACGTGGCCTGGCTGGCGGGACGTGCGTTGGCGCGGCGTCAATATATGGCTACGGGCCGATGATATGGCGCCGGCGGCCCTCGGCCAAGATATCAGGGGAAATGATTTGCGGCGTCTTTAATAATTCCCCCTGAAGTTACGGGTTGCCACAGGCTAGAGTCCATTCGCGCGGTATGGCCTGTTTGGCGATCCGCGATACGGCCTGTTGGCCGATTCAGAGGATTAATCGACGATTCTCGTGACCACGATAAACGCAAGACTTGGACATCCGGCAGCCAGCTCCGAAAGATGCAGGCATATCTCCTGCTCTGTACATCGCACGGAATGGCACGAAGTAGTTAAACGCCGTCCAGGGGATCTGAGGCCTGCCGAGACACGAGAATGCCGTGAAGGAGAAGTTGGGGAGGTAAGGCCATGCGCAAACTCATATCAGTTGTCGCGTTGCTGTCGGTGGCGTTGTTCGCGACCAGCCCGGCCCAGGCACAACCGAGGCGGATAGTCAACAGCAACGGCGATTTCAGTTGGTTCATTCGTATCACATCTGGGGACGGTGCAGCGGGGTTCGTCAGAGGCCCGAACCCGACACCCATAGGCACCGGAAGTGCACACCTAACGACGGGAACTCAGGGCGACGGATCGGCCGAGTTCAGGAACACCGCGTTCCGTGGGCAGAGGCTGGCCAACCTGAGAGACCTCTCCTACTCCACGTTCGTGCTCTCCAACAACGCTCAGCAATTCCCCTATCTCATCCTGCATGTCGACACGAACGGTGACCTCGTTGCCGAGGACCTCCTGTTCTTCGAGCCTCCGTTCCAGAGTCCCGGCAGCGGCGGACCTACCTGCGCGGACCAGCCCGCCACAGCGCTCACGACGTGGCAGACTTGGGAGGCTACATTGGACGACTGCTGGTACGGCCTGGACGCCGTCACGTTCGCCCCCAGCTTCGCGGGTCCAGGAATTGCCACACAACCTCTTTCCGATTACGTGGCCCTGCATCCCAATGCCAGGATCGTGAACCCTTCCGGCCTGGGTGGCATTAGGCTTCTAGTCGGATTCGCCCTACCGGCTGACCGATTCGTCAGCTATGTAGACAACTTCACCCTCCAGTTCGGGTTCTTCTCCCGGACCTTCGACTTCGAAGAATGAGCGAATAAGGGCTTGAATACCTCGTTTCCGACCGCTCGAGGCGGAAACGAGGTATTCGGTCAGCCGCCCCGACGCTCGCCGCCAGCCCCGTCGTCAAGCTGCTCGACGGCGTCGTGTTCCAAGTTCACTCGTCACGAAGCCAACTTGGCGACGGCTGCGAGGCCCGCACCAGGATCGCGTGCACGAGCGCGGTCGCGTGATGCGGGCAACAGCGCAGTTTGGTCAACACCTTCCAGTCCTTCAAGGTCGCGACTGCACGTTCACCGATGGCTCTGATACGGGCGTGGGCGCGGTTGACGTCCCGCTGTCCGCGCGACAGCCAGGGCCGGTAACGATGCCGTGGCGAGGTGATCCATGGGGATGACAGCGCCGTCCAGGATGGTGTGGGCCAGCCGGGATGCGCGCTCGACTGCGATACGCACGTCGTCGGCCAGGATAGCCAGGAGATCAACGGCTCCGCGGATGTGGCGCCAGGCCGTGGTGGTGCCGATGGCGAAGCCGTTGGCCAAGTGGGCACAGGTGTCGCCATTGCGCTGGTGGGCCATGACCAGCAGGGCTTGTTGGGCGGGGTCTAACGCTCGCCACCGGGAGCGGGGTTCGATACGCCGAGTGCGGATGAGCTCGGCCAGGCGGATCAACGTGTGGCTGGACGGTGGAATCGAGGCACGGTAAGACAGCAACGAGGCCCCCGGTTGAGGCATCGGATCTTGGTCGCTGCTGTCTTATCGGGAGCCTCCTCTCATCCGCAACCGCAATGCGTGAAGCCTCGCTGACCAGGGCCGTAAGGTTGGAAATGGCTCAGTGATCGCCTACGACTACTAACCCGGCTTAGGACTTTGCTCGTCCAGCACCTCACCGGCGGGGCTTCCAACGGTCCGACCGAATGTCACGGACCTGCTCATCGAATAGATCCGTCGGTGCACAACTACCGAAACTTTGTTAGATGGCGGCTTTAGCTCAATCTTCACGGTGGCACAATTGGTAAGATCTTGACACCACGGATTGAACTGGACTAAGCGTCCAGGGCGTGCCGCGTAGAGCGTGCAAGCCGGCGGCATACCTCTGTATTCGCTATCGACTGGCAACTGTGCGGCGTGTCATGCAGACACCGATGAGGGCATATCGTACAGTTCCTATTGTTATTCTGCTAGTGACCGGGATGTTGTCTGGGAAAGAATGTGTCCATTCGGCGCTTGATGGACATTCTTGACGTACCACAAAGTCGCTATCAGATTTTCTTGGCCATATTGGGAGGTTAGTGATGCCAGGGGGATCCGCAGAGGCGACCGAAAGTGATCGATTTGCTTTTGGCGACAACTGGCTGAGCTTTATCGAAGTAGTGCACGATGAGCGGATCGAGCACGCTGCGGAATCGCTTGCTGCTGCCCTCGGACGAACTGACTTGACGGGGCAGACCTTCCTGGATGTCGGTTGCGGAAGCGGCCTGTTCTCGCTGGCCGCGAACCGTATGGGAGCGAAAGTCCACGCCTTCGACTACGATCCGGCTTCCGTCGCCGCTTGCATTGAGATACGCCAGAAGTACGCGCCGGACAGTGACTGGACAGTAGAGCAGGGATCGGTTATCGACGAGGCGTACGTTCAGAGCCTAGGAACCTACGACATCGTCTATGCATGGGGTGTCCTGCACCACACGGGTGCCATGTGGCGTGCGATCGAGGCCGCCTCTGCGCTGGTCGCGCCCGAAGGATCATTGTATATAGCCATATATAATGATCAAGGCCCGATCAGTCGACTCTGGTGGTTGGTGAAGCGCCAGTATGTTCATTCCGGTCCGGTGATGCGGAGGATGCTCCTCCTTGGTGGCAGGGCATATTTCTCTTCGCGCACCGCCGTTGGGGCGTTGCTGCGGGCCGGCGGCCAGTCCCAGTCACGTGACCAAATCCGGCAACGAGGCATGTCGGCGCGGCACGACTTGGTCGACTGGATCGGGGGGTTTCCCTTCGAGGTGGCCGCGCCTGAAGCGGTCTTCGAATTCCTTAGGGAGCGCGGCTTCGAGCTGCGCTTCCTCAGAACCTGCAAGGGTCGTCTGGGCTGCAACGAGTATGTCTTCGCCGCACCTGCGGTGAGTCAAAAGCCGGTGAGTGGCACGACGATGGATCCTTCCTCGGCCTGTCCTGACCGAATCTAGCGTGGCTTCCGAAGTCTGCACCCGCAGGTATCGGAACCACGAAGATCGTTTTCCGCGATCAACGGGAAACACCACTCCGCTCCGAAATGACGACCCGGCAAAGGGACTGGCCTGACAACGACCTGCTCCCGGCGCCGTATCCATTGGCGACGAAGTCCTACCGGACCGTCGACGATCCAGAGTTCACTGTCTCCTACGCAGCCCAGGCACGTGCGCGTGTCTGAAAGGACCCCGGCGTGGAATTCATTACCGGGAGTCCGTGAAGCCGTTCCGAAGTTTCCGGGAGGATACATGTGCGGCATAGCCGGAATGGTGTCGACCTCTCTGCCTGACCCAGATCTCGTCCGCCGCATGTGTGAGGTGATCGAGCACAGAGGGCCTGACGGCAAGGGGTTCCATTTCGACGAACACGCGGCGCTCGGCATGCGCAGGCTCGCGATTGTCGATGTGGCCACCGGCGATCAGCCTGTCTACAACGAGGACGAACAGATCGTCGCTGTGTTCAACGGCGAGATCTACAACTTCACCGACCTACGGCAGGACCTGGCCGAGCAAGGACACCGGCTGCGGGGGACAGGTGACTCCGAGTGCCTCGTCCACCTTTACGAGCAGTACGACACTGACATGGTCCACCACCTCAGGGGGATGTTCGCCTTCGCGGTCTGGGATCGCAAGCGTGGGCGTTTGCTCCTCGCGCGTGATCGGGTTGGGAAGAAGCCGCTGTACTGGCGCTCAGAGGAGGACTCGATATGGTTCGCTTCGGAGCTCAAGTCCTTGGAGCGGGATCATCGGCTGCGCCGCGACGTGGACCCGGTAGCGCTGCACCACTACCTAACGTATCAATACGTCCCCGCGCCTTGGTCCATCTATAAGCGCGTTCACAAGCTTCCACCTGGGCACCTGCTGATCTGGGAGCGCGGCGAGGTGACTGTACGCCGATACTGGGAGTTGGACGGCACTCCGCGACAAGTGACGGACGTGGCCGAAGAGGAGGAGCGGCTGCGCGAACTCCTGCTGGAGGCGACGCGCATCCGCATGGTGAGCGAGCGCCCCATCGGAGCGTTCCTGTCCGGGGGAATCGACTCGTCCACAGTGGTGGCCGCCATGGCTATGCAGAGCTCCCAACCGGTCAAGACGTTCTGCGTAGGCTTCGAGGAGAGCCAGTACGACGAGCGCCACAAGGCGCGGATTGTCGCCGACCGCTACGGCACCGACCACCACGAATTCGTGGTCACCTCTCGTCTGCTTGACGTTCTGCCGCGCATCGCCTGGCACTTCGACGAGCCGTTCGCGGATTCCTCGGCCATCCCTAGCTTCTACGTCGCGCAGCTGAGCCGGCAGCACGTCACAGTCGTTCTCAACGGCGACGGTGGTGATGAGGGTTTCGGCGGATACCAGCGCTACATCCTGATGGGAAAGGCCAGATGGATTCCCGGCATGCCTCGCGCGGTCGGCGCGACATTCGCGCGCGTCGGCGACCTGGTCGCGGAGCGAAGCGACGCCGGTTCCCTGTCCCGACGACTCGGGCGCCTGATGCAGTTTGCTGGGGAACGCCCCTCACAGCGGTACGCCCGCCTGATGTCCTCCTTCACGCCCAGGTGGAAGTCCGAGATCTACAGTGACGAACTCCGCGGCCTGCTGGCGGAGACGGACAGCTACCAGCTGTTCGAGGAAGCTTTCAAGCGGTCACGGGCGCTGACCGATCTCGGCCGCATCCTCGACGTCGACGTCTCCACCTATCTTCCTGGTGACTTGCTTGTGAAGGTGGACATCACATCGATGGCCAACTCACTGGAGGCCCGATCGCCGCTTCTGGACCACCGCCTCATGGAGTGGGCGGCAGGCCTCCCTGTTGGTCTGAAGGTCCGCAACGGTAATACCAAGCTGCTGCTCAAACGAGCGGTCAGCCCGTGGCTGCCCAAGGAAATACTGGACTACCCCAAGCAGGGATTCGGAGTGCCGCTTGCCTCGTGGTTGCGCGGGGAACTCCGCGAATTGGCCTTCGACGTCCTGACCGACGCAACTGCACGTGGCAGGGGACTGTTCCGCCCGGCCGTGGTACGCAATCTTCTCCAGCGCCACATCGGCGGCGCCGACCACAGCCTGCGTATTTGGACTCTCCTGCAGCTCGAACTCTGGTATCGGGCGCACGCAGCGCCTCAGGATCATACGGTGACCGGATGTCCGGCCCTGTCGACATGAACGTCACCATGACGGGGATCGCGTCGGACACATCAAGGCCCGAACTCTCATCACGGCCACATTGGCAGTCACACCTTGAGGTTCTGCTCGTCCGTGCTCGAATGGCACCCAGACCAGGGCACCAACAGCGCCACCCCGCCGGTCTCACATGGAGATCTGCAAAATCTTGGGCCGTCAGACAAGACCGTGCGCACGTTCCGCCGCGTCCACGACTGCCGATCAGGGGTGCGCTGGTCAATGCCAGTACCACCGGCCAAACGAGAGGGATCATTGATGGATCGTCCGATTTGAGCATTTGGTAATGTTCGATAAAAGCGTCAGTATGAGATGATTTGCCCGGCGATTAGTGGATCTGGCCTTGGTGCATGCCATAATAGCAGCATCAATTACCACGAATGACGTGTTCGCCTGTCAAGGGTGGAGAAAGCTGCGGCGGGACTGATCAACGCAATCATCTCAGTCACCCCCCCAGAGGCCTATGCGAACCGGCTCCGCGACGGCGCTATGCGACATTCGTCTGCTTGCTCCTACTGGCTGAGCGTCCCGGTGTCGTTAAGTAATAGAGGATTCTGTGGCTGAAAAGACGAGAGTACCGATTATCTTTATCGCGGGACTCGGCCGTAGCGGAAGTACACTGATATCTCGCACACTGGGCACCGTTCCCGGATTTTTCTCGGTCGGCGAGCTGTTTCGCCTGTGGGATCACGGAGTTCAGCGCAACGAAATGTGCGGGTGTGGACTCCGGTTCCTTGATTGCGACTTTTGGAGAAATGTCGGAAAAGAGGCGTTCGGCGGATGGGGGCATGTCGATATCGACGAGGTGTTGGAGCTGCACAATAGTATAGTGCGCACACGATATCTTCCGCTATTGATTATGCCGAAAGCCGCGCCCGCATTCCGGCGCAAGCTGACAAAATATAGCGAAATAATGAGTTCGGTGTATCAGGCGATCCGCACCGTGAGTGGCTGCAATGTCGTCGTGGACTCCTCAAAAACGCCCGCAGCGGCCTATATGATCCGCCACATCGCTGATATAAACCTGCGGATGGTTCATCTTGTGCGGTCAAGCTACGGAGTCTGTTACTCGCATACAAAAATAGTCAGGAATCCTGGCTATGGCAACGGGCTCCTGACGCGACAACCGCCGACCCGGACCGCGACCGAATGGATGTGCCTCAATCTCACACTGGATGCCCTAGGTCTTCTTGGCGAACCAAAAATGCTCCTACGCTATGAAGACTTCATCGCTCGCCCGCGGACGACTCTGCAACGAATCATAGCCTTCGCCGGTGAATCAAAAGGGGTCGAGGAGTTGCCGTTCCATGGGGAGAACTCCGTCGAGCTGCCCAGAAGCCACAGCATTGCCGGCAACCCCATGCGCAACCGAACGGGATTGGAATCGCTTGCGCTGGACAATGCGTGGCGGACGGAACTCTCACAGCGGACGAAGCGGGTTATCGCCGCTCTCACCGGTGTGGGTCTTGCTCGATACAGATATCCTCCTTTTAATAGACATTAAGCCCGTGTGGGATGAGTGAGTCTCCCGTCATACGGCTCTTGTCGTTCTGGCCATCTGGTGGCCGGCTTTACCCCAGTGCGCGAAGTACTTCGGCTGCCGAGCGACCACATTGCACATCGCCCGCCGGGCCTTCCAGGCCCGGAGAATCATGCGTGTGAGGTCGGCCGTGGTGCTGTTGATTCGCATGTGCAGGTGCCAGGACCGCACCTGCGCGCTCACCTTCTCGGTCGTCTCTGCTGACAGACGGCAAGAAGGCCGTGAACAGTACGCCATCATCGTGTCGGGCTCCTCGCGGTGAAAGATGTTGTCGGCATGCAGAGCCGCGGGCCCTCCGTTACTGCTTGTGGCACCTGCCCACCCGGCGGGTCCGCCATGCCCGCCGGCGGATCCTGAGGATCAGCGCCACCTGGCTGTTGAAAGAACGCCTTCCTGGTCTGCTGGAGGGGCTTGTGCGCGCTCTGGTACCTGACCGACCAGCACGAACACGCTGCCCGAGCGCCTCGGTCGGCTGGGCTGCCCTGCAGGACACCTCGAAAGGGACGATCAGGTAGAAACTTCGCCACGCCGATCGGTTCAGCTGACACGGTCGCAGCGTGAATTATCTGGGCTAATCAAGCCCAATGGGCGAGATTGACTCACGAATCCCTCGCAATCCGAAGACTCCCGGCCAATCTGGGCATTCACCCGCCAATCCGAGCATCTCGGCCAAATGACCGACTGGCGCCAAGAAATAGCGAAACTCATGCATGAGGTGACCATGATTAGATCAAATTACCTCACAAGGAGACGATTCGGTGTGACAAGGACGGCGGGACGTGGCATAGAAGATATATCGGCTCTGATCTGGAGGCTCCCTTAGCGAATTTCGGGCAATCTACTCTTTTGCCGCGATAGCTGAGACTCCGGTTTTCGAGAGCCTACACGGGATGAATCCTATTGAATGTGAGGGAGTTGATGATTCAAATTAAGCGCGCAGCATCGGCCTACCTGGTGATTCTGGCAATGGTCACCAGCGTGGCAGCGCTGACGGCCACACCGGCCGCGGCGCAGACGGTCCACTGGGTAAACGTGAACGAAGCGACGCCGACACCGCCTGGCACGAGCTGTGCCAACGCCGGCTATACGTCCATCGCAGCCGCAGTGGTGGCTGCCGTTGCGGGGGACACAATCGTGGTGTGCCCGGGAACGTACGCCGAATCCGTCACGGTGGACAAGTCGATCACTCTTCGGGGGTTCAACACCACGATTGGAAGGTGCTTCGGGACGCTGACCCCCGACCCGTCCCAGGACACGATCGTCAATCCTCCCGGGGCCTTCGCCGGGACTGGATTCAACGTGACCGCTGAGAACGTCAGCATCCGGGGCTTCACCATCACCGATGCGGACACGGGGATCCAGACGGCTCCTACGACGGCCGGGCATCTCTTCATAAGGAATACCCTGCTCCTGAACAGGTTCGGGATCCAGCTCCACACCGACGGTGACGCACTCACCACCGTCACGACGAGCTGCTTCCACCGGAACGCCGCGGCTGCGAATGGCAATGCCATCACCTCCAGCGTGGGGATCGAAAACGTACACATTCGCGATAACTTGTTCTTCGGGACGGTTCATGTGGCGCCCGCCACTGAGGCCGGGGACATCGTCTTGTTCGGCGGCGTCAGAGATGTGCGCATCTTCGGCAATGTGTCGCGGGAAAGCGAGACGTTCGCGGCTCTCACCGGTGCCGTCGACTCAACGATCAGCGGCAATAGTATCAATGGCAACGCCTCGGCCTCGCCCGCGCTGGCGGCCTCGGCCATCTTCATCGGAAACGATGTAGCGGCGCCGACAACGGGTATGTTGGTCTCGCGCAACGTGATCACGGACGCCCGGCGGGGGATCAGGACCTTCACCTTCCCAGCAGCAACCACCACGGCCACGGGCGTGAACATCGCGCTCAACAGGGTCAACGGTATGATTGAGGATGGGATCGTTGCCGAGACCGGCTCACTCACGAACTCTCTGATCGCACGCAACAATGTGGCGAGGAACGGACAGGACGGCATCCATATCGATAACGGGACCGGTAATTCGGGGAACGTGATCAGGTTCAATGCGGCGAGGCTCAATGCGGCGTTCGATTGCCACGACGAGACCACGGGGGGAGGCACGCTCGGCACCGCCAACACCTGGCTGAGGAACCGGGGCACGACGAGTTCGCCCGCCGGCCTCTGCCGGCCTTAGCCCATACCGGCCATCGTCGTCCTCCTGAGGAGTGGTGCCCGCCTCGGCGGGTCCCACTCCTCGCCTTCCGACTCACCTCGGACGCGCTGACCGCTTCCACGCTCGACTCTCGGCTTGGCTCAGCCCAGATCCAGGCGTGAGTGCTATCGAGAAAGCGGTAAATGAGGAGGAGGTGTTCCGCGACCTGGGATGATGGGAGTTCCTGAAGCTTCCAACAAGAACACCGGTTCCCGTGGTCGGCTACCAACTGGTCTGCCGGGCGGCCTTGCCTTGGCGGCCAAGCGGGTCGCGGATGAAGATCCACGACTGGTGTTTCCACGGCTGGAGCGCGTCCTCGGTCAAGATCCGGCGCACCGGGCCAGTACGGCGACAGTCCGCAGTTCCGGCCCGTCCTGGAGAAGATCAGGGTGCCGCGTGCGGCGTTGGCCGGCCGCACACCCCTGACAGCCTGACATCGATAAGGCGTACTCCTCCCGCGGCAACCGGCAGTTTCTACGCCGCCGCAAGATCCGCCACACCATCACTGAGCCGAAGGACGAGCGCGCCAACCGTCGCCCCGAGGCCGACGCGGTGCCCGCCCGGCTTTGACCCCGGGCACTACACCAAGCGCAACGTCGTGGAACGAGCGATCAACCGGCTCGAGATCTTCCGCGCCTTGGCCACCCTTACAAGAACGGCGTGCCTTGGCGTCATCAAGGGGTCGATCGTTCAGGAACTCGGCGTCCGCCGAACGACCAGGAGAAGGAACGCGGCCGCCGATCGCAAGTCCGATACCCGGGGGATCAGGTCGCGCCGGTCGATCCCGGCCGTCCTGGCAAACCACAGCACCTCTATAAACGCCAGTGCGATGTAGCTGCAGGAGGCCGAAATGGCGGCCCCTGATGCACCCCAGCGCGGAATCAGCACAGCGTTCAGAGCGATGTTCAGCGCGAGGGCGCCGACGGGAATCACGGCTAGGGTCAGGGGGCGGTCGAGCCGTATCAGGAACTGGTCAGCCAGTCTCACGACGGACAGCGCGATCACACCCGGGGCAAGGAGAAGCAAGGGTTTCACGCTCGCGGCATACGCGTTGCCGTACAGGAGCGGGATGAGAACGGGCGACATGACGGCCATCGCGGCGACGACGAGGCTGGAGAAAAGGATGTTGTACCGCAGCGCGCGAGCGGTTACCTGGCACGCGTCAGGCTCGTCTTCGGTTGCCTGCCGATGGAGCGCCACCTGGGATATCGCGTCGGTCGGCACCCATGCGAGAGCCAAGAACCCGCCTGCGACGGCGTACAGGCCCACCTCTGTGGGAGAGACAAGAGTGTTCAGCAGGAAGATGTCAAGGGTCAGGAGGAGATGCTGGGCCAAGACCCCGATGTGGTAGCGGCTCGACAGGGCGAGCTGCTGTCGAGCCAGCGATGCTTTCCCGCGAAGGCCGAAGCAACCGAGCGGCCCGACGACAATGATGAAGCGCGCTGCCGCGGACATCGTCCAGCAGATCACCGCATTGGTGATCGTAAGACATCCCATGGCCTTGAGCGCCAGCACCGGCAGTGATAGCGCGAGTGCCCATGTCACAACGGCTCGGTTGACCAGGCTGATCCGGGATTGAAGAAGGGCGATCCCGCTGAGGTTGATCGACGCGACACTGAACGGCACGGCGAGCAACGCAATGGCCAGCAGGTCGGGAACCGTAACCGAGGCGAAAACGATCAAGATGCCGAAAGTGCACAGCCCCGACAGCACCCCCGAGATCAGTCCCAGGATGAGACTGTTTGCCGCCAGGAATGGGTGCCGTGCAGGATCCAGCCACATGGCGATCTGCGACTTGTTCACGGACAGATGGCCGGCGACGATGGCAATCGTCGCCGTAGTTATGACTAGCGCGTAAATGCCCCTGCCCTCGGGCGCCAGGGTTCGGGCTATGAGGATGGACGTCATTGCCGTCATCGCAAGCCGCAGCCCGTCGGTAGCCGTCGTCTGGACTACCCTGGTCGCGGTCAGGCTCTTGACTAGTGCTCGTGACATCGCACGTCCGCCAGGATGTAATTGTCGTGCGCCCTGTGCCAGGGCATGGTGGTGTCGGCGCGGCCGGACCGCCTCACGAAAGCGCGGGGTATGGAGAAAGCCGTCGCGAGCAGACATGTATCCTCAAGGATCAACTTGTGCAGCCTTTCGTTTCATATTTGGCTGAGCGCGGCCACTATCCGCAGCGTGAGAAGTATCTGCCGGCAGCGGTTCAGGATGGCTTCCACTTCGCGGGGGCGTGAGCACTTAATAACAAGGGACGTCGTGCGCGCTCCGTATAAGGAGGACGACGCAACACCCGCGTCTACATGTCAAGTAGTAGTGGTCGGCGGCCGGTTTGATCGCTTGGCTTGAGGACCGAGACAACGACCTCAGCTTGAATCCGAACTGGATGGGCGTGTGATCGGAGCTGCTTCTTGCGAATGTAGCGGAGACACTTGGATGTCTGCCGTCTTGCCTGGCCAATGTCCCTGCCGCTTGAGGTCCTTCCCTACCGTGACGTATACGCAGATTTCGCCGCTGGCAACCAGGGCTCCGCGCGCGTCAAAGAAGCTGCTGGCGCGCATCGGGTTAGAGCGAATCAACCCATGATCTCATCGTCTCCGAATTATCGACACTCAGACCGAATGGTCGGCCAATGGTTCATCGAAAGGGATCGTGCCGGGAGTAATGGAAAGCGACCAGGGCGGAGGCCCGGCCTTCCGGCAAAAAGTCCTGCCGAAGCGCAGGATTGATGGTCACATGCTCTTTCCGGTGGTCTCCAAACGGGCAGCGCGGCTAGCCAAAGGTGGGCCTCCGAATATGATCGTCTCGAGAAAGGCGGGTCGAGGGCGAGCGTTAGAAGGCATACAGTCCTTCCGAGACGCCCGCTAGCCTCAACAGTGCATTGGACAACGCGTCACAAAATGCCCACTCTTCTATCGCAACGCGAACGTTTTGAAAGGGGCATGTTGATGGCCCATCTTACGAGACTGGAACGATGGCTACGGTATGGCTGGCTCTCGGGCTATGAGTCATACTACGACGAGTGACTGATCGGACACGAACACGTAAGCGGTGTGTCTCGGACAGTTCCAACGGCACCACGGTCCCGGCTGGCCGGGCGACTACGCGAGACGACCAGTCCCGCCTGCGGCGCTCCACGCTGGGTGCTGCAGGAGGGTCGCTCGCGTGGGAGACGGCCGTGGATCGCTGGCATACCGGTTTCGGGGGCTGCCCTGCGGTCCGAATGCACGACTCTCAATAGCCGAGGACCTGCAGGTGCACGGCCGGACCCAGCACGTCGCCCTCCTGCCGTGTCGAATGCGAAGCAAATGTCATCCGGAGCTGGCTGCCCGGTTAGCGGGTGACTGCTCGTGGTGCGGGCTTTCGTCAGGGGGCTGCGCGCGTTTTCCCTTCCCAGGTTCCCTGGCCCAGGCGATCGCGGCAAGGAGACCTAGTATCAGTACGATGGGAATACGTTGGCGGAATATCAGGCCGATGTTGGCAATGGTTGTCGCATAAGCGATCGTGACGGGCATGACGAACGAGAGGATAAAGAACAGCATCTTGCGGTCATATTGCCAGAGGCGACGGCCACCCTTTATCGCGCAGTAGAGCAGATACCACACCAGTAGCGCCTCGATCTTGCCCAGCTGCAGTGCTGCGCTGCCGTCCATCCACGGGAACGGAGCCAGCAGCGTGTAGAGAAGTTTCGTTGGGAGTTCGTCCCACAGGGCGCCATCGTGGGAGAAGACCACACCTGAGCCGCCTTGCTCGAGCGCGCTTCGGACATTGGTGGATTGACTCTTTTCCAATTGGCGCTGCATGGTCGCGGCGGGCCCCGTGGCCAAAATCTGTTCGTACAGGAGCATGAAGGACATCAGGGCCGCGACAGAGAGCGCCATCACGCGCATGGAAACCATTCGTTTCCGGCTGGTAATGCTGAAGAGCAAGGGCAGGCCGCACATGAACACCATGTAGGGTCGGACATTCCATAGCGCCCATATTAGAGGGGCCATTGCGAGAAGCTTGCGAATATCGAAGCGTTGCATGTTTGACGCGGCGAGCCAGAGACACGTCATCACGAGAAACGCGTTGAAGCCATCCTTGTACATGTCAGACGTGTGCACGAGGAGACCTGGTATGAACGCGATAAGGATCAGTAGCCGAAAACTCGACCGGTCGTCGGCGCCGACGAGCCGGGCGAACTTGTACATGACAATGCATAGGGCGCAGGCGATGAACGCCACGACTGCGGTGCAAGCCATGGGTGCGAATCCGCCGCACAGATACATCACGAACGCGAAAATATGGCACGGTGTGGCCACCGTATTGATGGAGGGGATCACTTCGCTCGTGACGAACTGAATGCCGGCGTTCCGCCAATACGTTACGACCTCCATGGCGATGAACTCATAGTCGAAATTATCGCCGCCGTAGTCGAGAGAGCGGCTTCGCACAATAAAGAAATGAATGAGCAGGCG
Organism: Nonomuraea sp. 10N515B; assembly: GCF_052245915.1. Taxonomy (NCBI): domain Bacteria; kingdom Bacillati; phylum Actinomycetota; class Actinomycetes; order Streptosporangiales; family Streptosporangiaceae; genus Nonomuraea; species Nonomuraea sp. 10N515B. The sequence goes on from NZ_JBQQBQ010000096.1 coordinate 17,347, forward strand.
AGTGGTGAACGCGGCGAGCAGCACTATGAGAACTGGCCGCGCTGTCTCTCTCGGGAAGCTACGCCTTACAAGAAAAACAAGCGTCATTACGAGAGTGGCGACGATAAGGTACTCCATGCGATCACTCTAAGTGATCAGAGCGCCAACAGCGGTCGGAAAGGTGTGTGACTCGATTATCTGAGAAAGTGATGACTTCTTAATTACTGCGTCTTTGGGGGCGGAGGTTGCTGATTAACCTCGATTCGTCGGAGGCTGACCAACATCGACCCGATGTGGGGAATCGTCGGCTCCCATATCTGTAGTGGCTGGACGCTCTGGGTTCGCGAGCATGCAGGCCTGGCGTCGACACCCGCGGATCGGGCGCACGTGGCCCTGGACATAAGCCTTCGTCCCGCTCTGGCAGCCCCTCGTCCAGCTATGCGGTCCTCCCTGAAGAGCGGGCCCTGGTGAGAACGGCCAGGAAGGAGCCCACCCCCGGACTCGTTGAACCCGGCGCCCCGCAGCGACATGCGACGGCCCGTCCCAAGCGCGCTGGGGACTTTACGGGCAAGACGCGCACTTCCCATGAACCTGATCACCCCCGGTGTGCCGACACGATGCTCATCTGATGAATTTTACGAAGTAGCTGTGATGAAGATGTATAGATCCGGATTTTTGTCAACACCACTTTTGGTGGCAGAGTGATGCTTTTCGGGCAAACTGTTCCGGTGCGGTTGTGGCATGGATCCGTCTTTCAGGCGATGGTAGGGAATAGGGAAAGAATTCCACCGCTACTGGGGCGGTGTCGGCGTACAGATCGGGTGGCAGGTTAGCTTCTCGGACATGATGAGGCGAACAGCAAGGGCCCTCGCGATGCGAACCAACGGCCGGATAAGGGTCATGGAGATCATCGCTCGCCTGAATGTCGGCGGCCCTGCCACACAGGTCATGGGGCTGTGTGCGCGGCTGAACCCTGAGGAGTTCGAGCATCGCCTCTATGCCGGCCAGGTCGATGAAGATGAGGCCGACCACTTTGAGCTAGGGCAGGCGGCGACCCGACTCCACCGGGTTCCCGGCCTAGGCCGCGCGGTCAAGGCCGGCGACGACCTCCGGGCTCTCATCTGGCTGATCCGCGCCATGCGCGAGTTCCGTCCGCACATCGTGCACACCCGTACGGCCAAGGCCGGCGCCCTTGGCCGGATGGCCGTTCGCTTCGCGGGTGTCGGCTCGGCACGCGTTCACGTCTTTCACGGTCACCTCTTGCATGGCTACTTTTCGCCGGCCAAGCGCCGCCTCTACGTACTTTCGGAACGACTGCTCGCTTCCATGTCGGACCGGCTGGTCACTGTCGGCTCCAAAGTCCGTGATGATCTGCTGGACGCGAAGATCGGGCGGCCGGAGCAGTACGTTGTGATTCCCCCCGGTGTTCACCCGGCAAAGGCGCCCGACCGTGAGGCAGCGCGAGCCCGTTTGGGCATCCCACCGGACGTGCCGGTCGTCGCATACGTGGGCCGGCTCACCACCATCAAACGACCGGATCGTTTTCTGTCCGTGGCCGAGTCCGTGCTCCGTCGGCTGCCTGAATGCCAATTCGTGGTGTGTGGCGGCGGCGATCTCGCCTCTGTTGTGGAAAGGAGTTCCGAGCCTCTTCGCCGCTCCTTCCATCTGCTCGGCTGGAGGAAGGACGTGGAGTACGTCTACGCCGCCGCTGACGTGGTCCTGTTGACCTCGGACAACGAGGGAACCCCTCTGACGCTCATCGAGGCTGGAATGGCCGGCGTCCCGGTCGTCTCCACTCGCGTCGGAAGTGTCGCCGAGGTCGTGCAGGACGGGAAGACCGGACTGCTGGCAAGTACGGACGTCGGCGAACTCGCCGCGCATACGGTCCGGCTGCTTTCAGATCAGGCTCTGGCCATCCAGATGGGGCAGGCGGCACGGGATTGGACGACAGGCGCGTTCGGCTTGGAACGGCTCGTCGCGGATACCGAGGACCTTTATCGGTCGCTCTGCACATCGACAGGACATCGCTTCATCGCTGAAGGAGGCAAGAGATGAAGGTCCTTGTGACAGGCGGCGCGGGATTCATCGGCGCGCATCTCTGCGCGTCGCTCGCGACGCGGCCCGAGGTCGAGAAGATCACGGTGCTGGACGATCTGAGCAGCGGGAATCTGGACAACCTCGACGGTGTCGGCGTGAATGTGGTGCTGGGCAGCATCCTGGATCGAGACCTGGTGACGAGTCTGGTCGCCGACGCCACCACCGTCGTCCATCTGGCCGCGCGGCCTTCTGTGCCGCGATCCCTGGCAGACCCTGTGGCCTCGCACACCGTTAATGCCACGGGCACGGTTCACGTCCTGGACGCGTGTCGCATCGGAAAGCCGCATGTGATCCTCGCGTCCTCGTCATCGGTGTACGGCAACGCGCCGGAACGATACAAGCACGAGGATCTTCCTGCCCGGCCGCTGAGTCCGTACGGCGCGAGCAAGCTTGCGACAGAAGCCTACGCGGTCGCATATGCGGAGAGCTTCGGCCTACCCGTCCTACCCTTCCGCTTTTTCAATGTATACGGCCCCATGCAGGCTGCTGATCACGCCTACGCCGCCGTCATACCGGTGTTCGTGTCAGCGGCTTTGCAAGGCCGCGCCCTGCCCGTATACGGCGATGGCAACCAGGCGCGGGACTTCACGTATGTGGGGTCCGTGGTGAACGTCCTGGTCGAGGCGATGATTCGGAAAGTCACCTCCTCGAAAGCGGTGAACCTGGCTTTCGGGACGCGCGTGACGTTGAACCATCTGATGGGCGTTCTGGGACAGGTCCTCGGCCAGCCGATCGAGCCCAGCTACATGCCTCCCCGGATCGGCGACATCTATGAGTCGCAGGCATCTCCTCACCTCTTGCGAAAGCTGTTTCCTGACGTACGCCCGGTATCGCTTGAGGAAGGGCTTCGCATGACTGCGGCCTGGTTCGAAAAGACAACAGTCGCGGGCTCGAACGAGCCCGCCTGACTTGGCGCTTCCTCCCGCGATGAACGTCTCAACTTCTGTGACTAGGGGAAGCCTGTGAAAAATGCAGCAACGAGCACGTACCTGATCACGGGTGGCAGCGGATTCGTCGGGTCGCATCTTGCCGATGCGCTACTCGCCCGCGGTGATTCAGTCGTGGTCCTGGACAATCTATCGACGGGGCGGCGGGACAATCTCAGGCCGCATGCTCGGCTCCGGTTCGTGCACGGGTCGGTCCTGGACGAGCTCATGGTTGACGAACTGGTCCGCCAGTGCGATGTCGTTGTCCATCTCGCGGCGGCGGTCGGCGTCAAACTGATCGTCGAGCAGCCGCTGCGGTGCCTGACGACCAACATCCGGGGGTCGGAGATCGTTATCGAGGCATCGCATCGGTATCGCAAGAAAGTCCTGATCACCAGCACCAGCGAGATTTACGGCAAGAACTCCTCAGGACCGCTGCGTGAGGATGCGGACCGCATTCTCGGCAGCCCGTCTGTCGTGCGGTGGGCCTACAGCACGGCGAAGGCCGTCGACGAGATCCTGGCCAATGCGTATCACCGGGAGCGCGGCCTTCCGACGATCGTAGTGAGGCTGTTCAACACCGTGGGGCCACGGCAGAGTCCGGCCTACGGCATGGTCCTGCCCCGCCTTGTGCGGCAGGCGATCAGCGGCGTTCCCCTCACCGTTTTCGGTGACGGAAGCCAGACCCGGTGTTTCGCGCATGTGGCGGACGTCGTCGACGCGTTGCTCAGGCTCCTGGACCTCGACGCGGCGGTCGGCCAGACCTTCAACATCGGCTCTGCGGAGGAGGTGAGCATCCTCGAGCTGGCAAAGCTGATCATCCAGCGGACCGAATCCACATCCGGGATCCGACTCATTCCGTACCACGAGGCCTACGTAAAGGGCTTCGAGGACATGACGCGCAGGGTGCCCGACACCGCCAAGCTGCGCGAGCTCACCGGTTGGGCTCCACGACACACCCTGGAAGAGATCCTCACCGAGGTGGTCGGAGAAGCCCGAAAAGATCTCCTGGCGTCCGTCCCGTGAACGGCACGATCACCTTCGCCGCGGGCGTGGGCGCGTTTGTGATCAGCTATACGCTCCTCGTGCCGCTGAGGCGCTGGGCGCTGCGCTGGGACCTGACCGACCGCCCCAGCAGGAGGAAAGCGCACGCTAGTCCGACTCCTTACCTTGGCGGCATCGCGATCAAGCTTGGCACGCTCGTCCCTGCGGCTGCGGCGCTCGGCTTCGCCGATCAGCGGATCACTGCCATACTCCTGGCCGCCATGGCCATAGGCATGGTCGGCCTGATCGACGACGTCAGGCCGCTGCAGCCGTTCACCAAGCTGGCCGTGGAGGCCGTGGCGGCGATCGGAGTCGTCTCCTCTGGCGTCCATGTCACCCTGACCGGCGGATGGCTGGACGGTGCTCTCACGATGCTGTGGATGGTCGTGATGGTCAACTCCTTCAACCTGCTGGACAACATGGATGGCGCTCTGGGAACCGTCACGATGGTCACTGCGGCATTCCTCGCCGGTACGGCCTTCGTATCAGGCGAACCGTCGCTGGGGCTCCTTCTGATCGCGCTCGCCTGCACCAGCCTGGGCTTCCTGCCGCACAACTGGGCGCCCGCGAAGATATTCATGGGCGACTCCGGATCCTTGTTCATCGGATTCGCACTCGCCTGCTCCGCCGTTCTCCTGGTGTCGGGGCGGGGCCCGGATGCGACGATCGCGGGCCTGCTCCTGCCGACGTTCGTGGCGACCGTCGACACGGGCGTCGTGTTCCTCTCGCGGGTGCGGGCGGGTCGTTCGCCACTGGTGGGCGGCACCGACCACGTGTCACATCGGCTCCGCCGGATGGGCCTGCGGACGCGGGCGGTCGCAGTGGTGCTCGGCCTGGCGGCGGCCGTGGCCGGCGGCTGCTGCCTGGCGATGGCTCTGCAGTGGATATCACCGCTGGCCACAGCGGTGGTCGCATTTGGAGCCGCCGTCCTCTTCATCAGCTTGCTCCAGGGGTGTGGGCGTCAGCACGCCGATCGAGCACCCAAGACTCGAGGTATCCGTGAAAGGCGGCATTAATCCAGTGGATCTGCATTCTTACGTGCGACTCCTGCGTCGCAACTGGCTGCTCATCCTTCTCTCACTGATCATCGGAGCGGTCTCAGCGGCCGTGATCACGGCGAACACACCATCGAAATACGCCGCGACCATCACCATGATGGCCAACAACACAAAGGTCGACAGGTACGGTCGCTCCCAGCCGCTCTTGCCTCAGCAGGTGAAGTCCTATGCCAGCCTGCTGTCCAGCCGACGTCTGATCAGCCAGGTCGTAGACAACGAGGCAGAGGCCGGGGTCCTTCAGGGGAACGTCACAGCGCAAGCCATCCCGGAAACTTCGCTCCTGCGGGCGACGATCACCGACGGCGACTCCGTTCGCGCCACGCGCCTCGCCGAGACTCTTGGTGCCCGGTTCGCCGAGATGGTGGAAGACATTGAACGGCCGACCGGCGTCAGCATCATGGTGGTTGATCCGCCGAGGGTATCCCACGAACCGATCAGTCCCCAGCCGCTGCAGAACGTCGCGTCCGGAGTGTTGATCGCGCTGCTCATCGGCGTCGGATCGATTTTCCTCCGTGATCGCTTGGGCAACGCTGTCAAGAGCTCCCAGGCGCTTCAGCGGTCGTCGCAGAGCCCCACACTCGGGATCATCGGGTACGAGAAGGATGCTCGGCGTCGCCCCCTGATCGCGGGGGACAGAAGCAGTTCGATGAGATCTGCGGCATATCGCGCGTTGCACGCGAATCTGCAGTTCATCGGTATCGATCGGCAACCCAAGTCACTCATGGTCACGAGTTGCCTTCCGAATGAGGGGAAGTCATTGACCTCATCCAATCTCGCCATCGCCCTCGCGCAGGAGGGATGGCGGGTGCTTCTGATCGATGGTGACCTCCGCCGTCCACGCCTTCCTGACTACTTCGGTGTCGAGGGCGCGGTGGGTCTGACGGATGTGCTCATCGGCAAGGCGCAGTTGGATGATGTTGTACAGCGCTGGGGGGAACTCGATCTTTACGTGCTGCTGAGTGGCCAGACGCCGCCCAACCCGAGCGAACTGCTCGGCTCGCGTGGTATGGGGCAGCTGATCGAGGGACTTACGCGAAGCTACGACATGGTGATCATTGATGCGCCGCCGCTCCTTTCTGTCACCAGTGACGCGACCCTCGCGGCGGCCTGCGACGGCGTGCTGCTGGTCGCGAGGTACGGCAAGACTCGGCATGAGCACATCGTTCGTGCCCAGGACCTGCTTTCATCAGTGACCGCCCGCGTAGTGGGGACCGTACTCAACGCCGTGCCGATGAAGACCGCTGGCTACGGTCACGGTCATGAGGCGGAGTCCGACGTCCACCTCGATGACGCAGATCTTGTTCGAGCCGGGTGAGCGACCGTACGGGCTTCGGCTCTGGCAGGCATCCGGTGGGTGACAAAGTGTGCGGACCGGGCCCGAGTGGTGGCAGTGCCCTGCTCAGCATGTGGAGAGCTGGTCCAGAGGACGCACGCCTCCCACTCGGATGAGCGTGACTGCGGGCAGACAGGACGGTTCGCCGTTGATCGGGGGCCGTCCTTGCCCGTATCCGCGTCCGGCGACCCGGGCCGGCAGCAACTCGGCCTGGGTCCGCGGATTCCGGTGTTCGAGCCGGTGGAAGATGGGCCGGAGCAGTAGTCTGGGCCGCATGCCCCGGCGCCTGAACTGAGTGTCGACTAACCGAAGAGCCCGGCGTCGCCGGGCTCACTCCGCTCTAACCCGTCGGGCAGCCCCGGTTGTCCTGAGTGATCCGGGTTTGCTGGGGACGGACCAGCGGTTGCACGGGAACCACCGGTGGCGCGGCCGAGTAAGGCTCAAGAAGGTCGAACTCCAGCGTCCTTGATTGCCTGGGGGCGAACTCCAGCAGGGAGTTGTAGACAGGGTGGGATCGTTCCGTCTGCCTGGTAAGACCAGCCGACTTGCCGTCGATCCGCAGGGTTTCCGCCCTTGCGCCGACTCCGGCGTAAAAGGACACCCACAGCAGGTTGGAGCCGGGAGCACGGTAGCCCTTGGGATAATCGAGCCGCTCGCGGACGTATTTGGGCAGATTCCCCGGTGGCACGTTGTTGGTGAGGTGGATCCGCACCTTGGAGGGACGCATGCCGTCGCTTCGGCACGGGCCCAACTCGTAGCTGACCGAGCGATCCAGATAGTAGTCGAGCTTGGTGCCGGCGGAATTGATGATCATGAGCCCGGCGAACGGCCCCGGCTTTTTGGGGAGTACGCCGCTGAGCGGGGTCGCCGTCAAGCGTTGCTGTTCGGACTTCCTACGACTCCAGATCTGGATCCTCCGCTCGTCCACCATTTGTGACATGGCGGATACCAGGGCGAGGGGATCTGGGTGGGATTGGGTTATGGCTTTGCTGACGGTACTGGCGATCGCGATAAGAAATTCCTTGCGCTTCAGCGGATCCGGGTACCGGACATATGCTTCCCGTTCGGTAAGGTCGACCACATTGTCCGCGGTCACCTTCTCGCCGCTGGGCAGGGTGACGGGTCCGATCACCTTTAGCAGGTAGGAGAGGGCGACCGGATCGGTCGCGATCGCGCCGTCCAACTGCTCGCCGGTCTCATGTTCCCACAGCCCCATCCAAGTCTTCGCGGCGTACGGGAAATGGGGGGAGAGATTGGAATTGGCCATCAGGGAGACCGCGCTGGGACCATAACGCTCAAGGAAGGCACGGCCATGATCGGCCACCACGACCTTTCCCCCTATCAGGCTGGCGTTGGAAGAGAGCCGCTCGATGTTGAGATGGCCACGGTCGGCTTTCAGGATGCCGAACGCACCGACCAGCCCTCCGGTTCCCCGTGCCTCGGCGTTGGTCTGGAACGCCAGGAAGTAGCGCCGCGGCCCGTTGTAGCCCAGCATCTCTGGCAGCAAGGCGGCGGTATCGTGCACCGTGGGGTCGTTGGCCAGATCCAGCCAGTCCCGTAGCCTGTCCAGTTCGCTCAGCGCTGTGGCACGGGCCTGGTTAAGGGCGTCCAGGCCGGTGTCGGCCGGGGTGGCGGCGAGGCCGGATCGGATCTGGTCGATGCGGCCGGCGGCGTCGCGCAGCACCGGGGTGGCTGTTTCCAGGCTGGCCGGCAGCGTTTCCACGTTGTCGAGGGAAAGTCCCTTCACCGAGATCAGCTTCGTCACCACGCGGTGAACGTCCGTCAGCACGCCGGTCAGATCGGCGGCGGCGACGGTGAGCCCGCGGACGGTTGTCGCGCCGTCCTCCAGCGGTGGGATGCGACCTATCAACGACCAGTCCTGACCGCTGGTGATCCGGCGTGCTGCTTCGGCATGGCGCTGCGCGTCGGCGATAGCGCCGGATGCCCCCGACCGGTCGCTCGCGCGCAGCCGCTCGAGTGCGTCCTCGGCCGCCTCGAGATGACTCTTCACGCTCAAACCAAGGTACGCCGTCCAACCCACGGCCAGCGCGAGGCCTGCCGCAGGGCATAGCAGGCATATGCCGATGAGCCGACGCTTCGTGTTTCTCACTGGAGGATCGGCTCCTACTCCTCATCGGCGGTTTCGCGACGCACCACGGCGATCGCCGTGCTGGCGGTTCCGGCGAGCAGAACGCCCGCACCTGTCACAGCCGGGGCGTGACCGTAGTGGCGATCGTCGACGTGGAGGTCCACCGTTCAGCTGCCTTTCTGGTGCCGCGTCGCCGTCTGCTTCGCGTCCTGGAACGGGGTCGCCTGCTCTCGCGGTGGGTACGGCGGGTAGGGCGGGTAGGGCTTGGCGTCCGCGGCCGTAGCAGATCCGATGGTTCCCGCGGTTCCGGCGAGCAGAACGCCCGCACCTGTCACAGCCGGGGCGTGACTGTAGGGGCGTTCGTCGACGTGGAGGTCCACCGTTGAGTTGCCTTTCTGGTGCCGCTTCTGGTGCCGCGTCGCCGTCTGCTTCGCGTCCTGGAACGGGGTCGCCTGCTCTCGCGGCGGGTAGGGCGGGTACGGCTTGGCGTCCGCGGCCGGAGCAGATCCGATGGTTCCCAATGCGACTCCACCCCCGAGCACTGCCGCGAGCAAAACAGATCTCGTGATCTCCCGTGCCATTTCGGCCCACCATAACCTTTCGTCGACTGTTCGAACATTTCGCCCAGAATGTCGGCGGCATGTTCACTACGAATCCGTTGTATGTGGCCAGCCGGTAGATATGCGTTTCTCCCGTTCTTCCTTACCGAATAATCACTGATAGTTCTTCTTGTGTTGACGGTCCGCCACGAACCTAGCATCGGCTGAGCATCGAGGGCTCTGCTCAGTGACGCAGGCGGCCATGGAGCGACGCTCGCTGAATGGCTGTTGCCGTACTAATAGTCGGGTATTAGCCCGTGTGTCGATATATGGGGCAAGTTCGGTGGCCACATCAGGAAAGGTGTATGCTGCGGACATTTTTTGTATCGTCATTCCGATTCTTTTGCCTTAATTGCATGTATGTCCATGCGTTCGGGTTTATGTGGCCAGGTATCTTCGCAGTGCATCGCATGGGCACGCGGTGTCCCGGAAAAGTAAATTCTCGCAATGGAGGGAAATCAATTGGTTTCTCGTATGAGCAGCACCGCCTCACGCGCGAGCGCCACCGGCCGCCTGCTGACGTGGGCCGTCGGCATAACGATGGCCTGCGGAGCTGTGGGACTCTCAAGTGCGACGACATCCGCCCACGCATCCACGGGATCGACGGAGGGCGCTGCCCACGAGCAGGTAACCCGGGAGAGCACGCCATGGCTCGACTCCACGTTCGTGGAACTCCGGGGCACCACGGACACGTATCAGCGCCAGCTCTTCGCCGTCGCGGCCGAGCGCGGTGTCCCGTGGGTCTACGACTCGCGCCTGCCTGCTGGGCAGCGGTGGCAAAGCCTCAGGAGAGTGCCGGGAAGCAAGGGCAGCTACGTGTTCACCGTCTCCGTCGCGGGTGACCAAAAGAGCCTCGACGGTAACGGCGACGTCCAACTGCTGATCAGGGCGCGGACCGCTTCCGGTATCTGGGAGACGCGTTGCGGTGTCCAGGCCAAGGGAACTGCCCCAACCGCTCCTGAGGTGCCGGTGCTGTTCCCGACGGCCGGCCCTCTGACCAACTGCACTCCATGGGCGGCTATCTATCCATAAGATCACGATCAGGGCGGGCGGTTCTCGATATCGTCGATATCGAGAAC
>NZ_JBQQBQ010000097.1:0-27423 GCF_052245915.1 Nonomuraea sp. 10N515B
GACCAGCGGGTACGGCGGAGGCGTTGCGCGAGGCTGCCAACAGATGTCCTTCCGAGGGCTCGCGGCGGACTGACTACACGCACGCCAGACAACCTCGCAACGTGAGCAAGCATCGCGGGTCGTCAAAAAGGGAGCGTGGAAGCCCGAGCGTACTCGCTCTAATAGAATTTGTCCACGCTCACGCAGACCCATCTTCCCGGTCGCATTTTCATCATGACGTATGCCGCTCCGCTTGTCAATCCCCAACGCAGCTCGTCGGTAGTTCCTCCTGATATTCGGGGTAATGTCGCGGGTCCAGATAAAGGTGGCGAGAAACTACTTTCGAGGAGTGGAGCGCCGGCGAAGCCAACCGGCCGCACGATGAGCGACCGGGCCGAGCAGGCTGACCTCTCTGGTGGCCTTCTTCAGCGCCTGAACGGCGTTCTGCGACTCCGCCGTGACCTCTTTCAGCTTCGCCGTCGTGCGCCGCAGTTCGGCGGTGAGCCGGTCCAGGTCGCTCTCCGGCGACGCGGGCTTCGGCTTCTTGCGCTGGTTGACGCGTACGAGCTCCCGATCCCCGAGGGCATCCGTCGTGTGCCACAGATCGGTACGGGACTTGAGCCATTCGAGCAGGCGCCGCTGGACGGGCACCGGATCGCCCCACGTGGCGTACAGCTTCTGCGTGCTGATGCAGACCGGCGCCAGCCCGAGACCGGCGACCGCCTCCCAGACCGCGAGCGCGACGCCCGGCGTGTGCTCGCTGCGGTAGTCGTCGAAGGCGACGATCCCGTCCTCCTTGAGCACGGTCCGCGCCGCCAGGACGTCACCCTTGACATGTGCGTACAGGTGCGACGCGTCGACGTGGACGAACCTGCAGGTGTCCGCCTTCACATGATCGAGGATGATCGACGTCGGCCCGTGCACGATCTCGGGCAGGGTGTCGTGGACGCTCAGATAGTTCTGCTCGAACTTGTCGCGGGTGAGCGTTGAGTACGACCCCGTGGTCTCGGCGTTGTTGTGCGCGTCTGGCGCGTCCGACTCGAACAGGTCGCAAACGGTGAAGGTCTCTCCCTGCCGCATATGCCCGCCGATCAGGACGGCGCTCTTGCCGAGGTACGTCCCGAGTTCGAGGACGTCGCCCGAGGCGCCACCCGACAGGAACCACTCGAACAGGCGCTGGTCGGTCGGCCAGAACCAGCCGGGAATGCGCTCGAGCGCGGCGGTGAGATCCGGTGTCGACATGCCCGGACGCTAGCAGCCTCGGTTTCCGGGGCAGAAGAGAGTTTGCCGCATGGTCATGGAGAGGTCGCTGGGAGTTCCAACAGCCCAGCGAGCGGATGGCCGAAACGGATTCGGGCACGTATCGGTTCTACGCGGGGCCGGTGAAGGTCTATGGGCGCGACCGCGCCCACGGGGAGAGAGCCTTCAGGTGGTGAGTTCCAGGCCGCCGTCGATGGTGAGGACCTGGCCGGTGATCCAGGTGGCACCGGGGTCGGCGAGGTGCACGATCCAGGCGGCCACTTCCTCGGGAGTGCCGCGGCGGCCGAGCGGGATGCGGGCGGTCTCGTCTCGCTTGATCTGCTCGACCACCGTGTCGGGCAGGCCGGCCGCGGTCAGGGCCTCGCTTTCTGTGGGGCCGGGGGCCAGGGCGTTGACGCGGATGCCGTCGGCGGCCAGTTCCAGCGCCCAGCTGCGGGTCAGCTGCTCCAGGGCGGCCTTGGTGGCGGCGTAGTGGGCGGCGCCGGGCAGGGGGCAGTGGCCGTAGGTGCTGGAGATGTTGATGATCGTGCCGCGGTTGGCGCGCAGGTGCGGCAGCGCGGCGTGGGCGAGCAGGCTCGGCGCGGTGACGTTGAGGGACAGGAGGTCGGCGATGCGTGCGGCGTCGGTGTCGGCCAGGGTCATGACGGCGGTGGCGCCGGCGTTGTTGACCAGGACGTCCAGGCGCCCCCAGCGGTCGACGGCCGCCTCGATGATCGCGGGTGGCGCGCCGGCGGAGGTGATGTCGGCGGCCAGGGTGGTGATGTTCGGATGGTGGGCGGCGGTCTGATGCAGGGCTTCGGCGCGGCGTCCGACGCCGAGCACGTGCGCTCCGGCGCGGGCGAGGGCGATCGCGGTGGCGCGGCCGATCCCGGATCCGGCTCCGGTGACGATCGCGACATGGTTCTGCAGGTGACCGGCGGGTGGGACGGTCATGGCACTCTCCTTTGTTCGTTGTTCGTGAAACATCGAACAAGCTATCATGGTGGAATGAAGCAGGTGCACCACCCCGAAGTGGGCGAGATCGGGCTGACCGGGGTGATGGCCGCCCTCAGTGATCCCATCCGGGTCGGTCTGGTGCGGGTGCTGGCCGACGGCCGTGAGCGCGGGTGGGGCGAGTTGCGGGCGCCGGTCGCCAAGTCGACGCTCAGCCACCATCTGCGAGTCCTGCGTGATGCCGGGCTGACCCGCACCCGCCAGGAGGGCACCCGCTGCTTCGTGGCCTTACGCACAAAGGATCTTCAGGCCCGCTTCCCCGGGCTCCTCCAGGTGGTGCTGGCCGCGGCCGAGGACGAGGAAATCGGTCATCAGGTGAGCCTGAAGGACGATCGGCAGCCTGCCTGAACCGGATCAGCGAACGAGAGGAAGGCGGAGCACGAAGCTCGCGCCGCCGTCGCTCGACTCCTCAACGTGCAGGGTGCCGTGGTGAGCTGAGGCGATGTCGCGGGCGATGGCCAGGCCCAGGCCGACGCCTCCGTGGTCGCGACTGCGGGCCGTGTCCAGGCGGGCGAAGCGCTGGAAAATGCGTTCGCGGTCGGCCGGGGAGACACCTCGCCCGTCGTCGGACACGGCGAGTTCCGCATGGTCGCCTGCGCGGCGCAGTCTCACCTCGAGTCTGTGCCGGGCGTGACGTCGGGCGTTGTCCAGCAGGTTGGCGAGCAACCGGGCCAGCTGCCAGGAGGCGGCCTCCACCGTCACCGCGGCTTCGAGATCGAGCCGCACGTCGCAGCTCTCGGTCCACCGAGCCGCCACTGTCCCGACCAGGGTCGTCAGATCCACTTCCTCCCGCCTTCCGCCGAGGCCGGCCTCGAGGGTGGCGAGCAGGAGCAGGTCATTGACGATGTTCTCCAGCCGGTCGAGGTCGTCCGTCACGTGGTTCAGCAGATCGGGCAGGTCGATGTCGTCCGGGTGCAGCCGCGCCTCCTCCACTTGCACGCGTAGCGCGGCGAGCGGCGTACGCAACTCGTGTGAGGCATCGGCGGCGAATTGCCGTTGGCGATCCAGCAGTTGCTCCGCGAACTGGGCGGTGTAGTCGGCGTTCTGTCTCATCAGGCTCTCCCTTCCAGACACGCCCGGCCGGGCTTATGGATCCATCGCTTCGCGCAGGCTCCGGCCCCTCCTTCGACCGGCCAGAGCAGCCGAACCCGCAAGGGGAAGGCGCAGGACGAAGCTGGCGCCACCGGTCTCGGACTCCCCGGCGTGCAGGCTGCCGATGTGCGCCCGGGCGATGTCACGGGCGATCGCCAGGCCCAGGCCGGTGCCGGCGTGGTCGAGGCGGCGGGCGGCCTCCAGCCTGGTGAAGCGCTGGAAGATCCGTTCTCGCTCGGATTCCGCGACTCCTTCTCCGTCGTCGGCGACCGTCAGCTCGGCGTGGTCGCCGTCGCGGCTCACCCGGACCTCGACCACGTGGCGGCCGTGCCGTTGGGCGTTGTCCAGCAGATTGGTGAGGACACGGCCGATCCGGATCGGGACGGCCTGGACGGTTACGCCGGGCTCCAGGCGGAGTTGAACCGCGATGCGATCGTTCCTGCGGGCGATCTCGTCACGGACCAGTTCGGCGAGATCGACCCGCTGCGGCTTCATAGGCGGACCGGCCTCCATCTCGGCGAGGGCCCGCAGGTCGGTGAGGACCGCGTCCAGTCGGTCCATGGCTCTCAGCGCCCGGGCGAGCAGGTCGCCGAGGTCGGTCTCATCGGGATGCAGCCAGGCCTCCTCCAGCTCCGCACGTAGCCCGGCGACCGCCGTGCGCAGTTCGTGGGAGGCGTCGGAAGCGAAGCGCCGCTTCTTCTGCAGCTCGCGCTTCAACTCACGCATCGTGTCGGAGGGCGTTCGGATCGTCGGCGCGGTCCGGCCGTCACCAGAGGGGCGCGGGGTCTCGCAGTCATACAGGGGCGTCGGGCCTGCCGTCACAGGACGTACTCCTTCCGTTGCCTTCACATTCCGTGCACGCCAGTCCGCCGACCATCATGATCTTCGTGCCGGATCCTGCCGGCGGACATCCGCTGCCGTTCGGCTGCCAGCTAGGACAGGACAGCCCTGTGGCCTGTGACAGCTCCGCGAGCTGCGCGCTGGGTGCCACGCTGTCACAATTCGGCATGCTGCCCGGTCTTTCAGACCGACCAGGCGTAGCGGACCGACAGGAGCGAGATCTTGCCACCAGCCAGCACCACCATCCGGATCCGGGTTCGGATGAGCGCGCGGGCCATCGATGAGCCGCACCGCGCTTCGAGCCAGCTCGAGCTGCTGTTCGATCTCACCTTCGTGGTCGCGGTCGCGGCCGTCACCGCCCAGTTCGCGCACAGCATCGCCGACGGTCATGCCCTCACCGGGCTGGTCCCGTTCCTGCAGGTGTTCTTCGCGATCTGGTGGGCGTGGATGAACTTCACGTGGTTCGCCTCGGCCTACGACACCGACGATGTCGCCTACCGGCTGCTGACCATGGTGCAGATGGCCGGCGTGCTGGTCCTCGCCGCCGGTGTGCCCGCCGCGGCCGAGCACTCCGACTTCAGGATCGTCACACTGGGCTACCTCGTCATGAGGATCGGCCTCGTCGCCCAATGGCTGCGAGCCGGTCTCGAAGACCCGGCCGGCCGTCGTACCGCGCTGCGCTACGCCGCCGGACTCAGCATCCTGCAGCTGGGATGGATCCTTCGCTTCCTCCTCGCGGAAGCGGGCGGCCTGCCGGCATTCGCCGATCTGCCGTCCTACGTCGGCCTGGCCATCCTCGAGCTCGCTGTACCCCGGTGGGCGGGCGGGGCCAGGGCCACCAACTGGCACCCGCACCACATCGCCGAGCGCTACGGCCTGTTCACGATCATTCTGCTCGGTGAGAGCGTCCTGGCCGCGAGCAGGGGAGTCGAAAGAGCGCTCGAAGCGGACGAGATCAGCAGCCCTTTCATCGTCATCGCCGTCTGCGGCCTCGTCCTGCTGTTCGCTCTTTGGTGGCTCTACTTCCTCATAGAGTCGGGGGAAGGTCTCCATGACCGCCGTCATCGGTCATGGCTGTGGGGATACGGCCACTACGGCATCTTCGCGGCCCTGGCGGCCCTCGGCGCCGGGCTCGAAGTGGCGGTGGAGCAGAGCGGGCACGACATCGCGGCATCACCGCTGGCACTCGGCTACGCCGTCGCCATCCCGGTCGCTGTGTATCTCGCTGCGTTGTGGGCGGTGCACGCACTCGTCGCAGAGCCCGTCATCCGTCCCGCCGCAGTTGTGGTCTGCGTCACCGGCATCCTGCTGCTGCCGCTCGCCTCACGCCCGATCGGAGTGGCCGGCGTGGTCGCGGCGATCACCGCCGGCTGCGTTCTGCTGGTCGCCGTCACGATCGCGACCACGGCGGTTCGGGCTCGCGCCGGAGTGCGTCGCCCTGAGCCGGAGCCCTCCAGCTCTGGCGTGTCGTGAAGGAGACCACAAGGATCACGCTTGCGCCGGGCCGGAGCCGGTGGACACCGCGGTGAGCTTGGCCGGGTTCACCATCCACAGGACCTGGTCGATGCCCTGATCCGAGGCGTTGACCGTGATGACCCCGAACACCCGCCCGTCGCGGCTCAGCAGCGCGGAGGGCTGCCCGTTCGTGCTCCCCCAGGCCACCTCTACCCCGGCCCAGAAGCGGGGCGAGAACGCCCTGACGACCTTCGCCAGCCGCGACGCCCCCACCACAGGAAAGCGGGTGGCGCCGCGCACGACGCCGCCGCTGTCGGTGTAGCTGATCACGTCGGCGGCGAAGAGCTCTTCCAGCGCGGTCAGGTCGCCGGCGCGGGCGGCGGCGACGAAGGCCTTCAGCAGCCTGCGTTGTTCGTTCCTGGTCACGGGCGTGCGTCGTTCGACGAGCACGCGCTTGCGGGCTCTGCTGACGAGCTGGCGTACGGCCGGCTCGTTGAGCTGGATGATGTCGGCGATCTGCCGGTAGGGGTATTCGAACGCCTCCCGCAGCACGTACGCCGCCCGTTCCGTGGGCGAGAGCCTCTCCAGCAGAAGCAGGACCGCGAGCTCCAGAGCCTCACCCCGCTCCGCGCCGAGGTGCGGATCCGCGCCGGTGTCGACGGGCTCGGGCAGCCACGGGCCGATGTAGGTCTCACGGCGGGAGCGGGCGGACTGAGCGGCGTTGATGGCCAGCCGCGTGATCGTCTTGGCCAGGAACGCGGGCGGGTTGTCCACCGTGTTGCGGTCATAGCGCTGCCAGCGCAGCCACACCTCCTGCACCAGATCCTCGGCCTCGGTGACGCTGGACAGCATCCGGTACGCGATCCCGAACAGGCGCGGCCGGACACTGGCGAACACCGCCGCAGCCTGTTCGAGATCTTCCGGTTCGCCGGATTCACTCGCCGGCACGGTATCCGCCACAGTCATCACCCCTGCTCCGGCGTCCCCTTTCGCCGGTAGTCCGAGCTTGGGGACCTTCTGGACCGCTATCTGCCGCCCTACCCCTTGAGCGACGGGGACAGGCCGATGGCGAGGAACAGTCCAGGAAGATCTCTCGGTCACGCCATGCTATGCGGCGATCGTCGCCGCCCTGCCAGCAGGTGCGCACCGGGGTCAGACTCCGAACGCCGCCGGGTAGCGGATGGTGCCGGTCGGCACGGGCCGGGTGGGGTCGAAGACCAGCGCCATCATGTATTTGTCCTCGACGTCGAAGGGCGGCCGGATGGAGTATCCGGAGGCCGGGGTGAAGCCGAAACGCGGATAGTACTCGGCGTGGCCGAGCACGAGCACGAGGTTCTCGCCCTGCTCGCGGGCGGCTTGCAGGGCGGCGTGGATGGCGGCCGAACCGGCGCCGCGCCGCTGGTGCTCGGGTCTGACGGCGCACGGGCCCAGGGTGAGCGCTGGAGAGCCGTCGACGAGGCAGCGGGTGAGCAGCGCGAACCCGGCGATGCCGCCGTCGGGAGCCTGGGCGACCCAGGACAGGCCGGGGATCCACGCCTGCGGGTCGGCACGCAGGGCCTCGACGAGGTCGGCCTCGTGAGAGGTGGGGAAGGCGGCGAGGTTGACCTCGCGGATCTGGCCGTGGTCGGCGGCGGTTTCGGGGCGGGTGATCCAGGAGGTGGTCATAAGAGGTATGAGTCCTTTTCCAACGCCGAACGATCGGCAGCCTAGCAAGAGGAGGAGCCTGCCCGGTCGCCATGCCAGGACCGCCACAGCGCCGCGTACGTCCCCCCGACGGCCACCAGCTCCTCATGTCCCCCGAGCTCCACCACCCGCCCCTCCTCCATGACAGCAACCCGATCCGCATCACGAGCCGTCTGCAGGCGATGCGCGATGGCGATCACCGTCCGCCCTTCCAAGACGGCGGCCATCGCCCGCTCCGTGTGCCGCGCCGTCCGCGGGTCCAGCAGTGCCGTCGCCTCGTCCAGCACCAAGGTGTGCGGATCGGCCAGCACCACCCGAGCCAGGGCCAGTTGCTGAGCCTGCGCCCCGTCCACCCGGTAAGTCGCGGCCCCCACCTCCGTGTCGAGTCCGTCCGGCAGCCCGTCGACCCACTCCAAGGCCCCCACGGCGGCGAGCGCCGCCCGCAGGGCGTCGTCGTCGGCCGAGGGGGCCGCGATCAGCAGGTTGTCGCGCAGCGTGCCGAGGAACACATGGTGCTCCTGGCTGACGAGGACGATGCGCCGCCGCAGCTCCGAGGGGTCCACGTCACTGATCGGGACGCGGCCCACCGTCACCGATCCGGTCCGCGGCCTGTCGATGCCTGCCAGCAGCCGGCCCAGCGTCGTCTTCCCGGCGCCCGACGCCCCGACGATCGCGAGCCGTTCCCCGGGCCGCACCACCAGGTCGACCCCGTGCAGCACATCACCGCCTCCGCCCTCGTAGGCGTATCGCACCCCGGACACCTCGATCAGATCGCCGTCAGGCTCCCGGCGATCTCCCGGCGAGGCGGCTGACGGTACCGATGCGAGCCCTTCGACCCGGGCGAAGGAGGCGCCGCTGCTCTGTAGCTGGTCGATGCGCAGCAGGATGGTGTCCAGCGGTTGGGAGAGTTGCCGCAGGTACAGCGCCGCGGCGACCACCGCGCCCAGGCTCATCAGCCCGTGCTCGTGCAGCACCGCCCCGACCAGCAGCACGCCCACCACGGGGATGCTGTAGGAGACGTCCACGATCGGAAAGAGCACACTCCGCAGGAACAACGTCCGCAGGCGGGTGCGCCGGCACGTGGCGATCGCGTCCTGGCAGACCGCGATCCGCCGCTCCTGCAGCCCCAGCGCCTCCATCGTGCGAGCCCCCGCGGCGGTGGCCGCCAGCTGCTCCGCGAGCGCCGAGTTGGCCTCCCCTTCAGCCAGGTACGCGGGCAGCGCCCGCCGCAGATACCACCGGACCGCGAACCAGATCCCCAGCAGCCCCACTACCCCGACCCCGCCGAGCAGCGGGTCGAGCACGAAGACCGCCCCCATGATGAACAGCGCCTGCACCCCGGCGATCAGCACGTCGGGCCCGGCATCGCGCACGGTGGTGCCGACCATCGCGACGTCGGTGGTGCCGCGGGTGGTCAGGTCGCCCGTGCCGGCCCGCTCGATCACCGAGGCCGGTACGGCGAGCGCCCGGTCGGCGACCTCCTCCCGAACGCGCGCCAGCGTCCGCTCCCCGAACCGATGCCCGACATAGCTGGCATACCGCGCGAGCAGGAGCTGAATCAGCGCGAAGACCAGGATCCCGAACGCCAGTCGATCCACCGCACCGACCCCGCCACCGGCCTTGACCACATCGATGATGCGGCCCAGCAGCCACGGCCCGACGAGCCCGGCCCCGGCGGCCAGCGCGTTAAGGGCGATCATGGCGGCGAAGGCCCGGCCGTCCCGCCGGATCAGTCGCAGCATGGCGCGGCGCACCTGGGACGGCTCGGCCACCGGCAGGGCCCTCATGAGGCGGCCATCCCGCGCGACACGAGGAGCCGGTAGCCAGGCTGCTCGGCCAGGAGGTCCTGATGGCTGCCGGTCGCCGCGACGACCCCGTCCTCCAGGTAGTAGACAGTGTCCGCCTGGTCGAGCACGAGCGGCGACGTGCTGGTGACGACCGTGGTACGCCCCGAGCGTGCGGCCCGCAGCCGGCCCGCGATCGCCGCCTCCGTGTGCGCGTCCACCGCCGAGGTGGGCTCGACGGCGAGCAGTGTTTCCGGATCGGCCAGCAGCGCCCGCGCCAGGCGTACGCGCTGCCGCTGGCCGCCCGACAGGTTGCGGCCCTGCGGATCGATGGCCGAGTCGAGCCCGTCCGGCAGCCCGCGCACGATGTCCTGGGCCACGGCCGCGTGCAGGGCCCGCTCGATGGCCTCGTCGTCCGGATCGCCCCTTCCGGAGACGACGTCGCGGAGCGGGCCGGCGAACAGGTCGGCCTCGTTGTCGGCGACCAGGATCCGCTCGCGTACCCGCGTCAGGTCGATCTCGTCGAGGCGGGTCCCGTCCCACAGCGCGGCCGGCTCGGAGAACCGGCCGAGGCGGTCGATCACCGCCGCCGATTCCGCCGGCCGGGCGCTGACGAGCGCGGTCAGCGTCCCGGGCGTGATCTCGACCCCGGATTCCTGATCACGCAGCACCGCCGCTCCCGAGGGTGCGTGGGCGTCCCCGCGGGGGACCGGTGTCAGGGAGAGGAACTGGACGACGCGGCGGGCGGCGACGAGTCCGCGGCTGAGGTCGTACCCGCCCTCGATGAAGAACGAGACCGGCACCACCAGCACGGCGGTGTACCCGTAGACCGCCACCAGCTCGCCGACCGTGAGGTCGCCCTGGACCGCCATCCGCGCCGCCAGCCAGGTCACGGCCCCGATGAACAGGGTGGGCAGGCCGACGCCGAGCGCCTGGATCCAGCTCGTCACCGCCCCGACCCGATAGCCCTCCGCCTGGAGGTCCTGGGAGCCGCGCCGGTAGCGCTCGGCGTACACCTCCTTGCCGCCGAGGCCGTTGAGCACGCGCAGCCCTCCGGCGATGTCCACGAAGCCGACGGCGAGCGCGCCCTGCCGCGTCCGGTACGTCGTCTCGGCCGTGCGAAGCCGCCCCATCAGCGGCCCGGCCAGCCCCACGAGCAGCGGTATGCCGGCCAGCACCACCACGGCGAGCAGCGGCGAGACGGTCAGCAGGAGCACGGCCACGACGATGTACGCCAGGACGGCGCCGACGCCCGGGCCGGTGATGGTCAGCGTCTGGGCGATCACCGTGACGTCGGTGAACCCGATCGTGACGACCTCTCCGGCCGTGACCTTGCGCGACAGCGCCGAGCCGAGCCGGGTCGCCTGTGACACCACGGCCTCGACGGTGGCGAAGGCGGCGTGCATGCGCACCCTGGTCATCGTGCGATGCCGCATGATGCCCAGCCAGGCGTTCACCACTCCCACGCCTAACAGCGCGGCCGCCCATCCCGCCAGCGTGGGCCAGCGCCCGGGTGTCAGCCCGTCGTCGATGGCGCGTGACAGGAGATACGGCGGCAACGTCAGTCCCACCATCCACGTGCTCCCCAACACCGCCCCGGCGACGCAGCGGCCACGCTGGGTGCGGACCAGCCACCAGAGATACCGTCCTGCGCTACGAAAGTCCGGTTTGCCCGCTTCCATGATCCGCAGTCTAGTGATGGCTCCTCGGCCTCTCGTGGACAGGGAGATGTCCCCCAACTGGGGAATTGACACCCGTTCGCTACCATGAGATAGGGGCAGATGTCGCGACGCACGGGGGGCGAAGGGATGGCGATAGACGACGCCTTCGCTGCCGCGTCGGAAGAGGAACGCCTGCGGATCCTCGCCGCCGCGTGCGCCGGGCTCAGCGACATAGAAGTCCTGCAGTACGCGCTGGACCAGGCGGTCGCCGACCTGCACGCGCTGAGTGGCATGGTGCATTGGCGCGGGCCCACCGGCAGTCACGAGCTGCGCCTGGTGGTCGCCTCCGGGCTGCCTCCGACGGACCTGTCGGCGCGCGGGGACATCCGCCATGCGATCTCCCGCGCGCTGGACGACGGCGTGCTGACGTTCATGCCCGTCACCCTCGACGCCGGCACAGACCACTCCGTGATGCTGACGGCGGTCCCGCTGGACGGCGCCTCCGGCGCCTGGGTCGGCGTCCTGTCCGTGCTGACCGATGGGCCGGCCGCGCCGCCGAGCGAGCGGCGGGCGTTCCTCCAAGCGCTGGCCTCCTGGCTGGCCGAGCGATGCGGCACCTCGGAGCCGGGCAACGGCCCGGCCCGCCTGTGGCAGTCCGACTCCCACCTCCAGCGGGCTTTGGAGGCGGCCAAGGCCGGATCCTGGGAGTGGAACATCCGCACCGGCGAGGTCCACTGGGACGAACCCGCGCAGACGATATTGGGCGTCGACCCCGGCATCGACCAGTACGACATCGACACCTGGGTGAACGTCGTGCACCCCCAGGACCTGCCCAGGGTGATGGCCGCGAAAGACAAGGCCGTCCGCACCAGGAGCCTGTACGAGATCGAATACCGCGTCTGCCGCGCCGACGGCACCACCGGCTGGATGCACGCGCGTGGCCGCCTGGTCCTGGACGAGCAGGGCGAGCCGGTACGCATGATCGGCACGGTCTGGGACACCACTGAGAGCCGCATCGCCAGGGAGTCGGCCGGCCGCGCGCTGCAGTACATGAGCGACGCCTTCCTCGCGGTGGACGGCGACTGGCGGATCGTCTTCGCCAACCTCGACGGCGAACGCCTCCTCGGATCCACCGACCTTCACGGCCGCCTGTTGTGGGACCTGACCGCGGGCGACCTGCCCGACCTCCGGGCCCGGTGCCTCCAAGCCGCCGACGACCGCACGCCCGCCAGCTTCGACATGCAGTGGCCGAGCGACCAGCGGTGGTACCACGTACGGCTGGTCCCGGTGCCGGACGGCCTGACGTTCTACTTCGCCGACGTCACCGAGAAACGCCTGCGCGACGCGGAACGTGCGGCCGCCGAGCGCGCCACCGCCGAGCGGGCCGCCTGGACTCAGGAGATGACCCGTGCGCTCAGCGAGGCAGTGAGCGCCCAGGACGTGGTGCGGATCATCACCGAGCGGGTCCTGCCGACCTTCGGCGCCGCCGGACTGCTGATCGTCACGGTCGATGACGATCGTCTGCGCATTGTCGGAGCCGTCGGCCATTCTCCCGATTTTCTCCGCCGGATCGAGCAGCACGCGGTCCTGGACCGTTCCGTGCTCACCGACGTGATCCAGACCGGTGTGCCGGCCTTCATCGAAAGTCGTGACCAGTGTCTGGAGACCGACCTCCTCGAGGCCGACTCGGGCATGAACGCCTGGGCGGTGCTCCCACTCATGGTTCCCGGGCACCCCGGCGGCTGCTGCGTGATCTCCTTCGAACGCCCCCGGCGGTTCACCGGGGAGGGACGCCCGCTGGTCACCGCGCTGAGCGGGCTGGTCGGCCAGGCCCTGGCACGGGCCCGCATGTACGACATGGAGCATGCGCGCGCCGAGGAACTGCAGCGCCTGCTCGTCCCCCGCGAGCTGCCGTCGCTACCCGGCGTCACCGCGGCGGTCCGCTACCTGGCGGCGGACGGCGCCCCGGAGCTCGGCGGAGCCTGGTACGACGTCATCCCCCTGTCCTCGGAGCGGGTGGCCCTCGTCATGGGCGACGTCAGAGGGCACGGCGTGCCCCAAGCCGCCACCATAGGACGCCTGCGCACGGCCGCGCGTACCCTCGCGGACCTCGAGCTGCCGCCCGACGATCTCCTGGTCCACCTCAACGACCTGGTCAAGGAGCTCGGCGAACACCTCCACGTCACGTGCCTTTACGCCGTGTACGACCCCACCAACGGCGAGTGCACCCTGGTCAGCGCCGGGCATCCGCCGCCCGCCGTCGTCCATCCCGACGGCACGGTCCAGGTCCTGGACACCCCGCCCGACCTGCGGCTCGGCGCCGCGCAGCCGCCCTTCAACCCGGCCGAGCTGCGCCTGCCCGAAGGCGCGCTCCTCGTGCTCTACACCGACGATCTGATCGAGTCCGCGCACCGGGACATGGACGACGGCATGGCCGAGCTCACCCGGCTCCTGACCGGTGCTCTTCCCCGATCCCGCAGCGACCTGGATCGTCTGTGCGACGCCGTCACCCAAGGCATGCGCCCCGAACGGCAACAGCCCAGCGACGGCGCCGCCCTGCTCATCGCCCGCACCCTCCGGCTGGCGCCCGAGGACGTCGGCTCCTGGTCCTTGCCCGAGAACCCGATCGCGGCCCGCGAGGCCCGCGAGCACGTGCGGGAGCAGCTCGCCGGCTGGCGCCTGGACGACCTGGTGCCGACCACCGAACTGGTGGCCAGCGAATTGGTCGCCAACGTCATCCGCCACGCCAGGGGCCCGATCCGGCTTCGCCTGCTGCGTGGCCGCACCCTCGTGTGCGAGGTCTCCGACGGCAGCCAGACCACACCCAGGATCCGCCGCGCCGCGGACACCGACGAAGGTGGTCGCGGGCTGCAACTCGTCGCCGCCGTCTCCCAGCGCTGGGGGACCCGCTTCACCGCCGACGGCAAATGCATCTGGGCCGAACAGCTCCTGCCTGCCTAGCTACGAGCCGGTGACGCTGACGCTGGTGAACCACCCAGCGGGGACGCGGACCAGACCTGGTGATTTCGGCACGACGGCGAGGTAGATCGCGGCGGCCTTGTGGACCGCCTTGCGCGCGAAGCGCTCGCCGTGGCTCAGCGCAGCGATGTGGCGGGTGGAGAAGCTCATCGTCGTATCGGTGCCGGGACGCGCGACGAAGGTTTCTTGCTGCCTTATGCCGTACCAGACGAGCGCGCCGCCGGATGACGTCCTGAGCGCGTAGATCTCCGGGGCCGGCTGTGGGCGGATCGTCATGGTCCATTGACCCTGCAACGCCTTGCGATCGGTCACTCTGGCTTTGGCATTCTGCCTGGGACTGGAATTGGCCGTGAATATCCGCCGGGCACGCTGGTCCTCGCCGAAAGTGCTCTGCAGGCGGGCGTGGGCCTGGACGATCTGCCGTGGCGAGGCGATGAGGCCGTTGCCGTCGTCCGGCGCCACCACCGTGGCAAGGCCGTTCTTGTCGCGTGCGGGGGTGGGCGGCCGGGACTTGGACGTGGTGGAGGAATAGGCGACCGCGCGCCAGCCGGCCGACGTCTTCTTGAAGATCGCCTGCCACCAGCCGGAGACGCCCTTGTAGCTGTACTCGGCCATGAACCACGGCGCGCCGGCGCCCTTCCCTGGGATGGCGAACCGCGTTTTGGCAATGGGTTTCCTGGACGACGACACGCTCTCGCCGATCATCTTGCGGACCTTGCTCTGGGCCTTGCTGATCTCCGCGGCCAGCTCGGCCTCCGCGGCCGTCCAGTCTGTTCCACCCTGCAGGGCGGCATTCTTGATCGCCTTCTCCCACTGGCCGAAGATGGATTCGGCCTCCGCGACGGTGACGACGCCGCGGGGCGCGGCCGGTGCGGTCGAGGCCGAGCGGCCGAACGCGGCCTGCCCGCCGGAACTGCAGGCGGTGGCCGGCAGGGCGAGGACGGTGAGCAGGACAAGTAACGGACGGATGGTCATGACAGGTCTCCGGGGGTGTGATTGCCCCGAAGTACGCGCTCGCCGTTCGCGCGGGTTCAGCCCTCGGTCCGAGCGATAACGAGAAGGTTGGCTACGGCTCGGCGACCGCCGGGTAGCGCGCACCGTCGCCCAGGGCACACCGGTTGCAATGAGGCGCAGGTAGGCGCGGTTGGCGTGGGAGGAGTAGGCCTTGTTGGCCAGCATGCACCCGGGACGCTTACAGGGACGACCCGGCCCGCGGCGCGAGATGCGCCCACTCTCCAGCACGCGTCGGAAGTACGGGCTGTCGCCATGCTGGCGGAGGCAGATGACCCGGGTGATCGGACGGCAACTCCGGCCGGTGACCAGGTGCACCATGGCACTCAACCCGCCCCGCTAACGGCTCCAGCGCTTCCCGTCGCTTAGGCCCGCGGCGGCCGTGTCTAGGCCCTGGACGAGCGTGCCTCGACGGCTTTGACGAAGCGGGAGATGTGGCGGAAGACGAGCCGCGCCTCTGGTAGCACGTCGGCGAAGATGGCGAAGTCATGGGGCATCGAGCGCCACTCCTCGTAGGTCACCGGGACGCCGTGCGCTCGGGCCCTCACGACGACCCGGTGCGCATCGTCTCTCAGGAGTTCTGTGGAGCCTGTCACGATCATGAGCGGCGGGATCCCTGTGTAGTCCCCATACACGGGCGACACCAGGGGGTCGTGGCTGTCGCGCCCGGCCGTCCAGTGGCGGGCTAGCCAGTCGATCCGGCTGGCGGACAGCATCGGGTCGGTCCACCGGTTCGCCTCGTGCCGCGCGTCACTGAGGTCCGTCCACGGGGACAGGCAGATGGCGGCTGCGGCCAGCGGTGTGCCTTCGTCTCGCAGGGCGAGCAGGGTCGCAAGGGTGAGGTGACCACCTGCGGAGTCCCCGGCAAGCAGGATGTCCTGTGGTGCGTATCCCTGGTTGAGCAGGCAACGGTAGGCGTCGCAGGCATCGGTCAGCGACTCGGCCAGTGAGCGGCCTTGGTGGTAGTCCAGCGCGAGCACCGGCCGCTTGGTCGCGGCGGACAGCCGCCAGCTGATGGTGCGGTGCGTAGCGGGCGAGCCGACGAAGTACGCGCCGCCATGGAAGTACAGCAGAACCTTGCTCTCGTCGAGATTCGGTCCGCGGCGGACCCACTCGCCGGAGCAGGAGCCGAGCTGCTCCGGAGCGACGGAGACGTGGCGAGGCAGGCGGCTGGGCACATGCCCGCCGAGCATCACCAGCCGGTTGGCGATGAGCATGCTGATGGTGTTCCGCAGGAGGATGGCGCAGATGGGCTTCACGGTGCACTGGAGGAGCATGTTCAACGCGGCCGTCTGCCAGCTGACCGGCCCCCCGGGGCGAACATCCACATCGATCTTGTTGCGCATGTCAGCCTCTCAAACTCCCATCCTCTCCGAATACATGTTCTATTAGTCTGTCTACATTGAGTGAACGACGAATCGCTATGAGGTATTCCGAACTGGAGTGCGATTTACATCGGCCGTCCACCTGTCGGATTTTGGGTGGTCTCCATGGGAAGAGGTGAACGGGTGTAGCACATCGCTTGAACTGGTCTCAGAAAGCCCTAATGGATCAACGAGTTCTGATCTGCGGGCACCCGTGGGGTTCCAACCGAGCGGGTAAACGGAGGACACGTGAGATGCATCAGAGTGCGACGCAAGCCGTCATAGACCGGCAGGCTTCCTCGTTCGCCAAGTCGTTGTTCGTTGGCAGGCTCCACTCCGAGATGGTATTCCCCTATCCCGAGCTGCGACGAGACGAGGCCCGTAAGGTCGGCGAACTGATTGGGGCAGCGAGGGAATTCCTCGACAGCCACTACGACGCCGACAAAGTGGAAGGGCAACGATGGATCGGCGATGACGTGATCCGTGGACTCGGCGAGCGTGGGCTGCTCGGCCTCTTTGTCGCACCGGAGCATGGTGGCCAGGGTTTGTCGCAGGGCGGCTACTGCCGGGTGATGGAGGAGTTCGGCGGATACGACGCCACGCTGTCGGTGGTGATGGGGGTGCATCAGTCGATCGGCATGAAACCGATCCACCTGTTCGGCACCGAGGAGCAGAAGGCGCGCTTCCTCCCTGATCTCGCCTCCGGCCGCAA
Organism: Nonomuraea sp. 10N515B; assembly: GCF_052245915.1. Taxonomy (NCBI): domain Bacteria; kingdom Bacillati; phylum Actinomycetota; class Actinomycetes; order Streptosporangiales; family Streptosporangiaceae; genus Nonomuraea; species Nonomuraea sp. 10N515B. The sequence continues at coordinate 16,814 of NZ_JBQQBQ010000097.1, forward strand.
GCTGGCGGGATTCGCCTCACCGAGGCGAACGCCGGCTCGGACGCCTCTCACCTCGAGTCATGGGCGCAACGGCAGCCCGACGGCTCCTACGTGCTCAACGGGGAGAAACGCTGGATCGGCAACGGGTCCAAGGACGTGCTGTGCACTTTCGCCGGCAGCGATCAGGGGCATATCGCCCTGATCCTGGAGCGCGGCATGGAGGGCTTCGAGGCCGCCGAGCGGTATGACACGCTCGGCTTGCAAGGCAACGACCTGCGCCGTCTCCGATTCCGCGATGTGCGCATCCCCAAGGACAATGTTCTGGGCGAACCCGGCGACGGGTTCAAAATCGCGATGCACACCCTCAACAGCGGACGGATATCGCTCGCCACCGGAGCGGTGGGAGGCGCCAAACGATTGATCGCGATGGCGATCGAGCACACCAGCGAGCGCAAGCAGTTCGGCCGCCCGCTGGCCGACTTCGAGCTGGTGGAAGACAAGATCGGCTGGATGGTCAGCTACCTTTACGGCCTGGAGGCCATGACCTACCTCACCACCGGGCTGGTGGATGCCGGGGTGCGGGACTACGCGGTCGAGTCCGCGATGGTCAAGGTGGCGGGCAGCGAGTATCTCTGGTACTCCACCAACCGCGTCTTCCAACTCCTGGGCGGCGCCGCCTACATGGCCGACTCTCCCATCGCCAAGATCCTGCGCGATACCCGCATCCTGCCGATCTTCGAAGGCGCCAACGACGTCCTGCGGGCGTTCATCGCGCTGTCCGGGCTGAAGACTGTAGCCGACGAGGTGCCCGATCTTCGCAGGCTCAATCTCACCGACCCGATCCGCACCATCGGCACCGTCGCCGAGTACGTGGTCGGTCGCATCACCCGCACCGTACGCCCCCACAAGCTCGACCCCGTTCACCCCACGCTCCACGCACCGGCCGGCGCGGTCGCCGACCAGACCGCACGGCTGCGCGCCACGACCGAGAAACTGCTCCGCATCCACGGACGCGAGGTCGAACAGCGCCAACGCCAGCAGAAGAGGATCGCCCACGCGGCGACCGACATCTACGCCCAGATCGCCACCCTCTCCCGTACCACCGCGCTGTTTGAGGACCAGGGAGTCGAGGCCTCCGGGCAGGAACGCTACATCGCCACCTCGTTCTGCGAACGAGCAGCCAAACGTGTGGACAACCAACTCGACCGTGTCGACGACAACGACGACAAGCGCCTCCACTTCATCGCGCGCCTGGCCTACAACCGCGCCGGCTACACGCCCGGGCGATCAAGCTAGGCGATCCCCGCAGACCGTCTCGACGAGCGGGTGGATCTCACCATATGGGGCAGGAGAGAGGGGCCACATGGAAGGAGGTCGCCGTGTCTGGAACCTCGCGTCGCCAGCATGTGGTCATCGTGGGAGCGGGATTCGCCGGTTTCCATGCCGCTCGCACTCTGGCCCGCCTGGCCAGAGGCGCCATCGACATCACACTGGTCAGCCAAGCCGATTACTTTCTCTACCTGCCGCTTCTTCCCGAGGTGGCCTCGGGCGTTCTCGATGCGCGACGGGTCACCGTGCCGCTGGCGGCACGCTGTCGCGGTGTCCGGCACGTGCTCGGCGAGGTGTACGAGATCGACCTCGGCCGCCGGACCTTGGAATACCTCGATCCGGAGAACGGTCGGCACGCTATGACCTACGACCGGCTGGTGCTCACGGTCGGCAGCGTCAACAAACTCCTGCCCATCCCCGGGGTCTCTGAGCACGCGCACGGCTTCCGCAGCGTGGCCGAGGCGCTTTACCTGCGCGATCACCTGCTGCGCCAGATCGAACTGGCCGACGCGACCCGCGATGCCGGTGAGCGGGCGGCACGGTGCACGTTCGTGGTCGTGGGCGCCGGATACACCGGCACTGAGGTGGCCGGCCACGGCCAGCTGTACACCCGCCAGGCCGCTCGGCTCCGGCCCGGCCTGCGTGACCAGCCGATCCGCTGGCTGCTGATCGACACGGCGCCGCGTGTCCTGCCCGAACTGGATCCCCGCCTGTCGGATTGCGCGAGCCGGGTCTTCGCCCGAAGGGGCGTCGACGTTCGTACCGAAACGACAGTGGAGGTGGCCACGCCGGAGGGGGTGCAACTGTCCGACGGCGAGTTCGTCCCCACCCGGTCGCTGATCTGGTGCGTCGGTGTCCGCCCAGACCCGCTCATCGACGGCCTCGGCCTTCCCAGCACAAAGGGCCGGCTCAATGTCGACGAATACCTCGGCGTGCCAGGCCACCCGGAACTGTTCGCCTGTGGTGACGCCGCCGCCGTCCCCGACCTGACCCGGCCGGGACAGCTCACCGCCATGACAGCCCAGCACGCCCAGCGACAGGGCAAGCTCGTCGCGCACAACATCGCCGCGTCCTACGGTCATGGTGAGCGCAGGCCGTACCGGCACCATGATCTCGGGTTCGTCGTGGACCTCGGCGGCGCCAAGGCGGCCGCGAACCCCTTCGGGGTGGCGCTGTCCGGGGTGCTCGCCAAGGCCGTGACACGCGGCTACCACGTGCTCGCCATCCCCGGGGGCAGGACCCGCATCATCGCGGAATGGCTGCTGGATGTCCTGCTGCCGCGCCAGATGGTGCAGCTCGGGCTGGTACGCGGCTCCGCGGTACCACTGACCGCGGACGCGCAACGCGGATTGGTCGACCGGCGGATCCGACCTCCCGGCGAGAAGATGGAAACCAGTCATGCCCCACGATAATGAGCGGCGTGCCCAGGTCCCTGCGCCTGGGGGCCGTGTAGCCAAGCATGCGAGCCACAGGCATCGCGCAATGGCAGCCGCTCGATCAAGGCCCCAACGGACGAGGCTCCCACTCTTGAGATTGTTCGGGCGTTGCCGCTGCGCCACGCCTCCACCAGGTCGTGGGTGACGAACAGGACCGCGGGCCGGCGCAGCTCCCACAGCTTGAGCAGCTCGTCCTGCAGGATGACCCGCGTCTGCGCGTCCAGCGGGCCGAACGGCTCGTCCATGAGGACGACGTCGCTGTCGTAGGCGAGCGTGCGTACGATCCCGGCCCGCTTGCGCATGCCGCCGGACAGCTCGTGCGGATAGTGGTCCTCGAACCCGGCCAGCCCCACCAACTCGATGAACTCCTTGGCCCGGCGGCGGCGCTCGGGCTTGGTGACGTGCCGCAGCTCCAGCCCCGGGCGACCGGCCGGCCCTCGTGGACGACCTGGCCGGCCGACGGCTGCATGAGTCCCGCGACCAGGTTGAGCACGGTGGACTTGCCGCAGCCCGACGGGCCGACCACGCTGACGAACTCGCCAGGTCGCGCCGTGAACGTCACGTCCTCCAGCGCGAGCAACGGCTGAGCGGCCACGTGGAACAAACGCCTTGTAGACCCCTTCCAGCCGGACGGCTTCGTCGGCCACCATGCGATCGGCTCCATACCGGATACTGAAGATCGTAGACCGAATACAGAACAAGGGGCTACACCCGTCGCAAGGTCTCCACGCCCGCCTCCTCCAGCCGTACGGCCTCCGACACGAGCTCGGCCAGCTCAGGGAACGACGTGCGGGCCGATGCGACCCGCGACCACTGCCTGCCGGCCTCCCGGTAGACGGCCGCCGCCTCGGCGTGCCCGGTTTCGGTCAGGAAGTCGGCGTAGAGCGGCCGGGTGGCGCCGGGCGTGGTGTACTCGACCTCCAGGCAGTCCCGCAGCCGGTCGAGCACCGGCACCGGATCGTCCCCGAACCGGCGGGTCCAGCCCTGCTTGCTGGTGGTGTCGGCGAGCTGCGCGGCCAGCTTGCGCATGCCCGACAGCCCGAAGTTGACGTCGAAGCTGTTGCCCAGCACCGGACCGGTCAGCTTGGCGACGGTTTCCCTGATCGCGCCGGTCACGTCGGGTGCCCCGGTCGCGGGGCCGGTGACCTCGATGAGGTGGTGCTTGGACTTCTTGATCGCTGACCAGGCCGCCATGAAATCGGCCAGCGGCAGCTCGCCGGGCTCGTCGTCGTGCACGTGCACGGTGTCGCCGCTGATGCCGGTCACCACGACGTCGACCGGGTCGGGGAACGGGAGGTCCGGCCGCCAGGGCAGCTGGTAGCGGCCCACCCGGCAGATCGGCTGCCGGCCGGCGTCGAGCGCGGCCCGCAGGTGCCGTTCGGCGACCTTGGGGGAGCCGGTCTGGCGGCTCTCGTACGGGATGCCGGCCCGGTCCAGGGCCCGCGGGATCATCGGCTCGGGATGTGCCCGGGCCACGATCGTGAGCATTGGGGCGTGGCCGGCGTACTCGAAGACGAAGTACATGAACCCGATGCCGCCGCCGAGCCCCAGCAGCATGGCCTCGGAGTAACCGCCGCCCAGCACGCGCAGCAGCAGCGCCGACTCGTGGTGGTGGCGCTCGGCGCGCGCGGCGACGTGGCGGCGGGCCGTGGTGTAGGACTCGCCGGTCTTGGCCATGCGGTCGCGGACCCTGCGCTTGAGATGCTTGTGATCGGTCATGATCGCTCCCGGGGCGGCTTCGCGCGAAGGACCCACGCTCCGGCCGCGCGACCCGCCGTCCGAAGAGAACCGACTCGATCGAAGGTCTCGCCCCGAGGACATCGATCCCCTCTGCCTTCGCGTGGGCCGCGTGGCGTGGGCACGCGGTCAGAAGGTCCGGCGCAGGACGGCGCCGCGTTCACGCTACCGTACGGGCGGTGCGATCGGCAGGCCGTGTACGGCAACAGCACGGTCTGCGGCAGCGCCGTGGTCAAGAACAGTGCCCTGGTCCAGGGCGGGGGCAACCTCAGCGGCAGCGTGGTCATCGGCGGCGACGCCGAGCCTGCCACGGCCTGCGGTTCGGGGACGTACCTGAAGTTCAACCCCGACCGCCGCTGCGACGGTGGCGCGGGCGAGACGGACGTGAACCCGCCGCACCCGATCTTCAGCGACAACGACCTGGCCTTCGGCACCGGCGGGGGCGACCCCACGCCCACGCCGGTCAACCTGGCGGCGAACGCGACGCCCTCGGCCTCGTACACCTCACCTTGGGAGAGCGTCGCGGCGATCAACGACGGCGCCGTGCCAGCCCGCGCTGGGGCACCTGGCCCGAGACCGGGACCCAATGGGCCGAGCTGACCTGGTCCTCCACGCAGACGATCAAGTCGGCGGAGCTCTACTTCTTCGACGACGGAGGCGGGGTGCGGGTTCCCGCGTCGTGGAAGCTGCAGTACTGGAACGGCAGCGCGTACGTGGACGTGGCCAACCCGAGCGGATACCCGACCAGGCCTCGGTGGGGCTGCTGGAGGTACGCGCGTTCGGCTAGGCGACCCGGAGGCCGGCGGGGCTCATGATCGCGGCGGCGAGGCTCTGGACGAAACGCATGATCAGAGCTTCGAGGAGCATCAGGGCGGCCTTGGCGAGCAGCGAGGCCAGGAACTCGGACAACTCTCTACCTCACGGGGGTGTGAAACTTCTACTTAAGACATATTTCGGTAGAAAGATGTACATATGGGTATGATCAACATATCTATTCGGTGAACAACCGATGACCACTTCGCGCCCGGGCCGTGGAGAATTGATCGCGGCGCGGGCGCGCCCCATGTACGCGCGGCCGTGTGGCGTGCCTCGTCAGCTCTTGCTCGCGGTGGCGCGCGAAGCCGACGCGGTCCTGCTCGCGGCGGGCTTGCGCCCACCGGTGGTGCCGCCCTTGCGCCCGCTGGTGGTGCCGGCCTTGCTCGCGCCGGTCGTGGTCGTCTTTCTTGCGCCAGCCGTGGTCGTCTTGCGCCCACCGGTCGGGGCGGTCTTGCTGGTCGTGGCCGTCTTCCGTCCGCCGGTGGTGGCGGCCTTGCTGGTCGTGGTGGTCTTCCGTCCGCCGGTAGTAGCGGCCTTGCCGCCCGTGGTGGTGGCCTTGCCCCGTGCGGTCGTCGTCCCTCGCGTGGAGGTCGTGGCCCGCGTGCTCGGAGCCGGCTTGGCGGTCGGTGTGGTGCTCGGGCGCGGCCGGGCGGACGGCTCCTGGCCCCGCCGCCGCTGCGCGATGACCGTTCCAGCCCCGATGGCGGCCGCGACCGGCCACTCGACGACCCCGAGGGCCGCCATCGCGCCGAGCGCCCCGTAATAGGCGATCTTCTCAGGCGCCGGAAGGAACGTCCGGGCGATGTCGACGTAGTGGCCGAGTTCCTTCCTGCTGATGTGCGGCATCGGCACGTGCGGCATCTCCATGCGTGGCATCGCCGGCACCTCGATGTGCGGCATCCGGAGCTCGGGCTGGCGGACCTCGACGCTGAGCATCGGCAGGTCCAGCGTGAGCAGCCGATGCGCCTTACCGTCGGCACGTGCTCGCGTCTGGGTGGCATTCATGATTCCTCCTGCACGATGTAGACCTTCCTGTCCTCCTATCCGCCGACTGTCCCCTTATTCCGGATTAGAGAGATTTGGTGATTTCTGTACTCTTGCCAACCGCGCAGGTCACAGCGGTGATCAGCCTCCGATGCCGGTCAGGCCGATCAGCAGGGGCAGGAGCACGATGATCAGGATGGCGCCGAGGATGTCGAAGCTGATGCCCGAGCGGATCATCGTGGTGATCGGCACCACGCCAGACCCGTAGGCGATGGCGTTCTGCGGCGTCGAGACCGGCAACATGAACCCGAACGACGCCGCGAACGTCGCCGCCAGCGCGGGCACGAACGGGTTCACCCCGGCGGCGATCGCGATCGGGATGATGATCGGCACCACGACGGCCGCGGAGGCCGTGTTGCTGGTGGTCTCCGAGACCACCACGGCGAGCACCACGGCGAACGCGGTGATGGCGAACACACTGGCCAGCCCCAGCGCCGAGGCCGCGGAGGAGCCGATGGTCTTGGCCAGGCCGGTGTCCTCGAGCAGGGACCCGAAGATGATGCCGGTGCCGAACAACACGATCGTGCCCCAGTCGATGCGGGCGGCGTCGCTCCAGTTGAGCGTGAACTCGCGTTTGCCCCAGTCGGTCGGCAACACGAACAGCAGGGCCGCGCCGAGCACCGCCACGATGCCCTCGTTGAGCCGGCCGCTGATGGTGGTGTAGAGGGCCGACTCCGTGCCGGCGAACAACGCGATCACACCCGGGAAGATCCACAGGAACACGGTGATGCCGAAGGCCACGAGCGTGTTCCTCTCGGCGCGCGACAGCTTGCCCAGACCGGCCCGCTCGGCGTGCACGTACTCCTCGACTCCCTCGATCCTGCGGATCTCCGGCCGGTTGAGCAGCAGCAGCACGGCCGCGAGCGCGACGAACATGAGCGCGCAGATCGGTAGCGCGGTGATCACCCACTGGGCGAAGGAGATGCGCTGCCCGGTGGCCTCCTCGATGAGGCCGCGGCCGATCAGGTTGGGCGGGGTGCCGACCGGGGTGAGCAGGCCGCCGACGCTGGCCCCGTACGCGAGCATCAGGACGAGCGCGGCGCCGACCCGCAGCCGCAGCGGGTTGAAGTCGGCAGCCACCAGCCCGCGGTCCTGCAGGAGCTTGGCGATGACCGCGAGCATGCCGAGCGCGGTGGGCAGCAACATCGCCACGGTGGCGGTGTTGGAGACGAACGCCGACAGCAGGCACGTGATGACACCGAAGGCGGCGACCAGGCGGAACGTCGAGCGGCCCACCCCGGCCATCGACAGGATGCGGAAGGCGAAGCGGCGCGCGAGGCCCTGCTTGAGCATCGCCTGCGCCAGGATGAACGCCCCGATGAACGTGAAGATGGTGGGGGAGCCGAAGGGCGCCAGCGCATCCGCCGCGGACACCACCCCGAGCAGCACGATCGCGCCGACGCCGATGAGACCGCCGACCGGGATGGGCACCGGCTCGGTGATCCATAACACGATGACGCCGAGCAGGACGGCCGCCAGCGTCTGCTGCTTGCCGTCCATGCCGAGGGGCAGCAGCAGGAACACCACCGTGATCAACGGCGCGAGCCACATGCCGGTGGTGCGTCTGGCTTTCTCGAATCTCTCCTCGGCCGCCGACAGTTTCTGCTCGCCAAGGCTGCGGTAGGTGGCGTGGCCCAGCAGGGCCTGGTCGACGTCGGTGCGGGGGCCGCCGGAGTCCATCTCTGCTCCTAACGTTTCCGCCGTCATTGAAGATCTAGGTGGCGCAGAGGTCCAAGACGCGTTAGCTACTGGTGTTATAGGCCTCTCCTATAGGAGCGTTCGATGGACGTCCGGCAGCTCGAGTATTTCCTGGCCGTCGTCGATCATGGCGGCTTCAACAAGGGGGCCAGGGCGCTGTTCATGGCGCAGCCCTCCCTCTCGCAGGCGATCAGGACGCTGGAGAAGGACCTCGGCAGCCAGCTCTTCCACCGCATCGGCCGGCGCGTGGTGCTCACGGACGCGGGCCGGGCCCTCATCGAGCCGGCCAGGCAGGTCGTCCGCAGCCTCGAGGCCGCCCGCGCGAGCGTGGACTCCGTGGAGGGAGTGGTACGCGGCCGGGTCGTCATCGCCTCGATGCCGTCGCCCGCGGTGGAGCCGCTCAGCAGCATGATCAGCCGGTTCTGCGCCCGGCACCCGGGCGTGGAGGTGGTGATCAAGGGCGCGCCGGTGCCCCAGGCGGTGATCGAGCTGGTCCGTACGGGGGTGACGGAGCTGGGCCTGCTGTCGGCCTGGGAGCCGCCCACGGTCGCCGACGTGACGCTGCACCCCGTGGAGGAGCAGCGATTCGTGCTCGTCGCCCCACCGGACGGCCCGTTCGCGCCGACGCGGTCGCTGCCGCGTACCCGGCTGGCCGGGCAACGCCTGATCGTGGGTGAGCACGGCACGGGGTTACGCAGGCTGGTGGAGGAGATCCGGGCCTCCGGCGTCGACCTGTCGATCGCGGTCGAGTCGGAGCACAGGGAAGTGGTCCTGCCGCTGGTGCTGAAGGGCGTCGGGATCGGCGTGCTGGCCGAGGCGTGGCGGCCGCTGGCCGAGCGGGCGGGGGCGCTGGTGTTCGAGCTGGATCCGCCCGCGTCGCTGCACCTGGCGCTGGTCAGCAGGAAGGGCTGGCTCACCCCGGCGGCCGCCGAGTTTCCTGGACCTCGCGCTCTCGTATTGAATCGATGCTGGAGCTCTGCTGAGCCGAACGCTAGAGGCCGCCTGCCAGGCCGATCCCGACCAGGACGAGGCTGATGAAGGACGCCACGGCCCGCAGCGTGTTCCAGGCCGTCCACCGCCGCGAGTAGTCCTTCCACGCCATCGTGCCGGCGTCGACGGCGTTGTTCATCGGCACGTTGATCGCCACTGTGACCAGGAACGAGCCGACGAAGCCCACCGCGGCGGCCGCGAAGAACCACACGGCGGCCGGAGCGCCCGCGAGGAGCCCGGTCGCCAGCGCCGCGAGCGGCGAGCCGAGGAACGGGATGTAGAGCCACGGGTTGAGGATCTTCCGATTGATGCTCCGCATCGCCTCCTCGGCCTGGGCGGGTGCGATGGCGTTCAGGCCCGGCATCACGGACATCGAGAAGGTGTAGAAGAGTCCGGCGAGGGCGCCGTGTAAGACGAGGGTGACCAGAGCGAGTATCAACATGCTCATATGGTGATGCCCAGTGGGTGAGACGGTCCATGCCCAGCCCGCTCACCCGCATACGCAAGCGTCTACCGAGGTGCGGGCCAGTGCTCCCGCTTTCAGGCGGGTGGTGAGGGCCCGCGCGGGAAGGCCTCAAGGGCCTGAGCGTGCCCTGACCCGCCCTTTTGGAACCGGTCGTGACCGCGTTGGTGTTCTCTCATTTCTGGGGCCGGTCCTGGGACTGGAGGTAGGTGCGGACGGTGGCCTCGCTGGCGGCGCCGGTCGAGCCCGCGTAGTAGGAGCGGGACCAGAAGTGGCCGCTCCACAGGTGTGTGCGGACGTGGGTGTTGTATTCCTGGCGGAGGTAGCGGGCTGAGACGCCTTTGAGGGAGTTGACGAGGGAGGACAGGGCGACCTTGGGCGGGTAGCGGACCAGGAGGTGGACGTGGTCGTGCTCGCCGGTGAAGTCGGTCAGCTCGCAGTCGAACTTCTCGCACACCTCTTTCATGATCTGTTCGCAGCGTTCCAGCATGGGGCCGGTGAGTGCGTCCCGCCGATATTTCGTGACAAACACCAAATGCGCAGACAGCTCGTGGACGCAGTGACGCCCGGTTCTGATGTCGGGGTTGGGTTCCCATCGCGGTGACATACACCAAACGATAGAATGAGCCCCTGTGGGGCTGGAGAAACGCAACCGTGCTCATGTCGCCCGCCTGGAGTTGGAGCAGCGGCAGAGCGCCGTCTTGGACGGCCAGGCACACAACGCGCGCACGCTGTGGAACCTGCTGCACGTGCGCCACGAGGCGCTACTACTCCGGGCAAGGGTGGGAGACCCTTGCCGCCGGTCTGTCGCAGCAGGCCGGTGAAGCTGAGGGCAATCCGACCGTGGAGACGCGCGGGAGGGTGATAAGCAGCCCTGACAACGACGGGACGCATCGGTACTGCCAGACGGTGCGGGTCCGGCAAGCAAGACGAGAAGCCGTACGAGAGAAACCAGCGTCTGAACGCCCCGTAACGGTTCCACCGGCTCGAACCTGGCGGATCTGGGCCGGGTGCAGTACGCGCCTCTGTATGTGTAGGTGGAGGCGACTCCGAAGCCGACCAAGGCCGTCGGTGGGGAGGCCACGTTGAAGGTCTGCGGCGTAGGCGTGGCGAGGCTG
>NZ_JBQQBQ010000098.1:0-24390 GCF_052245915.1 Nonomuraea sp. 10N515B
AGGGCTACTCCACCGCTACATGCGGCACATGAACGGGCACATCGTGTCACCGTTTCGTCGCCAGCCGGAGCCCCCACCTCAGCCACAACCCCGATGCCTCGTCGGGCTGGGGCGAAGCCCCGTTAGCTCTTGCTTTCTCAGACGGGGGCGCTCAGAGGCGTGCCTCATGTGCCAGGCCTACGGCGAGCGGGGGCCGATGTGTCTCGGTCACCACTACGCCGTCCTGCCCGGCGGCCATGTCGAGGAGGGCGAGGCCGGAGGAGGTGTCAGACGGCCGCCGCGTGGCCGCGGACCAGGCGGCCGACCTCGGCGCGCAGGTGCACGAAGTCGGGGTGCTCGCGGGTGGAGATCTGATCACGCGGCCCGGGCAGGTCCACCTTGAGGTCGCCGACCACGTGCGCGGGGGCCTTGGACAACACCACCACGCGGTCGCCGACGTAGACGCTCTCGTCGATGTCGTGCGTGATGAGCACGATCGTCATCTGGTGGTGGCCGCGCACCTTGAGCACCAGGTCTTCCAGGTCCTCCCTGGTCTGTGCGTCCACCGAGCCGAACGGCTCGTCCATGAGCAACAACGACGGCCGGTACGCCAGCGCCCGCGCGATCGCCACCCGCTGCTGCATGCCGCCCGACAGCTGGAACGGGTATTTGCGCTCCGCGCCCGACAGCCCCACCGACTCCAGCGCCTCGAGGGCGGCCTCGCGGCGCGCCTTCTTGTCCATGCGCCTGCGGCGCAGCGGCAGGGCCACGTTGTCGGCCACCGACATCCACGGGAACAACGAGCGGCTGTAGTCCTGGAAGACCACGGCCAGGTTGTCCGGCGTCTGGCGCACGAGATTGCCCTCGACCTTGACCTCGCCGCCCGTCGGCGTGATCAGGCCGGCGATCGACCGCAGCAGCGTCGACTTCCCGCAGCCCGACGGCCCGACGATGCACAGCAGCTCGCCCGCGGCGACGCTCAGGTTGAGGCCTTCGATGGCGTGGTGCGCGTTCGGGCTACCGCCGCCGTAGACGTGGGAGAGGTTGTCTATCTCGAGCATGGAGTTCCTTGGGGGGCGGGACCGGCATCAGCACAAGACTGTAGCGGAGCAGGGAAAGCTGGACATGTCGGTCAGGTAAACCTGTTCAGGGCGCTGATCTTACTCCGTGAGTCGCTGGGCGGAGTGGTGCCAGCCGAGCACCCGGCGCTCCACGATGAGGAACAGTTCGTTCAGGAGGTAGCCGAGCACCCCGAGGAGCACGATCCCGGCCCACATGGACAAGGGGTCGGTCTGGTCCTTGGCGAAGGTGATCTGGAATCCGATGCCGTTCGTGGTGCCCGGCAGCAGCTCGGAGAACACCATGACGATCAAGGACAGCGACAGGGCCAGCCGCAGCCCGGCGAACATCTTGGGCAACGCCGACGGCAGGATCACCAGGCGCAGCCGCTGGGCCCGCGTCAGCCGGAACACCTGGCACGTCTGCAGGTGCATGGGCTCCACCGAGCGGGCGCCGTCGGCGGTGTTGAGCAGCACCGGCCACAGGATGCTGAACATGATGAACGCCAGCTGCATCCGCAGCCCGAACCCGAACACCAGGAACACGCTGACCAGCGCGGGAGGCGGGATCGCCCGCAGGAACTGCAGCACCCCGTCGAGATAGTCGTACATCCGCGCGGACAGCCCCACCGCCAGCCCGAGCACGACGCCGGCCAGCGCGCCCCCGATGAACCCGGCGGTCATCCGGCCGAGGCTCGGCAGGATGTTCTCGATGGCCGCGTCGGTCAGGAACACCGTGGCGGGCGGCCCGGAGAACCACATCGTGTGCATCCGCGCCACGATCATGCTGGGCGCAGGGAAGAACGGGCTGCCCGCCGCCCTGGTGGCGGTCTCCCAGACCACGATCAGCACGACGAGCACCAGCCAGCGGAACGCCGCCGTCCGCACGCCCTTGCGGCGCGCGAGCGTGGTCCTGGTCGCGAACGTGGCGACCTCTGCCGTGGCTTTCATCCCGGCTCTCCCAACCGCGCGTGATGCCAGCGGAACGCCAGCCGCTCGGCCGCGATCAGCAACGCGTTCACCGCGACCCCGAACAGCCCCACCCAGCACGCCCCGGCCAGGATGTCGGTCATCCGCGCGGGCATGGCGATGCCGGCGAAGAAGATGAACACGCCGATGCCCTCACCCCGGCCGGCCACGATCTCGGTGCTCACGGTCAGGATCAGCGCCACTCCGGTGGCCAGCCGGAAACCGGTCATGATGAAGGGTGCCGACGACGGCAGCGAGACCCGCAGGAGCACGGACAACGGGCCGAAGCCGTACGACCTGAGCGACTCCTTGGCCAGCGGGTCGACGCCGCGCAGGCCGTACATCGTGTTGTAGAGGATCGGCCACAGCGAGGCGTAGACCACGAGCGTGACGCGCAGCTGCAGACCCGTGCCGATCATGAGCGCCACCAGCGGGATCAGCGCGACGGACGGGATCGGCCGCAGGAACTCCACGACCGAGCGGGACGCGGCGTCGATGATCGGCACGCTGCCGAGCAACAGGCCCAGCGGCACGGCGATCAGCGCCGCGATGCCGAGCCCCATGGCCCAGGCGAGCAGGCTCGTCAGGGCGTGCCCGCGGAAGGCCGGGTCGAACACGAGCGCCATGCCCCGCCCGGCGATCTCCGTCACGGGCGGCAGGTACTCGGAGGACACCAGGCCGGTCCGGCTGAGCAACTCGATCAGCGCGGCGAAGGCGAGGGCTCCGGCCGCCCGGCGCGACCACCTTGTGGCGGTCCCGGCCGGGCGGGCGCGGGCCAGGGTCTGAGCGCTCACCCGGAGGTCGTCGGCGACATGAGGGACTTGACCTCGATCGCCTTGCCGAGCCACTTGGCCTCCAGCATCCAGTCGGCCACGCGTTGCAGCCGGACCGGGTTGTCGTTGCTGGAGAAGTACGGGAACGTGACGGTGGCCGCGGTGGCCGCGTCGATCTGGGTGAAGGTCGGCAGCACCTTGGCCACCGCCTCGCGGTTGTTCTCCATCAGCTTGGCCGCGTTGTGGATGGCCCGCTGGAACGCCGCCGCGACCTTCGGGTTCTTGTCGTACCACTCCTGGGTGCTGACGTACCCGGAGATCGGGAACTCGGCCGCGGGGCCGGAGGCCGGGTCGAGGATCTTGCGTGCGCCCATCGAGGCCGTGGCCGCCGTGACCATGGGCTCGCCCAGGTAGGCGGCATCGATCTGGCCGCTCTTCCACGAGGTCATGATGTTCTGGAACGTCACCGGGACGTACTTGATCGAGGCGGGGTCGACGTTGTTGGCCTTGAGCACCTGGGTGAGGGCCAGCTCCTGGAAGTTCCGCAGGACGTTCACGTTGATCGTCTTGCCTTCGAGGTCCTTGGCCGTCTTGATGGGCGAGTCGGGCAGGGCCATGATGCTCAGCGAGTCAGGGGCGGCCCGCGAGCCCTCGGCCAGGATCCGCAGCTTGAGCGAGCCCTTGTCGTGGGCGGCGAACATGGACACGTAGTTGCCGAACATGGCGTCGATCTCGCCGTTCAGCAACATGGGGATGGCCTCGGGCGCGGCCTGGACGACCTGCGGGGTGACCTCCAGCCCCTCCTTCTCGAAGAGCTTCTGGTCGATGGCGACGTAGATGGCCGCGCTGTCGATCGCCGGCAGGGTGGCGATCTTGATCTTCGTCTTCTCCAGGCCACCGGCGGTGGCGGATGGTGGCGCGCTGGCAGTAGTGGAGCCGCCCGTGCTGCACGCGACGGCGCCGAGTGTCAAAGCTAATCCGATGATGGCGGCCCTGGCGGGATGGCCAAGCCTCATGTCAGGGACTCCCTTCAGATGGAGCCGGGGGGTGAGGGGGACCGGGCGGTTTCTGCTGCCGGGGTTGTGTGCCTGACGCACAACAGGGATTGACCGTAGCACCAAATTGGTGGTCATTATCGCGAAGATAACACTTGTGGTTGCAATGTCCGTTTGTCGCTATATCGTGAAATTTTGACGAGCTGTAAGAAACTGAGTGTTTGTCCATTTTGGGAAAGGTGGTGTCGACGAGGCCTCCGTTACTCCTGGGACAGAGCTTGCTCTGCGTCCTCTGGGTCCGAAGTGGCTCATGGGACGCTTGATATTGGATGTTTTCCCAGATAGATGGCGGTCTACCGATTCAGTCCAATTTTTCGGACAATCAGGGATAAACACCTCATCGGGGCACTATTGGTGGTTGGCCCTAGCTAACCCGTGTGCTCAAATGGCGCTTATCTCGACGTACATATTGCCCCACGTGCATTTACCTGCATGGTCACCGAGAATTCCCCTCCCGGGGCGAGAGGTAGCGAAGGCAAGTGAGAACGCAGAGCGCTGAAGCTTCCGCCGACCGCGAGCCGCGCGCGCACCAGAAGCGACGGCCTGCCGCATCGTCGTCTGGCAGGTTCGGGCTGGGCAACTGGCACGTGCGGTCGCGCCTCATCGCGCTGATCGTCGTTCCCACGGCCGTGGCCGTGGGCCTCGGCGGGCTGAACGTGATCACCTCGCTCAACGACGCCAGCACCTACCAGACCCTTCGAGAGGTCGCCGAGGTCAGCGAGCAGCTCGGGGCGGTCACCCACGAGCTGTCCTTCGAACGTGACGAGAGCGCCCTCTGGATTGCCCAAGGCCGCCCCGAGAACCGCGAGGCCCAGCTGCGCACCACCTACAGCCGGGTGAACGCGCTCATCGAGGAGGCCAAGGACCGGGCGCAGGCGATCACCGACACCCACGCCGAGGCCGTGCGGCCGGTGCTGCGGCGTCTGGAGGAGATCCCGACGCTGCGCGACACGGCCGTCAACGGGAAGATCCAGCCGCTGCCGATGATCCAGAAGTACTCACAGATCATCGCGGCCCTTCTGCAGTTCCACGACCAGGTCGGCCAGGTCGCGGTCGACGACCAGGTCTCCGACAGCGCCAGCTCGACGGCCGCGATCGCCCGCGCCAAGGAGCAGGCGTCCAAGCAGCGTGGCATCCTCGCCAGCGCGCTGGACAAGAAGGGCTTCGACAGCGGCGAGTTCGACGCGCTCACCGACGCCAAGTCGCGCGAGGAGAGCGAGGAGACGCTCTTCGGCACCCTGGCCAACCTCGAGCAGCTGGAGCTCTACCGCAACACCGTGGTCGGCCGGGACGTGGACCAGACGGACCTGTTCCGGTTGCGTGCCATGGCGCAGTCGGCCGAGGGCAAGGAGCTGAGCATCGGTGTGCCGGCCAACAAGGACGTGGCCACATGGTTCGAGGTCAGCACCGGCAAGATCGACGCACTGCGCAGCGTGGAGAAGGAACTGGCGTCCTCGGTGATCCTGCGGGCCCGGACCCTGGAGGAAGGCGCCAACCGCTCGGCGCTGATCTCCGGGGGGCTCATCCTGGTCCTGCTGCTCGTGGTGGTCGCGATCATCTCGCTCATCGCCCGCTCGCTCATCAGGCCGCTGCGCAAGCTGCGCCACGAGGCACTCGACATCGCCGGGCATCGCCTGCCCGAGACCGTGCAGCAGCTGCGTGAGAGCGGCGAGGGCACGGTCGGCCCGGTCGTCCCGATCGGCGTGGACACCCATGACGAGATCGGCGAGGTGGCGCGGGCGTTCGACGAGGTGCACCGCGAGGCCGTGCGGCTGGCCGGCGAGGAGGCACGGCTGCGCAGCAACGTCAACGCGATGTTCGTGAACCTGTCGCGGCGCAGCCAGACGCTGGTCGAGCGGCAGATCACCCTGATCGACGGGCTGGAGCAGGGCGAGCAGGACGAGCAGCGGCTGGGCAACTTGTTCAAGCTGGACCACCTGGCCACTCGCATGCGGCGCAACAGCGAGAACCTGCTGGTACTGGCCGGCCAGGACCCGCCGCGCCGGTGGAGCCAGCCGGTGAAGCTGGTCGACGTGGCGCGGGCCTCGCTCTCGGAGGTCGAGAACTACGAGCGCGTCGTGCTGCAGGTGCCCGACGGCGTCTCGGTGGCGGGACAGGCCGTCAACGACGTCATCCACCTGCTCGCCGAGCTGGTGGAGAACGCGTTGTCGTTCTCGCCGCGCGAGACCCGGGTGACGGTGTCGGGCAGCAGGATCGACGGCGGCGGTGTGATGTTGTCGATCACCGACTCCGGCATCGGCATGACGCAGGAGGAGCTGGTCCAGTCCAACGAGCGGCTGACCGACGCGCCGAGCGTCGATGTGTCGGTCTCGCGGCGGATGGGCCTGTTCGTGGTCGCCAGGCTGGCGCACCGGCACGGCATCCGGGTGCAGCTGCGCCCGCACAGCTCCGGTGGGCTGACCGCGATGGTGCTCATCCCGGAGAACATGCTCGGCGCCCAGGCGCCGACCTTCCCCGGCCAGCCGTCCTACAGCGGCAACCAGCCACCGTCCTACAACCCGCCGGCCGTCTTCCCCGGTGACCCGCCTTCGCCGTTCGCACAGTCGCCCGCTGCGGGCGGTGACCAGCCGCCCGCGTTCGGCCGGCCGCCTGCCTTGGCGGGCGACCCGCCGCTCGCCTTCTCCGGCGCGGGGAGCGGCAGGGAGGAGCCGTACTCGGGACCGCATCCCGCGCCGCCCGCCACGGACTGGCCGGAGTCCGCCTACCAGATGGGCCCAGGCCACCCCTCCTTCCCGTCGAACGCCGGGGGGCCGGGCGGCTGGCAGGCCCCGCCGCCCCAGTGGCAGCCCGACCCCGGGGCCTGGCCGGCCGAGCCGCGCAGCGCCGGCGGCTACGACAGCTCCGACGTCTGGTCCCCGCCGCGCAACGCGGGCTGGAACGGCAGCAGCCTGCCCAAGCGGTCCGTGCCCGGTTGGCGCGGCGGTGACACGATGCCGCCGCAGCGGCCGGGGTTCGAGTTCACCGACGGCGAACCGGCGGCCACCGGCCCCATGCCGTCCGTCCCGCCCGCGTCCGCGGGCGACGACTACCTGCCGATCTTCGCCGCCGTGGAGTCCGCCTGGTTCGGGCGGGACAAGAGCTGGAGCTCCACCAAGGCGGACGAGGGCTGGAGCGCTGCGGAGGCGGTTGTGGAGCCGGTGCGTGGTGAATCGACGTCGGCGGGGCTGCCCAAGCGGGTGCCCAAGGCCAACCTGGTGCCCGGCTCGGCCGACACCTCGTCGGCGCCGAAGGGCGTCACGCCGATGCCGTCGGTGTCCCCGGACCGGGTGCGCAACCGGCTCTCCAGCTTCCAGCAGGGCTTCCGTGCGGCACGCGATGACATCCACGAGGGCAGGGCGGCGTTCACCTCTGGCCCGCGGAACGACGACAGGGAGGAGGGAGTATGAACGATTTAAGCCATGCGGCACGCGGGGTCGACTGGCTGATCACCGATTTCGTCAGTACGGTCCCGGGTGTCGCGCATGCGGTGGTCGTCTCATCTGACGGGCTGCCACTGGCGGCCTCGTCGGGTTTCCCGGCCGACCGGGCTGATCAGCTGGCCGCCATCGCGTCAGGACTGGTGAGCCTGACGCAGGGGGCGGCCAGGGTGTTCGAGGGCGGTGCGGTCAATCAGACGATCGTGGAGATGCAGCGCGGGCTCATGCTGATCATGTCGATCAGCGACGGCTCGTGCCTGGCGGTGCTGGCCGCCCCGGACTGCGACATGGGTCTGGTGGCGTACCAGATGACACTGATGGTCGACCGCGCCGGTCAGGTGCTGACTCCGGCTGTGCGCGCGGAGCTGCGTGCCAGCCAGACCAGGTGATGTACACGTGACAGACCCACGATGGACCAGCCGCGAATGGGCGTCCCCGCCAGAGCCACAGGCCCAGTCGCAGCTGAACCCAGACCCCGCTTCGCCCGTCCGTCCGTACGCGGTGACAGGTGGACGGACGGCGCCGCGGGTCAAACTGGCGATGGAGGCTCTGGTGTCCTCGGCCACGGCCGAGCACCGGGAGTTCTCGCATATCACGCCGGAGTACCAGGCGATCAGTCAACTGTGCCGGCAGGTCCGGTCCGTGGCGGAGGTGTCGGCCCTGCTGCGGATCCCCCTCGGCGTGGCACGCGTGCTGATCGCTGACATGGCGGCCGAAGGCCTGGTCCGCGTGCACCAGCCACAGCTGGACGCCGGACGGCCCGACGTTAATCTGCTCGAAAGGGTGCTCAGTGGACTTCGCAGGCTCTAGCCCCGGCCTCACCTCGACGAAGATCGTGGTGGCTGGAGGTTTCGGGGTGGGCAAGACGACGTTCGTCGGTGCGGTGTCGGAGATCATGCCGTTGACGACGGAGGCGGTGATGACCGACGCCTCGGCGGGGATCGACGACCTCGGCATGACGCCGCTGAAGTCGACCACCACCGTCGCGATGGACTTCGGCCGGGTCTCCCTCGACCGTGACCTGATCCTTTACCTGTTCGGCACGCCTGGACAGCACCGGTTCTGGTTCATGTGGGACGACCTGGTACGCGGCGCGATCGGCGCCGTCGTGCTGGTGGACACCCGCCGTCTTGCCGACAGTTTTCCGGCGATCGACTATTTCGAAGAAGCGCAGCTGCCGTTCATCGTGGGCGTCAACGGCTGGGACGGCCAATATCCGCACAGCGACACCGAGGTGCGCGACGCCCTGACCCTGGCGCCGCACATCCCGCTGGTGCGGCTCGACGCCCGCAAGAAGGACTCGGTGAAGAGCACATTGATCAACCTCGTCGAGCACGCGCTCACGGTGCGGATGGCCGTGCCGGGCTGGGGCGGTTAGCCCCCGGCGGCGCCAGGACAGCCTGACGATCACGCCGGAGGCCCTCGCTCAGCGGGGACCGGCCTCGATGAGGCTCGCTCCGGAGCCCATCTCGATGACCTCGCCGATCGCCAGATCCGCCCGGCCGAGCAGCGCCGCGTATTCCTCGCGGCTGCGCTCCGCGCCCCCGTTGAAGATCGCCAGCATCCGCAGGTCGATGTCCTTGCCCAGATGCGGCGCCTCGTCGTCGGGCAACACCACCTCGAGGACCAGGACGCGACCGCCCGGGTTCATGGCCTGGCGGACGTTGCGCAGGATCTTGACGGCGTCCTCGTCGTCCCAGTTGTGCAGCACACTGGCCAGCAGGTAGACGTCGCCGCCGGCCGGGACCGAGGCGAAGAAGTCACCCGCGACGACCTCCGCCCGGTCCGACAGGCCCGCCGCGGCCAGCGTGCGCGCGGCGTGGGCGGTCACGTGCTCCAGATCGAACAGGATGCCCCGCATCCGCGGGTTGGCGTGCAGGACCGTGGCCAGGATGTGGCCCTTGCCGCCGGCCACGTCGACCATGGTCGCGGTGGCGGGGAAGGCGTAGCGTTTGGCCAGGCCCTCGGTGAGGGGGACGGCCCGGCGCCTCATGTAGTCGTCGAACAGGCTGCTCGACGACGGGTTCTTGGCCAGGTGGTCGTAGAGGTGGCCGTAGCGCTTCACGAAGGCCGAGCTGCCGTCGCGCACCGTGGCGGGGAGCATGCCCAGCGCGTACCAGAAGCCCTCCTCGCCGAGCATGCGGATCGAGGAGCGGACCGAGTCCGGCGCGTCGGACCGCAGGGCGGCGCCTCGCTCGGTGAGGTCATACGTGTCAGGACCGGTGGGACGAATCAGGTCCTGGCTCGCCAGCTCGCGCAGCACCCGGCGCAGCGAAGGCGCGTGCGCGCCGCAGCGCCTGGCCAGCTCCTCGCCGTCGAGCGGGCCGTGCGTCAGGTGGTCGGCCAGGCCCAGCTCGGCCATGGTCAGCAGGGCCGCGAAACGGGAGAGATCGCTTACGGCTCCCCAGAGGAGGTCGTCGGAATGCGGCATGAATCCTTCCAGCGGGATCACGCGTTGCGGTTGGCCTGCCGGTGCCAGACGAGCAGGCGCCGCTCGGCCAGCACGAACAGGGAGTTCACCAGGTAGCCCAGCACCCCGAGCAGGGCGATCGTCGCCCACACCCCCGCGCCGTCGAAGCTGCGCTGGGCCACCAGCAGCTGATAGCCGATGCCGTCGGTGCTGCCGAACAGCTCCGAGATGACCATGAGGATCAGCGCGAGCGACAGGCTCAGCCGCAGCCCGGCGAAGATCTTCGGCGAGGCGGCCGGGAGGAGCACCACCCGGAGGTACTGCGCCTTCGACAGGTTGAAGACTCTGGCCGTCTCCGTGTACGTGCGATCCACGGCCCTGACCCCGTCGATGGAGTTGAGCAGCACGGGCCAGATCACGCCGAACACGATCGCGGCCAGCTGCATGGTCAGCCCGGCCTTGAACAGCACCAGGAACAGCGGCAGCAGCAACGGCGGCGGGATGGCCCGGCCGAACTCGATCAGTGGGTCCACGTAGTCGGTCGCCGTCCGCGAGCGCCCGAGCAGCACGCCGAGCACCACGCCGAGCACGGCGGCCAGGATCCAGCCGCTCAACATGCGGCCGAGGCTCGGCAGCAGGTTCTCCACCGCGTCGTCGGTCAGGAAGATCCGCGTGACGGGCCCGGAGAACCACAGCTCGTACATGCGGACGACGATCGTCGTCGGCGGGGGGAAGTCGATGTCCTCCATCCCACGCGCGATGAACTCCCAGGCGATGAGCACCACGGGGATGACCCAGAACCTGGCGCCGGCCTTCACGAGGGTTTTCACGACTCCTGCGCTCCTGTCCGCATGCGGTGCCAGTGGAACAGGCGGCGCTCCCCGGCCAGGAGCGCCAGGTTCGCGATCACGCCGAATATCCCGGCCCAGAACGTCGCCGCCATCATGAGGTCCATACGGTTGCCACTGCCGGCCTGGACCACGAAGACGCCGATGCCGGCGGTGCCGCCGGCCAGCAGCTCGGCGCTGACCGCCAGGATCAGCGCGATGCCCGCGGCGATCCTGACCCCCGTCGCGACGAACGGGGCGGCGCTGGGCAGGCTCACCCTGGCGAGCACGGCCAGCGGGCCGAAGCCGAAGCTGCGCAGGGACTCCTTGGCCAGCGGGTCCACGTCCTGCATGCCGTAGAGGGTGTTGATCAGGATCGGCCACATGCAGGCGTACACGATGACCGAGATCTTCATCAGCCCGTCCACCGGGATCAGCAGGATGGCGAGCGGGATGATCGCGACGGAGGGGATCGGGCGCATGAACTCCAGCACGGGCCTGATGGCCCGCTCCACCGGCGGCAGCGCGCCGAGCAGCACGCCCAGGGGGACGGAGATCCCGATCGCGATCAGCAGGCCGAGCGCCCAGTTGGTCAGGGTCGTGCCGAGTCCCGTCAGGAACTCGGGGCTGACCAGGAGGAGCACGGCTTCGTACAGGATGGTCGAGGGGGCGGGGAAGACCACGTCATCGCTCACGACGAAGCGGATGAGCAGTTCCCCGACGGCAAGGAGCCCCGCGGCGCCGGCGGCGCCGCGGAGCACTCGAGCACTGGTCATCCGGCCGCGGGGGCCGGGATGATGACGGACTTCACGTCGATCGGGCTCGTGATGTACTTGTATTCGAGCAGGAGGTCGGCCACCTTCTGCAGGCGGTTCGCGGTCAGCTCGGTCGGGTAGCTCAGCGGCGTGATCACGGACGCGGTCTTCGCGTCGATCTTCGTGTACGTCGGCAGAGCCGTCTCGAGCTCCTTACGGTCGGTCGAGACATCCTTCAGCGCCTTGGCGACCGCCCGCTGGAACGCGGCCA
Organism: Nonomuraea sp. 10N515B; assembly: GCF_052245915.1. Taxonomy (NCBI): domain Bacteria; kingdom Bacillati; phylum Actinomycetota; class Actinomycetes; order Streptosporangiales; family Streptosporangiaceae; genus Nonomuraea; species Nonomuraea sp. 10N515B. Next base: position 11,535 of record NZ_JBQQBQ010000098.1, read on the forward strand.
GCGTCTTCGGGTACTTCTGCGCCCATTCCTCAGTGACCGACCAGCCGGAGATGGGGAAGTTCTCGGTCTGGCCGGTCATCGTGTCGGCCAGCTTGCGGAAGCCGAGCGTGCTCTGGGTGGAGGTGATGAAGGGCTCGACCATCCAGGCCGCGTCGGCCAGGCCGGTGTTGAGCGCGTTGCCCATCTCAGGGAAGGGGACTTCCTTGTACTTGACGTCGTCCTTGGTGAGCCCAGCCACCTTGAGCTGCGTCTCCACGGCGAGCGTGGCGATGTTGCCGAGAGTGTTGACCGCGACGGTCTTGCCCTTCAGGTCCGCCACCGTCTTGATGGGCGAGTCCTTCGGAACCATGATGTTGAACGTGTTCGGGGCGCCCTGGGAGGCCTCCGCGACGAGCTTGATCTTCTGGCCCTTGCTGACGGCCACCAGCCCCGACACGTAGTTCTGGAGCGTGGCGTCGAGAGCGCCGCTCAGGAGTTGCGGCATCGCTGCCGCGCCACCGGTGATGACCACCGGCTCGACCGTCAGGCCCTCTTGCTTGAAGTAGCCCTTGTTCACCGCGATATAGAGCGATACGGAGTCAGGGATCGGGATCGCCCCGACCTTGATGGTGGTCTTCTCCAAGCCGTTGGCGCCGGTCGACGCGGTCGTGGAACTGTCGGAGCCGCTACAGCCGGCAAGCACTAGGGCGACTGCGACGCCGAGTGCGACGGCGCTGCAGCGCAGTTTGCGTGTCATCGGGGGGTTCTCCTACCAGGGGGAAGTTCTGGAGACGGCACAGGTTACCGGGCGTGAAGCGTACCGGAAGGGGGACTCCGATCGGCAGCGGTGCGCCGCGTATGGGAGTTTTATCGATTGAAGATGACGGTAAACGACTATAGATGTAAATATATGGACAAAGAGCGCTTTGTTGCGATATGTCTGACTCGGGGGTGTGGTTGCGCTCCGTGGTCGAAGGCTTGCGACGTGAACAATGTGTGCCTTGGAACGGTTGAATACCGTCGAGGCGTTGGCTGAAGTATGAGGTTTGTGCTCAAATTGGGCCTCGAACTTGCCTGCGATCACTCGTCCCTGGGACGAAGCCGCTGAGACCCCCTAAGCAGGCCATGGCGAGAGGTTGCCACCAGTGAGGACAACAACGACCGACCCCGGTCGTGGTAGGGCTCCGGACGTGCCCGAACAGCCGGCGGGCGGCGAGGTGCCGGAGGTGACCCTGCCCAAGGCGGGGAGCCCGCTCGCGCTGCGCAACTGGCGTGTCCGCACGCGCCTCATCGCCCTCATCGCCGTTCCCACGATCGTGGCCGTTGTCTTCGGCGGCCTGCGCGTCACCACTTCGATCGGCAGCGCGGAGCAGTACCAGGTCATCGGCGAGGTCGGCAAGGTGGTCGGCCAATTCGGCGAGCTCTCGCGCGACCTCGGCCTCGAGCGCGACCTGGCCGCCCGCTACGCCGCCTCCCGGTCGGCGGCCGACAGGGACCGCTACGGCGACCAGCAGGAGGTCGTCGACGTCAACGTCAAGCGCGTCCTGGCGGCCGCGCAGACCGTCGAGCCGTCCCTGTCCGACATCGGCCGAAGGAACCTCGAGCGCATCAAGGTCCGGCTCGGCCAGTTGGGCTCGCTGCGCCAGACGGTGGCGGGGACCGACTCGCAGCTGCCGCCCCTGCCGACGATGGAGAAGTACTCCGAGACCATCACCGAGATGCTCCAGCTCTACGACGAGGTCGCTCAGGGCGCGACGGACGAGCAGCTGATCTCCACCAGCGCCGCCCTGCGCGCCATCGCCCGAGCCGAGGATGAGGGCTCCAAGCAGCGCGCGCTCCTGATGGCCGGCATCATCCGAGGGTCCTTCCTCGAGACCGAGTTCCAGGCGTTCGTCGACGCCACCGCCCGGCGGGTCAGCGAGCGGGACTCCTTCCTGGCTGTCGCCTCGCTGGATCAGCGGCAGGCGTTCGACGAGACCGTCGCCAGCGCGAAGATCGCCCGCGCCGAGCTCTTCATCGCCCGCGCCGTGCTGCTGCACAACAACGCCGCCGGTGCCCTGTCGAGCAGCGCCAGGGAGCAATACCTGCGCAGGCTCGACCCCTCCACCAACAAGGACGTGGACCTCTGGTTCGAGGCCATCGGCGAGACCGTCGACCGGCTCCACCAGGTCCAGAAGTCGCTCGGGGACCAGGTGGCCACCCGGAGCGCCGACCTCGCCGGCGGCGACCGGCAGCTCGCCGCGATCAACATCTCGATCGTGGCCGCCCTGCTGCTCCTGGTCCTCGCCATCACCGCCATCATGGCGGGCTCGCTGGTACGTCCGCTCCGCCGCCTGCGTGGCGACGCACTCAAGATCGCCGGCCAGACCCTGCCCGACCTCGTCCGCCAGCTGCGCAACACCGACGTCGACCCTGAACGGCTGAACGTCCCGCCCATCGAGATCAACTCCAAGGACGAGATCGGTGAAGTGGCCCGCGCCTTCGACGAGGTGCACCGCGAGGCCGTCCGCCTGGCGGGCGAGGAGTCCAAGCTGCGGAGCAACGTCAACGCGATGTTCGTGAACCTGTCGCGGCGCAGCCAGACGCTGGTCGAGCGGCAGATCACCCTGATCGACGGGCTGGAGCAGGGCGAGCAGGACGAGCAGCGGCTCGGGAACCTGTTCAAGCTCGACCACCTGGCCACCCGCATGCGGCGCAACAGCGAGAACCTGCTGGTCCTCGCCGGCCAGGAGCCGCCGCGCCGCTGGAGCCAGCCTGTCAAGCTCGTGGACGTCGCCCGCGCCTCGCTGTCGGAGGTCGAGAACTACGATCGCGTCGTGCTGGAGGTGCCCGAGGGCATCTCCATCGCCGGCCAGGCCGTCAACGACGTCATCCACCTGCTCGCCGAGCTGATCGAGAACGCCCTGTCGTTCTCGCCCCGCGAAGCCCGCGTGCCCGTCTCGGGCAGCAGGATCGACGGCGGCGGCATCATGCTCGCCATCAGCGACTCCGGCATCGGCATGACCGCCGAGGAGCTGGTCCAGGCCAACGAGCGGCTGATCGACGCGCCCACCGTCGACGTCTCGGTCTCGCGCCGCATGGGCCTGTTCGTGGTCGCCAGGCTGGCGCACCGCCACGGCATCCGGGTGCAGCTGCGCCCGCACGGCTCCGGCGGGCTGACCGCGATGGTGCTCATCCCCGAGTCCCTGCTCGGTGCGCAGACCCCCGCGACCGCCGGATCCACACCCGCGACCGCCGGCGCGGGCGTCGCTCGCGAGCAGGCCTTCCACACGCCGCAGCCCTCGGCCGCCGGGCCGTGGCAGCCGGGCGGCTACCAGCCCGGGCCTGGGCATCCGTCCTTCCCGTCGTACCCGTCGGCGGAGCCGGCCTCGAGCGGCTCCTGGTCATCGGCACCCCAATGGCCGGCGACCGGCGACAACTGGATGGCGAACAACTCGGCTCCCTCCTCGGACGTGTGGGTCTCCTCGCGGGGGCCGGTCACGGGAGAGACCACAGCGCTGCCCCGGCGGGGCGCGCTGCCGCCCGAGGGGCCCAGCCCGTGGACGCGCGGTCCCGAGCAGCCCGCCCCCGCCTCGCAGCGCCACCACTTCCCCGAGACCGAGTCCGCGGCGACCGGCCCCATGCCGGCGGTCGAGCCCGCCTCGTCCGGGGACGAGTATCTGCCGATCTTCGCCTCGGTCGAGTCCGCCTGGTTCGAGCACGGCGGCGACAACGAGGCGACCTGGGGTTCGGCCAAGGCCGACGCCGGTTGGAGCGCCGCCGAGGCCGTGGTCGAGCCGGCACGCGACGGGGCCACCGCGGCCGGGCTGCCCAAGCGGGTGCCCAAGGCCAACCTGGTACCTGGTTCCGCCGAGGCCGTCTCGGCGCCGAAGGGCGTCGCGCCCATGCCGACGGTCTCGCCCGACCGGGTGCGCAGCCGCCTTTCGAGCTTCCAACAAGGCTTCCGGGCGGCACGCGACGACATCAGCGAGGGCAGGGCGTACGGGTCCGGCCCCAGGAATAACAGCAGGGACGAGGGCGCATGAGTGAGCGAAGCGAGCGGCCGATCAAGCACAGCCGACTGTCGTTCATGCGACCGACGCAGGAGGGCGAATGAACGACCTGAGCCACGCGGCTCGCGGAGTGGACTGGTTAATCACCGACTTCGTCAGTACGGTTCCCGGGGTCGCGCACGCGGTGGTCGTCTCGTCCGACGGGCTGCCGCTCGCGGCTTCGTCGGGTTTCCCGGCTGACCGGGCCGACCAGCTGGCCGCCATCGCGTCGGGCCTGGTGAGCCTGACGCAGGGGGCCGCCAGGGTGTTCGAGGGCGGCGCGGTCAACCAGACGATCGTGGAGATGCAGCGGGGCCTGATGCTGATCATGGCGATCAGCGACGGCTCGTGCCTGGCGGTGCTGGCGGCACCGGACTGCGACATGGGTTTGGTGGCGTACCAGATGACATTGATGGTTGATCGCGCCGGTCAGGTGCTGACTCCGGCTGTGCGCGCGGAGCTGCGCGCCAGCCAGTCCAGGTGATGTGAGTGACGAACCCATCGTGGAACAGCGGCGGGTGGAACAGCGGCGGCTGGGAGCCCCCGCAGCCTCCGCCCTCCAGCTCCGAGCCCGCCTCGCCGGTGCGTCCCTACGCCGTCACGGGCGGGCGAACCGCGCCCAAGGTGAAGCTGGCGATGGAGGCGCTGGTGTCCTCGGCGACCGCCGAGCATCGGGAGTTCTCGCACATCACGCCCGAATACAAGGCGATCAGCCAGCTCTGCCTGCAGGTCAGGTCGGTGGCGGAGGTCTCGGCACTGTTGCGGATCCCGCTCGGCGTGGTGCGGGTTCTGATCGCGGACATGGCGGCGGAAGGCCTCCTACGAGTGCATCAGCCGCAGCTGGAAGCGGGTAGACCTGACGTCAACCTGCTGGAAAGGGTGCTCAGTGGACTTCGCAGGCTCTAGCCCCGGCCTGACCTCGACGAAGATCGTCGTGGCTGGGGGCTTCGGCGTGGGCAAGACGACGTTCGTCGGCGCGGTGTCGGAGATCATGCCGTTGACCACGGAGGCCGTCATGACCGACGCTTCCGCCGGCATCGACGACCTGGGCATGACGCCGTTGAAGTCGACGACGACCGTGGCGATGGACTTCGGCCGCGTCTCGCTGGACAGTGACCTGATCCTTTACCTGTTCGGCACGCCTGGACAGCACCGGTTCTGGTTCATGTGGGACGACCTGGTGCGGGGGGCGATCGGCGCCGTCGTGCTGGTGGACACCCGCCGCCTGGCCGACAGTTTTCCTGCCATCGACTACTTCGAAGAGGCGCAGCTGCCGTTCATCGTGGGGGTGAACGGCTGGGACGGCCAGTATCTGCACAGCGACGCCGAGGTGCGGGACGCTTTGACGTTGGCGCCGCACATCCCGATGGTGCGGCTCGACGCGCGTTCGAAGGACTCGGTCAAAGGCGCTCTGATCAATCTCGTCGAGCACGCGCTCACGGTTCGCATGGCCGTGCCAGGCTGGAGCGGCTAGGAGAGCGGATAGGCTGGAGTCTCCGACGTACATTCGCTTCGAGGACTGGCCAACCACGTGTTCGAGACGCTTTCCGACCGGCTGACATCGGTCTTCTCCTCCCTCCGAGCCAAGGGCCGGCTGTCCGATGCCGACATCGACGCCACCACCCGCGAGATCCGCATCGCCCTGTTGGAGGCCGATGTCGCGTTGCCGGTGGTGAAGGCGTTCGTCGCCCAGGTCAAGGAGCGCGCCCGCGGCACCGAGGTCTCCCAGGCGCTCAATCCGGCGCAGCAGGTCGTCAAGATCGTCAATGACGAGCTGATCGAGATCCTCGGCGGTGAGACCCGCAGGCTCCGCTTCGCCAAGACGCCGCCGACCGTCATCATGCTCGCGGGCCTCCAGGGCGCCGGCAAGACCACCCTGGCCGGCAAGCTGGCCAGGTGGCTGCGCGAGCAGGGCCACGCGCCCATGCTGGTGGCCGCCGACCTGCAGCGCCCCAACGCCGTCCAGCAGCTCCAGGTCGTGGGCGAGTGGGCGCAGGTCGCCGTCTACGCGCCCGAGCCGGGCAACGGCGTCGGCGACCCGATCGGGGTCGCCCGCACGTCGATCGACGAGGCGAAGCGCCTCAATCACGACATCGTCATCATCGACACCGCCGGCCGCCTGGGCATCGACCAGGAGATGATGAAGCAGGCCGCCGACATCCGCGACGTGGTCCAGCCCGACGAGGTCCTGTTCGTCGTGGACGCCATGATCGGCCAGGACGCCGTCACCACGGCCCAGGCGTTCATGGAGGGCGTCGGCTTCGACGGCGTCGTGCTGACCAAGCTCGACGGCGACGCCCGCGGCGGTGCCGCGCTGTCGGTCCGGCACATCACCGGCCGGCCGATCATGTTCGCCTCGACGGGTGAGAAGCTCGAGGACTTCGACGCCTTCCACCCGGACCGGATGGCCTCCCGAATCCTGGACATGGGTGACATCCTCACCCTGATCGAGCAGGCACAGAAGACGTTCGACGAGGAGCAGGCCGCCAAGATGGCCGGCAAGCTCACGTCGGGCGAGAGCTTCACGCTCGAGGACTTCCTCGAGCAGATGATGATGGTCCAGAAAATGGGGCCGATCAAAAACCTGCTCGGCATGATGCCCGGCATGGGGCAGATGCGCGACCAGCTCAACTCGATCGACGACCGCGATCTCGACCGCATCGCCGCGATCATCCGTTCCATGACGCCGGGCGAGCGCCAGGACCCCAAGATCATCAACGGCTCGCGCCGGGCGCGCATCGCCGCCGGCTCCGGCGTCACGGTCACCGCGGTCAACAACCTGGTCACCCGCTTCTTCGAGGCGCAGAAGATGATGAAGCGGATGGCCGGCGGGATGGGCATCCCGGGCATGCCGGGTGGGCGTGGCAAGGCGGCCAAGGCGCAGAAGAAGAACAAGAAGGGGCGGCGGGTCAGCGGTGACCCGCGCAAGGCGGCGCTGGAGAAGGCGTCGTCCAGCGATGCTCCGGCGCCGCCCAAGCAGGGCGGGATGCTGGGAAACCTGCACGGCAAGCTGCCTCCGGGGATGGACCTGCCGCCGGGCTTCGACCCCTCCAAGTTCAAGCTCCCGGGCCAGCAGTAACCACCCTGGGCTATTGTTGCCGGCGCTTTGCGGCGCCCTTCCCGATGAGGTCGTAGGCAGTGCCGTCGATCTGGCACAATGACATGTTGGAACACCGTGACCAGGTGGGCGCCCTCTAACCTCCCGCCGGCCGCGTCTGTCCCTGGAGCGTCGACCAGCCGTGCCCCACTCGGCGAAGCGCCGCTCACCCACGCTCGAATGCAGGAGAGACCACACCCGTGGCAGTCAAGATCAAGCTCAAGCGGCTCGGCATGATCCGCAACGCGCAATACCGTATCGTCGTCGCCGACAGCCGCACCAAGCGTGACGGCCGGGCGATCGAGGAGATCGGCCTGTACCACCCGAAGGACGACCCTTCGCGCATCGAGGTCAACGCCGAGCGTGCGGCTTACTGGCTCGGGGTCGGCGCGCAGCCGACCGAGCCGGTGCTCAAGCTGCTCAAGCTCACCGGTGACTGGCAGAAGTTCAAGGGCGAGCCCGCCCCTGCGCCGCTGAAGGTGGCCGAGCCGAAGCCGGACCGTCACGCCATCTACGAGGCTGCGGCCAAGGAGGCGCTGTCCGGTGGCGACACCGGCACGGCCGCCACCACGCCGAAGAGGGCCAAGAAGAAGGAAGAGGCCGAGGCCCCCGTCGAGACCCCGACCGAGGGCGAGGCCTGACGTGCTCGAGGAGGCTCTCGAGCACCTCGTGAAGGGCATCGTCGAACATCCTGACGATGTCCGGGTCCGCGCACGCCGCATTCGCAGCGGGCGCGTCCTGGAGGTCCGGGTGCACCCCGAGGACCTGGGCAAGGTCATCGGACGCGGCGGGCGCACCGCCAAGGCGCTGCGTACGGTCGTGAACGCCCTGGCCGACGGGAAATACGTGCGGGTCGACCTGCTCGATCTGCACGAAGCAGTCCGTTAGCGTCAGGTTTCCGCGCCCTCATCGGCTCTCCGGCCGATGGGGGCGCTTGCGTTAAGAAAGGGCACAACACGTGCAGCTGGTCGTCGGCCGGATAGGTCGTCCGCACGGGGTACGCGGTGAGGTGACCGTGGAGGTGCTTACCGACGAACCCGAGCGGCGCTTCGTCGTCGGCACGTCCATCGCGACCGACCCCGCCGATCGGGGGCCGCTCGTCGTCACCGGCCGACGCTGGCACAAGGACTTCCTGCTGATTATGTTCGACGGCGTCACCGACCGGGACGTGGCCGAGGAGCTGCGGGGCACCATGCTGGTCATCGACTCGGCCGATGTGGAGCCGTCCGACGACCCCGACGAGTTCCACGACCACCAGCTCATCGGCCTGGCGGTGGAGACCGTCGCCGGCGATCCGGTGGGCGAGGTCACCGACGTCCTGCACCACGGGCAGGACCTGCTGGTCGTCCGCAGGAAGGGCGCCGACGAGGCGCTCATCCCGTTCGTGAAGGCCCTGGTGCCGGAGGTGGACCTGCAGGGCGGGCGGCTGGTCGTCGATCCGCCGGAGGGCCTGCTGTGATGCGGCTCGACATCATCTCGATCTTTCCTGAATACTTCGCGCCCCTGGACGTGTCGCTGATCGGCAAGGCACGCGATCGCGGCACCCTGGACGTACGCGTGCACCAGTTGCGCGACTGGACCCACGACGTGCACAAGGCCGTCGACGACACGCCGTACGGCGGTGGTCCCGGCATGGTCATGAAGCCCGAGGTGTGGGGCGAGGCCATCGACGCGGTGATCGGGGACGGCGCGCCGCGGATGATCGTGCCGACGCCGAGCGGGCGGCCGTTCACCCAGGAGCTCGCGCAGGAGCTGGCGGCGGAGCCGTGGCTGCTGTTCGCGTGCGGGCGCTACGAGGGCATCGACGCGCGGGTCATGGCTGAATACGGCACGCGGCTGCGCGTGGACGAGGTCAGCATCGGTGACTACGTGCTGGCCGGGGGAGAGGTCGCGGTGCTGGTCATGGTGGAGGCCATCGGCAGGCTGCTGCCCGGCGTGCTGGGCAACGCCCAGTCGGCCGTGGACGACTCCTTCGCGCCCGGGTCCATGCGTAACCTGGTCGAGGGCCCCGTCTACACCAAGCCGCCCGTCTGGCGGGGCCATGAGGTGCCTGCCGTGTTGCTGTCCGGGCACCATGGGAAGGTGGCCAGGTGGCGACGGGACGAGGCGCTGCGCCGCACCGTACGAAACCGGCCCGAGCTGGCGGCGGCACTCGACCCCGGCACGCTCGACAAGCACGACAGGAAGCTCCTGGAGGAGCTCTCGTTTGGGGTCCTCCCCGAAGATATGGCAAACTGAATCGCTGCCAACCTCTTGTGGTTGGTCTGTCATGCCCGGGAAACGATCCCGGGTTCATCACATCAGCAAGCGCGTCCGCCGCGAGCTTCGGCCGGGTGGACCTCCGCGTGCTCACGAGAACTTGAGGACAGCTCTCATGCACACGAAGATCCAGGAGCTCGAGAAGGCGACCCTGCGCAGCGACGTGCCGGGATTCCGCCCCGGTGACACGCTCGAGGTTCACGTACGAGTCGTCGAAGGCAACCGCTCCCGTATCCAGGTCTTCAAGGGCTTCGTGCTGCGCCGGCAGGGCAGCGGCGCCCGCGAGACCTTCACGGTCCGCAAGGTCAGCTACGGCGTCGGCGTCGAGCGCACCTTCCCCGTGCACAGCCCGGTCATCGAGAAGGTCGTGCTCCTGACCCGCGGCGACGTGCGCAGGGCCAAGCTCTACTACATGCGCGACCTGCGCGGCAAGGCCGCCCGCATCCGCGAGAAGCGCGAGACGACGGCCGCCAAGTAAGCCCTGGTCTTTCCCGAATGGCCCGCCCTCCGGGGCGGGCCATTCGGCTTTACAGGGCCGTTTCCTTTATGTGGAGCGACTCGTGCTCGGTGTAACGTCGGTCGAGGCTTGTCTAGCCGAATCATCATCTAGGCTCGTCAGCGATGACTAGCGAGAGCCAGGAGCACGGCGCGGCGCGCCGCCCTGTCGAGGACGAGGTGGACGTGGTCGCCGAAGAGACTCAGAAGCCGGCCAAGGGCGAAAAACAGGATAAGGAGAAGAAGGGGTCGTTCTGGAAAGAGCTTCCTGTTCTTGTCGTTGTCGCCCTGGTGCTGGCACTGATCATCAAGACGTTTGTGGTCCAGGCCTTCTACATCCCGTCGGAGTCGATGGAGAACACCCTCCTGAAGAACGACAGGGTCCTGGTCAACAAGCTCGTCTACCACACGCGCGACATCGAGCGCGGCGACGTGGTGGTGTTCTCCGGCGTCGATTCCTGGGACGGCGAATTCCAGCTGGAGGAGCCGTCCAACGCGGTCGCGGGGTTCTTCCGGTGGGTGGGCACGGCGTTCGGCCTCGTGCCCGGTGAGAAGGACTACATCAAGCGGGTCATCGGCATCGGTGGCGACCGCGTCCGGTGTTGCGACTCCAAGGGACGCATCACGGTCAACGGCACGCCCATCGACGAGGAGAGCTACCTCTACCCCGGTAACGTGCCCTCCGACAAGTTCTTCGACGTCACGGTGCCGCAAGGGCGGCTGTGGGTCATGGGCGACCACCGCTCGGTCTCGCTCGACTCGCGTTCACATACCGGAGACCCGGGTGGCGGTTCCATACCTGAAGGTCAGGTCATCGGGCGGGCGTTCGTGATCGTCTGGCCGTTCGACCGGGCGAGCACGATCGACATCCCGGCCACGTTCGCACAGCCCGCGCTCCAGGCGCTCGGTGGGTCGATCCCGCTCGTCGCCGGGTTTGGGCTGGCCATACCCTTGGTCCTGGTTCGTCGGCGCTGGCTGCGGAGGAGGCGTTGATGGCCGTCACCAAGAAGGCGGAGGGCGTGGGGAAAGAGAAGAAGAAGGGCAGTTTCCGCGAGACGGTGCTGCTGCTGGTGATGGGCGTCGGCATCGCGTTGTTGCTGCAGGCGTTCGTGGTGGGCTCGTTCTACATCCCGTCCGAGTCGATGGAGAACACCCTGCTGATCAACGACCGCGTGTTCGTCAACAAGCTCGCGGGCAAGCCGGAGCGCGGCGACATCGTGGTGTTCAAGGGCTGGAACGGCGAGGACACCATCAAGCGCGTCATCGGCGTCGGCGGCGACAAGGTGGTCTGCTGCGACGCCAAGAAGCGCATCACGGTCAACGGCACGCCGCTGGACGAGACCTCCTACCTCTATCCCGGCGATCTCGCCTCTAACGATAAGTTCGACGTCACGGTGCCCGCGGGAAAGTTGTGGCTGATGGGTGACCACCGCAGCAACTCGGCCGACTCCCGGTCCAACATGGAGGCGCCCGGTGGGGGCTTCATCTCGGAAGACGCGGTGGTCGGCACGGCGGTGGTGCGCTACTGGCCGCTCAATCGCGGCTATCTCTTCTCCCGGCCCGACATTTTCGACAAGGTCAAGTAGAGGGGGCTTTCGGTCGCGGGCCGCGGCGAATGGGGCGTACGCTGCCTCTGTCATGACAGTTGCGTTCCGCCCTCGACCGAGCGTCGTCCGGCGCGATTCCGGGCTCTACGCCTATGAGCGGGCGCTGGCCCGCCGCGGCCTCACCCCGATCGCCGGCGTCGACGAGGCAGGCCGCGGCGCCTGCGCAGGACCGCTCGTGGTCGCGGCCGTGATCCTGCGCAGGGAGATCGCCGGCCTCGCCGACTCGAAGCTGCTGACGCCGGCGGTGCGCGAAACCCTTTACGATCGGATCACGCGTGTCTCCCATGTAGGCATAGTGGTGATCCCGCCGGGGGAGATCGACGCCAAAGGTCTTCACAAGTGCAACGTTTCAGGAATGCGGCGAGCTGTCGCACAGTTGCCTTGTGACCCGGAGTACATCCTGACGGACGGCTTCCCGGTGCCCGGGCTGCCCGCGCCGTCGCTCGCCGTGTGGAAGGGGGATCAGGTGGCCGCTTGCGTGGCGGCCGCGTCCATCGTGGCCAAGGTGACCAGGGACCGCCTGATGGTGGCGCTCGACGAACGCTTTCCGCAGTACGGCTTCGCCGAGCACAAGGGATACGTCACACCGGGGCACCGGCTGGCGCTGGAAACGCACGGCCCATGTGCCGACCACCGTTACTCCTTCGTCACGGTGGCCAGGGAGATGGGTGAGAATGAAATGGGGGCCGGGGTTGCCTGAGCAGGCAAACCGGGGGACCGGTACGACAGGAGGACCGCGATGAGCGCAGAGGATCTCGAAAAGTACGAAACCGAGATGGAGCTGCAGCTTTACCGCGAATACCGTGATGTCGTCGGTTTGTTCACATACGTCGTGGAGACTGAGCGGCGCTTCTATCTGACCAACTCGGTCGACCTCGACGTCCGTACCGCGGAGAACGGCGACGTCTTCTTCGATGTGAAGATGCAGGACGCTTGGGTGTGGGACATGTATCGGCCGGCGCGGTTCGTGAAGAACGTGCGGGTGGTCACGTTTAAGGATGTAAACGTGGAGGAGTTGGCGAAGGCCGATCTGGAGATGCCTAAGGAAGGGTTCTCGGGGTAGTCCGGTCGGTCGTGACTGGGGCTGTTGGCTGGTCGGGGCGGGGATGTGGGCCGGTCAGTCCGCTCCCCTCCGGTTAGCGGGTCGGAGGCGAGGCCGCCAGGGGTCAGCTCGCTGACGGCTGAGGCGGGATTGCTTCGGATCTCGGCGATCAGCCAGCCACCGGCGCACCTCAGGGGCGCAGCCCGTCCGCGCAGCTCATCCGAGCAGCCCGTCCGAGCAGCCCGTCCGAGCAGCCCGTCCGAGCAGCCCGTCCGAGCAGCCCGTCCGAGCAGCCCGTCCGAGCAGCCCGTCCGAGCAGCCCGTCCGAGCAGCCCGTCCGAGCAGC
>NZ_JBQQBQ010000099.1:0-23828 GCF_052245915.1 Nonomuraea sp. 10N515B
AGTTCGGCCAGCGTGCCCACCAGCTCGTCGCCCGGCCTGACGGAGACCACGCCGAGCACGCCGTCGCCCAGCACGAATCCGGCTACCAGGAACAGCGCGGCGGTGGACAGGATCGTGCGATGGGCCAGGCTCGAGACGAGCACGGCGAGCAGCAGCAAGGCGGCGAAAGCCGTCAGCAGGGTGCCCACAGGGAGCCTCCGCAGAAGTCGTACGGATGGGACCTTGCCGACCAGGCTTCCCGGCGCACCGCGCTATACCGTAACAGCACTCCTACCGCAGCCGTCTATACGGGTCCTTGACGCATCCGCTCCGGCAGGTGTGACGGACCGTGACGGCATCAGCCGGATCACGTGCGCGAGTTGCGAATCGTCAGGCGCCCGTAGGGGAGCTCTCCGGTGATGTGGACGTGCAGCGCGCCTGGGCGTGGGCGGCCCGCTGCCTTGCAGATCACGCGGCCCCATTCGGTTCGTACTCCGTCGGCGTTCGCGCTGGCGCCGGCGGGCAGGGTGATCCTGGCGCTGCCGTACGCAAGCCGGAGCTCGATGTTGATCTGCGAGTGCGGGATGAGGGCCTGGGACAGGTCGAGCCGTACTCGGCCGTACTCGGAGTCGATGCGCAGGTGGCGCGGGACGTGCCAGTCGCCTGATCGCAGGATGCGCCCGCCGGTGGATCCGATCCTGACCGCCTCGTCCGGCGGCAGGTCGGCGAGGATCGGTTCCAGGTCCCGGGAGGAGGTGGCGGTGAGCGCCAGTTCGAGGCGTTGCTCCAGCTCGTCCGGGTCGAGCCGGCCCTCCGCGTACGCCTGCTGGACCAGCTCCACCGCCCGCTCACGGTCCAGGCCGGAGACGTGTGTGGTCATCGAGTTCATTGACTGACGGCTCTCTTGTACAGCCGCGTGGCCAGTGGCACGAACACGGCCAGGAGTACGACCGACCAGAGGAACGACACCGGCACCGCGTGTTGCATCGGCCAGGTGCTGGGCGTGGGGATGGCCGGGCTGGTGTTGCCGAACAGTTCGCGTGCCGCCTGGACGAGTGTGGAGACGGGGTTCCATTCGGCGATCGGCTTGAGCGGCCCGGGTAGGCGCGTGCTGTCGACGAAGGCGTTGGACAGGAAGACCAGCGGGAACGACAGGATGGTGGCCACGTTGTTGAAGACCTCCGGGGTGCGCAGGGCCAGCGCGACCGTCGCCGTCACCCAAGAGAAGGCGTACGCGAACAGCAGCAGCATCAGGAACCCCAGGGCGGCCTCCAGCGGAGAGCTGTTGATGCGCCATCCGACGAGCAGCCCGACGAGCGCCATCGTGACGATGCTGGTCAGGTTCATGATCACGTCGCTGACGGTCTGGCCGATCAGCACCGCGGAGGGGGACATGGGCAGCGTACGGAACCTGTCGAAGATGCCCTTCTGCAGGTCCTGCGTCAGCGTGTAGCCGGTGATCTGCGCGCTGGTGACGATCGTCATGACGAAGATCCCGGGGAGCAGGTATTCCCCGTACGACATGCCCGGCAGGCTGATCATGCTGCCGAAGACGTAGGTGAACAGCAGCACGAACACGATCGGAAGCGTGACCACGCCGCCCAGCAGGTCGGGGGCCCGCCGGATCTTCAGGGCGTTGCGCTTGGCGATCGTCGCGCCGTCGGCGAAGGCGATCTGCAGGGCGTTCATCGGGCGGTCTCCTCGATCTTCTCGTCGGCCTGGTGTCCGGTGAGGCTCAGGAACACGTCGTCCAGGGTCGGCCGGCGCAGGCCGGCGTCGCGTACGGTGATGCGCTCGGCGGCCAGGTGGCCGAGTGCGCTGGTCAGCGCGGCCGCACCGCTGGTGACCGGGATGGTCATCCGCAAGGCGGTGGTGTCGAGCCGCATGTCGCCGACGGCCAGCGGCGCCAGCGTCCGTGAGGCGGTCCGCAAGTCGGCCGCGCTGGTGACCGACAGCTCGATGCGGTCGCCGCCGACCTGGTCCTTCAGCTCGTCGGCGGTGCCCAGCGCGATCACGTGCCCGTGGTCGACCACCGCGATGCGGTGGGCGAGCCGGTCGGCCTCCTCCATGTACTGGGTGGTCAGCAGCACGGTCGTGCCTTCCGCGACGAGCTCGCCGATGACGTCCCACAGGCTCACGCGGGCCCGCGGATCCAGGCCGGTGGTGGGTTCGTCGAGGAACAGCACCGGCGGGTGGGCGACCAGCGCGCCGGCCAGGTCGAGCCGCCGCCGCATGCCGCCGGAGTAGCCCTGCACCGGCCGGTCGGCCGCCTCCGTCAGGTCGAAGCGCTCCAGCAGCTCGCGGGCGCGCTGCCGGCTGCGCTTGGCGCCGAGGTGGTAGAGGCGGCCGACCATCTCCAGGTTCTCGGCGCCGGTGAGATGGTCGTCGACGGCGGCGTACTGGCCTGAGGCGCCGATGTGGGCGCGCAACCTGGGGGCGTCGCGGACGACGTCGAACCCGGCCACTCGGGCGTGCCCGGCGTCCGGCTTCAGTAACGTGGTCAGGATCCGCACGGTGGTGGTCTTGCCGGCGCCGTTGGGGCCGAGCAGCCCGAACACCGTCCCCTCCGGGACGTTCAGCTCCATGCCGTCGAGGGCGGTCACGTTGCCGTACTTCTTGACCAGGCCCTCGGCCATGATCGCGTCTGGCATCACAATCTCCTTCGGTCGTCAGGAACGATGGATGGCGATGTCGCCGTGGGTGGTGTGGGCCCGCACCTCGATGACCTGGTCCGACTGGCCGGGGCCGTCGCTGGAGTCGAGGGAGACGTCCACGGTGCCGTACTTCGAGCTCACGTCCAGCCAGGCGGCGCTCCCCGCGGAGATCCCGAGCTCCAGTCCGCCGCCGGTGGTCTCCATGACGACCGAGCCGGACACCATCTCGCCGATCCGCACGCTGCCGTACGCGGTCTTGGCGACGACGCCGGCCAGGGCGCGATCGACGGTGATGTCGCCGTGGGCGGAGCTCAGCCGCAGCTCGCCGGTCACCTCGCCGAGGCGGACGTCGCCGTGGGAGGTCTTGACCGCGGCCGTGCCGTCGATCTCGCCGAGGCGGATGCTGCCGTGGTTCCCGGTGACCTCGGCGTGTCCGGATGAGCGGTCGACCGAGATGTCGCCGTAGGTGCTCTTCAGCTTTAGCCGCCCGGCCTGCTCGATCCGGACGCCGCCATAGGAGGTGGTGAAGCTGACCTCGCCGAGGGGGCCGCGGCAGCGCAAGCTCGCCTCCGACTTGGCGTCGAGGCGTGAGCCCGCCGGCAGGCTGACCGTCACGTCGATCGAGCCCGGTCCGAGCAGCAGCGAGCGCGCCCAGTCCTTGGGAGACTCGATGAGCCTGTCGAGCGAGAGGCCCCAGCCGGACGCCAAGCCGGGCTGCTCCTTGTCCGTCCGCACCAGCAGCCTGCCGTCGGCGTAAACGATCTGGGTGTGCCGGGCGGCCTGCACGTCGGCGTCGTTGAGCTCATCGCTCGGGCGGACCTCCACGACGGTGTCCGTGCGCTCGCTCGCGTCGATCCTGACGTTGGCGGTCGCCAGGTCGATGATGGCGAGGATGGGTTCTGGGGTATCGAAGGTTCGCATGGCGTTCCCCTCGTTGTGGATCGGTGTGGTCATCAGCGCACCCACCCGCTGTAGCGGTTGCCGCTCTGCGTGGTCGGGCGGCGGCCGGAGCCGCGGCCCGGCTCGCCGGGGGCGAGCGCGGCGGACACGGCGCGGACCAGCCAGGCGTTGACCGACAGCCCATCCCGGGTGGCCGCCTCTTCGATGCGAGGCTTGAGGTGCTCAGGGACCCGGAGCGAGATCCGGGACGTGCCGCCCTCGTCGGCGTCCGGGGGTGGCGGCGGGGCAGGCGGCCTCTCGGCTCGCCCGATCTCGCCTTCATCCTCGAACGACCGGGCACTGGGCGGTGGCGTCACGACGAAGTCAGGGTCGCGTCCGCGCAGGCGCACCTCGACCGAGCCCGGTGCGAGGTCCTGGGTGATCTCGTCCGCGGCGGTGGAAAGAGCCTCCAGCAGCGCGAGCCGGGTGGCCGACTCGAGCGTCGAGGTGAGACGTTCCGCCAGCGCACGGGCTTCCTCGCCGCCCGCCCCGGCGGCGATCGCGAGTTCGCGGCGGAGGTAGGCGACATACGGCGCAAGGTCCATGACGCCATGATGACATCATCATGGCGTCATTTCAATCCGTGATGGCGCACATTGGCGTCATTTAGGCGTCACGCGCACGGCTGCGCGTGCAGGCCCCGGACCGTGGCGGGTTCCTAGCTCAGGCAGGCCATCCAGCGGCCGTGCCTCGTCCAGCTGTCCACGACGGGGAATCCGGTGGCGCGCGCCAGGCGCTGGATGTCGTTCACCGATACGGTCGCCCACCCGAACCAGTCCCCGGCGAGTGGGCCGCGGCGCAGCCGTATCCGGTCGACCCGGCTCCTCGTCTCGGGCGCTGCGACCTCGACCAGGACCTCTCCGCCCGGCCGGACCAACTGCCTGACGCGGCGCAACAGCGTCTCGGGGTTGCCGCCGATGCCGATGTTGCCGTCGGCGAGCAGCGCCGTCGCCCACCGGCCGCTGTCCGGGACCTCGTCGAAGACGTCCCGGAGCAGGGCGAAGCCTCCCGCCCTGCGGGTGAGGGTGACGGCGCGGGGGTTGATGTCGATGCCGAGCGCCTGAACGCCGCGGCGGGTCAACGCGGCGGTGAGCCGGCCGGGACCCGAGCCGATGTCCAGGGTCGGGCTGGCGCATCTGCTGAGGAGTGCCTCGTCGCCGTCGACCGGCTCGAACCAGCGCGCGGTCTCCAGTGCGACGCGGGTGCCGTCGACGTACTCGAGCTCGGCGGACGCTCCGGTGAGCGCGTCGCCGTAGAGCTGCCCGATCACCGGCCCAGCTCCCGCAGCGTGGCGGCGAAGCGGGAGCCGGGCGCCTGCTCGGCCACCGCGACGGCGTCCGCCGCGGTGTCGACATCGGTCAGCTCGGGAAGCAGGCGGACGGTGAGTCCAGCCTGATCCAGCCGGTCGAGCTGGAGCTTGCCGGTCTCCGGGTGGGACATCGGCACCCCCTGCAGCAGCGATGGATCCGGCTCGCGCAGGCCGAGCAGCCAGAAGCCGCCGTCCGCGGCCGGGCCGAACACGGCGTCGTGACCTTCCAATGCCTCCACCGCCTCCCCCAGCAGGGCGGGAGTCACCTGCGGGGTGTCCATGCCGATCAGCACGACGGCTTCCGGCCGGAGCCGGTACGCGTCCGAGAACGCCGCCGCCAGACGGTTATCCAGTCCCGAGCCGCGCTGTGGGATCACCACGAAGCCGGGCGGCAGCCAGCTGCCCGGCAGCCCGTCCAGGGCGAGTACCCGCTGGGTGGCGGGCGTCGCGGAGACGGCGAGCAGGCTGTCGCGGAGAGCGGCTTCGGCGAGGGCGGCGGCCTGGTGCGGGCTGTACGGCGGAGTCAGCCGCGTCTTGGCCCTCCCGGCCACCGGCTCCTTGGCAATGATCACAATTTGGGCCACGTGATCGACAGTAGGGCGACGTGGCGTGCTCAATCCTTACGACCTGCTGACAACAGCCGCTCGGCCGGCCACGGCATCGCATGGCGGTTCCCCTCGGCGGGGATGCCAGTTCCACGACAAGTACGGCGGGCACGGCGAGTCTGAGAACGCGCCGCCACCGCCAGCCCCCTCGCCCTGGACGGTGCTCGGGGATCAGTGGCGCTCTCGATCCGATCAGCGGGTCAGGACGCCGCGAACGGTCTGCTCGGTGAGCAGGGCGCGGAAGGTGGGGTCGGTGGCGTCGGCTCCGGCCATCGACCGGCCCAAGACGCCCAGGAGAAGGCCGCCGAGCATCGTGTTGGCGGCATCGGCGACGTTGTCGACGTCGAAGGCGCCGGTCTTGCGGCCTTCGGCGAGCAGATCGCGTAGCGGGCCGGCGATCCAGGTGTCGTTGGCCGCGAGGACCTCACTCATCCGTCCGCTGGCCCCTAGAGCACCCAGGAGGCCGGCGCATGTTCCGGGGTGGTGGCCGAGATATTCGACCAGAGCGGACACCATCGCCCGTAGCCGCGGCTCGGGAGGGTCGCCGGGCGTCGTCGCGATCTGCACCGCCTGGGCTCCTCGCTTGGCGTGTGCGGTGAGCACGAACGCCAGCAGGTCTTCGCGGCCGGAGAAGTAGTAGTAGAGCGTTGCCCGCGACGCCCCCACCAGCTGTGCGACGTCCTCCAGCCGGAGAGGAGGGTCGGTGTGCAGCACGTGCTCGCTGACGTCGAGCAGGCGTTGGGCCAGATCCGCGGGCGGGTTCTTCACGGCGAGAAAGCCTACCGTCTTGAATTTCGACCAGAGTCTAGATTACAGTCTAAACCATGGTTGAAATCTTATCCTATGGGCCATGGGCAGTGATCACAGGAGCCTCCTCCGGCATCGGCAAAGCCTTCGCCGAACACCTCGCCGCAGCAGGTCTGGATCTGGTCCTGGCCGCTCGTTCCACCGACAAGCTCCACGCACTGGGCGAGAAGCTGTCCCGCCACCACGGCATCGCACACCGAGTGGTCACCGTCGATCTCAGCCAACCGGCCGGAGCCTTGGCGATCGTGAAGGCGACCGAAGACCTTGACGTCGGCCTGCTCGTCTCCAACGCCGGAGGCGGCCGCCCGGGGCGGCTGCTCGATCAGTCACTGGACGACCTGCACGACCGTCTCACCCTCAACGCCGTCACCCACCTGGACCTGGTCCACGCCATCGCACCCCGGTTGGTGGCCCGCGGCCACGCCCAGCGCCGGGGCGGCATCGTGCTGGTCTCCGCGCACGGAGCGCTCCAGGGCCTGCCGAACATGGCACACGAAAGCGCAGCCAAGGCGTACGTGCTCAACCTGGGCGAGGCCCTGCACCACGAACTCGCGCCCGCCGGCGTGACCGTCACCGTGATGCTGCCCGGCAACGTCGACACCCCGATCATCGAAGCCTTCGGCCTGGACCGCTCCAGCCTTCCGATCCGGCCGCAGCCGGCCGACAGGGCCGTCGCCGAGTTCATGACGGCCTTCCTCAAAGGCCGCACCACGCACATCCCCGGCAGGCTGATGCGGGTGATGACCCGGCTCATGCCGCGCGCTCAAGCCGTACGAATGAACGGCCGCATGCTCGGCCGGGCAGCCCGTAACCTCCTCACCGACCACGATCCCGCCAGGGCTCAGGCCCAACCGTGATCAGCCCCGGCCTCACACCGCGGATGATCCGTCTCAGCCGCATCCCGCACCAGCTCCTGACGTGGGGCATCCCCATGGGACCGCTGATGCTGCTGCGCACCCGCGGCAGACACAGCGGACTACTCCGCACTGTCCCGATCGCCACGCTGCGCCACGACGGCCACCACTGGCTCGTCTCCCCCTTCGGCGACACCCACTGGGTCCGCAACCTCCGCGCCGACGCCCGAGCCGAACTCGGCCGCGGACACCGCTTCCGCCCGGTACGGCTCGTCGAAGTAGACGACGACCGCAAACTCGAGATCCTGCACGCCTACCGCGGCGCCTTCGGCCTGGTGCCCTTCGTCCGAGACGCCTTCGACGCCGACGCCGGCGCCGAGCCACACGTCTTCGCCAGGGAGGCGCACCGCCACCCCGCCTTCCTCATCCAGCCCGCCGGCTAAGACTCGACAACACCAAGGAGCAGCACTGTGACCACCACGGCCGCATCCGCCGCGCAGACCTACCACATCTTCATCCGGGCCACCCCACGGCAGATCTGGGACGCCGTCACCGAACCCGAATACAGCGCCGGATACCTGTTCGGCGCCCTGGTCGAGACGACCGGCGACATCGGCTCACCGTTTCGCTACCACGCACCGGATCGATCCAGCCTCTGGGGCGACGAGACCGTCCTGGACGCCGACCCGCCCCACCGGCTCATCGTCAGCTACCGCGGCCTGTACAACCCCGACCTGGCAACCGAACCGGCCAGCCGGGTGTCCTGGCAGATCGAACCCGGCGACGACGGCGCCTGCCTGCTCACCGTCGTGCATGACCGGCTCGGAAGCTCCCCCAAGACGGCCGCGCGGGTGGCAGGCCCCAGCTGGATGCGCGTGCTGAGTGGTCTCAAGACCCTGCTCGAAACCGGTAAGCCCCTCAACGCCTAGCAGATCTCACCACTTGTGTTCCATGCGCGATTACCAAAGGGGACCACATGAACACAACAGATCAGACGTACGCCGAGCGACGTGCCACCTTCCTCGCCGAACACACGGGCCAGATTCCGCCGGAGGTACGAGCCGCCCTGCTCGCCGAGCAGACGGCCCTGGACGCGGCCGGTGTGTCCGCTACAGTCCTCGGCCCGGGTTCCACCATGCCCGACGACGACCTGCTGGACGTCCACGGCAGGGCGACCACGCTGGAGCAGGCCCGCGCCGGCCGGACCGCCGTCGTCGTCTTCTACCGCGGCGACTGGTGCCCCTACTGCAACCTCGTGTTCCGCACCTACCAGCAGCAGCTCGTACCGGCCCTGTCCGCTCTCGACATCCCCCTGATCGCGATCAGCCCGCAAAGGCCCGACCGCTCACTGTCGATGCGCCAGATCAACGACCTGACCTTCACCGTACTGTCCGACCCGGGCAACCAGATCGCGCATCGGCTGGGGATCCTCACCGCCCCCAGTCGCGACGCCCACGCTGCACAGCTGGCCATGGGCATCGATGTGGCCGCCGGCAACGCCGACGGCACCACCTCCATGCCCATGCCCACCGTCGTCCTGATCGACGCCGACGGCGTCATCGCCTGGATCGACGTACATCCCAACTACAGCACGCGCACCGAACCCGCCGACATCCTCACTGCCATCACCGACCGCGGGCTGATCGTCCGATAGCTGACGGGGCCCCGTCACCTGCCGTGTCTCGTCATGCAATGCGAACGCCAACGGTTGTGTGCAAGGTGCCGTCGTCGGACGGGACTCGGTGCTGGTGCTCGAACGCCCTGACGCTTGGTGAACCCGACGGAGTCAACTCGGCGGGTGGGCCTGCCTCATCTCGATGCCGAGGCCGGTGTTGCCCATGCCGGCCTGGCGGGCGCGGACGATGGCTTCGGCACGGTCGGCGACCTGGAGTTTGGCGAAGATGTCGTGCTCCACCATCGCGGCCAGCAGCATGGCCGTGCCGTACACGTTTACCGAGGCGTAGTCGGGCAGGTCCGCCACGTTCACCCCGAGCCCGACCTTGGCTGCCTGAAGGACTGGCGCCAGCACGCGCCCGCGGCCGCGTCGGTGGCGGCCCGCCGGCGCTGGATGCCCACGGAGTTTCGAGACGGGAACGCACAAGCTCGCCTGGACCCAGAGCCTGACGCGCGGCCGCTGGCTGACCGCGATCCTGGCCACCGCAGCCTCCGGCGCTCTGGTCGCGGTGGCGCTGCTCGCCGTGCTGCTGGACTGGGCGCTGCTCCCCACCGGGGGTGATCCGATGGCCTGGCCGGACTACGAAAGCCATGGTCTCGTGCCTTTCACCCGAGTGTTGTTCGCCCTGGTACCCGGCGGCCGTGACCAGGCACACCCGCATGGCCATGCCGCTATCCGTCCTTCTGGCCGGCCTCAGTCAGCTCGCCGGCCGGGCACTACGCGGCCACCTTCAGCTGCCCTATTGGCCAACGCAGTGGATCGAAGCGGCCTCCTATCTCATCCTCACGCTCGTCCTGATCGGGGTCACCTATCTGACGATCCGACGGCGAGCCTGAGGCGAAAGAACCTGAGAATGCTCTCGCCCTTGGCGATGACTGCGCGATGGGCGTATTCGTCCCTGGTCGTCGATGCGGGCGAAGGAGGCGCCTCAGGCGCCTTGCTCTATGCAAATCTTGCACACTGCTATGAACACTCCTTCCCTCTCACCCGTATCCCTTGGTGACGGCGCCACTACCAAGGCCGTATCCAAGGGTCCGGAGAGGGGATGATGGCGCATGCGACTCCGTCAGAGCCGTCGCGTTCTCATCAGCTGCGGTATCGCGGCTCTATACTCGCTCACCGCCTGCGCGGGCTACACGCCGACGCCCGTCGCCGACACAGCCGCCCTCAGCACGGAGTCGGCCACCGTCGACACGGAGCCGACCGACTCGCCCTCCACCCAGACGGAGAACGAGTCCGAGACCGGCACGTGGCAGACCAAGTGGGGGCCGCTGTCGGAAACCGACTGCAAGCTCATCACCGGGGTCCGGCTCGCCCGTCTGTGGGAAATGCCTATCGCCCAGGATGCGGTGCAGCGGGCGAGCAACCCCAAGGTCCGCGAGATCAGCAAGGAGATCGCCGATCAGCATCACACCCTCGACCGGCAGGTCCGCGACGTGGCCGCCAAGTTGAAGGTCGAGCTGCCGGTGAAACCCACCGACGAGCAGCAGGACTGGATGAGCGACATCTCGAGCAGGTCCGGGTCAGCTTACGACGCCACCTACGTCAAATGGCTGCGCCTGGCCCACGGCAAGGTTTTCGCGCTGATCGGCACGGTGCGTGGCAGCACCCAGAACACCCTGGTCCGGCGCTTCTCCGAACAGGCCAACGCCGCGGTCCTCAACCACCAGCGCCTCCTGGAGAGCACCGGCCTGACCACTCCTGAGAGCTTCCCGACCCCGTCCATCTGACGGCCAGAGCCGTCCGCGGCGTCTTCCGATCACGCCTTCCGGCGGGCCTCCTGCCCGGCATTGGCCATGGCTGCCATCAGGATGCCTACGCGTTGTGCAGGGCCTGGATACCGCTGGCCGGTCCCGCACCCCGGAGGGAGCGTTGGCTCACCGTCCCTGACGCTCCTGCTGGCGATGGCCCTCGCCAGGCGTAGTACGCCCTTCATCGTCGTGGACACGACCAGAGTCGATGAGATCGATTCCTTCGGCTGTCGCATTCTCGTCGGCGCGAGTCGCCATGCGCGGGACGCCGACGGCCTGGTGATCATTATCGGTTCGGCGGAGTGGGAAGCGCCGAGCGACGAGCTGATTCTCCGGCCGTCCCTCGAAGAGGCACTGATTGAACCGGCGAAACCCAGACGGTAAGAACAATTGCCGCGGCGGCCATGGCTGTGCCGGACGTTCAGACGTCCGGCCAGCCCAGGGGGTGCGGCGTGGTCAGGGGCGGCTCGCCGCCGGCCTCGTTGAAGGCGTTCATCGCCGCGATCAGCGCCCGGCGCTGCTCGGCGGACATCCGCGCCACGATCGCGCCGATCTCCTCTCGGCGGCGGGCCATCACCTGATCCACGATGCGCCGCCCGGCATCCGTCAGGCGCATCAGTACCTCGCGCCGGTTGTGCGGATTGACCTCCCGGACGATCCACCCGGCGGCCAACAGCCGATCAGCCATCCGCATCGCCGTGGAGGAATTGACGCTCAGCAACTCCGCCATCGTGACCAGCTTGGTCTCGCCATGTCCGGCCAGTACCACCAGCATCCGGAACTGAGGCAACGTGATCTTGTCCTCTACCGCGCCCAGCGACCGCGCGGCGACGGCCACCAGCAGCCGCGAGCCGGTCAGGACCGCCGTGACGACAGCCGAGAGATCCTCTCCAGGCACCTGGTGCTCATCGCCTACATTCATAGCAATGTTGTACATGCACGCGACCGCGCCACGGGCCAGCCTTGAACCCGGGAGGATGCTCGGGCATGCTTCGTGCCCCTTCGATAAAGGTTGCAGTATGCAAGGGATCTGCTAGCCTCCCAGCAGGAGAGCCGGGAAGACTGGTCGGCACGCCCAGCCGCCTGCCCCGGAAGGCCGTCATGCCAGGTTCCTGCCCGACCGGCTCCCATGCTGAATCACGGCGGGAGCAGCGGTGACCGCAACCGAGCGTTTGCAGATCAGCGAATTCCAGATCGACTTCCGCGTCACGATGATCGCCGTCAGCGGGGAACTCGACATGGACACCTGCCCACTCCTTCAGGCCAGGCTCGCTGAGGCCATGGCGTTCCATCGGCCACCCCGGGTGGTGATCGACCTCAGCGGGCTGACGTCCGCAGATTCCTACGGTCTGACCGTGTTGATCGCGGCAGACCAGCACGCGCGGACATCCGGCGGCCTAGCGCTGGTCTGCGCGGTCGGAGAGCTCATGTGGGCGGTCTTCCGCCAGCGAGGGCTCCACCAGTTCCTCGACACCCGCGCCACACTCGCTGAAGCCGTCAGGGATCTGCGCGCGCTCGACGAGCCGCGACCACCTGGCTCGACGACCTCGTGATTCCAACGGGTGGAACGGCCTATCGCTTGGTCCAGCTTGATCTGCACCGCCGGAATTGTCGAAGCGGCGGAAAGCCCAGTCGCGTTAGGCGGGATCCAGTCGCAGGCACCGCAGCTTCTCCACGTGACCGACCTACCCGTCAGGGCCCGGTAATCCGAGAGCGAGGGCGTGAGGGGATTCTGCCCGACCGCCGGGGAGCGGCCGACGAGGCAGTGCCGCCGGTGTCAGGAGGTAAGGGAAGGCACTCTTGAGCAAGGACTGGCATTGAGCGACGCTTGTGTGTCGACGGTCACGACGTTGGAACTGCCGGTCACATAGGGTCGGTCGGCGAGCCACCAGGGCAGGAATGCACGGGCACGTACACACGGCGATACGGGGAGTCGAATGAGATCTCAGCAGGCTCTGCGATGGCTACCGTTCGCCGCCATGCTCAGCGTGGCCCTGATCGACGTGCTTGCCGGCCCCGAGCTGGGATTCCTGCCTCTGCTCACGCTGGGACCGACCTTCGCCTCGGTGTCCGGGAGCGTCCGCCGGACCGCCATGGTGGGTGCCATCGCGCTGGCCATTTGCCTGCCCCTGGCCTACTACAACGGCTTACTGCTCACATGGCAGAACAACCTCACCGTCGTCACCATCATCGGGGTCACAGCAGCCAGCATGCTGGCCGGCCACCTACGCCTGCGACGTGAGCGCGAACTGGCCAACGTGCGACAAGTCGCCGAAGCAGCCCAGCGCGTCCTCCTGCGGCCCGTGCCGCGCCGGGCCGGCGATCTCCGGGTGGCCCTGTCCTACACCTCCGCGGCGGCCGAGGCCCAGATCGGGGGCGACCTGTATGAGATTGTCATCACCCCACATGGCGTACGGCTGCTGATCGGGGACGTCCAGGGGAAGGGATTGGCAGCGGTCGAGACGGCGGCCTGGGTGCTTGGTGCCTTCCGAGAGGCCGCCTACGACCAGGCCGACCTGAGCGAGATCGGCGCCCGGCTCGAGGCCAGCCTGGCCAGACACCTGGATGTCGAGCAGTTCGTCACCGCGATCGTCGCCGAGGTCCACGACGACGAGATGTCCTTGGTGAACTTCGGCCACCCCGCACCGATGCTGATCCGTACGAGTGGAGAGGTCCGTACGCTGAATCCGCCCGAGGAAGGTCTGCCGCTCGGCCTGGGTGCACTGGACGCCCTGTCGCCGAAGCCGCACCGGGTGCCGTTCGCCGAGGGAGACCGCATCCTGTTCTTCACCGACGGGGTCATCGAGGCGCGGGACGCCGCTGGGCGGTTCTACCCTCTCGCCGACCACATCCACCTTTTGAGATGGGAAGATCCGCAAACCGCGCTGGACGCATTGAGAGCCGACCTGGTGGAACACGTCGGCGGCCCGCTGGGTGACGACGCCGCGATGCTGCTGTTGCACCGACACGCCAGCTGATGGTCATGGGCGCTCCAGGATGGGGAGTTTGACGGCCGACGGCCCTGCGGGGTCGTGGTGGAGCAGGCGCACGCCGGCGGCCGGGTTGCGGTCCCAGCGGGGGAATGCTCCTGCGGTGATCTGCACGCGGATGCGGTGGCCGCGCTTGAGCCGGTATGCGGTCGGGCAGAGCTCGATCTCGGCCACATCGGGCACGGCATCGCCGCCGCAGCCCTCGGCCTGGCGTTCCTCCTGCGCGCCCTAGGTGACGCCGCGAGCGTGGAGACGCTCGCCTGGTTGTCCCCGCTGGGCTGGGCCCAGCGCACGCGGGCGTTCGCCGTGGAACGCTGGTGGGTGGCCGCCCTGTTCGCCGCCACCGGATTGGCCCTGGTGGCGGGAGCGGGCGCTGCTGGCCAGGCGGCGCGACCTCGGTGCCGGGCTCCTACCGCCACGACTGGGCCCGACCGACGCCGCCGCTCACCTGCGGAGCCCGCTGGCGCTGGCCTGGCGGCTGCAACGCGGCGGCGTGCTCGGCTGGGCGATCGGCTTCGCCGTCGTCGGCGCGATGTTCGGCGCGCTGGCTCAGAGCGTCGGCGACACGGCAGGTCCCCCGTGTCCAGCAGCCGCGGACGAGGGGGAACGGCTCCAAGGGGACGGGCGGCGGCAGGGATTTCGGGGAGCTTGTCCGCCACGCTCGGGCACACGATGGTCTGTGCCGCCGCGGCCGCCGTGCCTGCCTGGGCGGATAACGGCGAGGTCGTGAGAACGAGTGCGATGCTCCCACCTAAGCAAATGGCTCCTCGCCACGGTTTGAACCGTCTCCCTCTGAGCGGATTCCGCATCCGTTGCTCCTTCCAGTCTCATGACCTGGACGGGAAGTCCGGTCTCTGGAAGGTACGGGGCCGCAAGGGGGACAGTTCGGTTGCCTACTGCAATACATGCTTACCGATGTATTACCGAGACGCCCGATTCGGCGGCTGTCCGCTGACCGTCACGGGCGTTTCGTCTGTATGAAGGACGCGCGGGCGGGTGGTCTGGTCAGGCCCCCGGGAGCTGCGCCCCCGATAGGTTCGCCAGGATCTGCAGGAACATCCCGGCCAGCGTCAACAGCACGGCGATGACGATGATGAGCAGTACCGCGAGTCCCAGGGGCAGTCGGTCGTTGCCGTCGCCCCCGGGACGCGGTCCGCTCGCGCGGAGGAACATGCCTCCTGCCTACAGCAGGGTGAAGAGGATGACCAGCCAGACGGCGATGATCAAATACCCGAGGAGCAGGAGCCTGGTTTCGAGCTGCATCGTGCCACCACCTCCCTAGGTCATTCCGCCTCGTGTGTGAGGGTGCGGCGCAGCCCCACCTCGGCGACCACCGGTTTGGGCTCGTTGTTGGCCCGCTCGATCTGCTCCGGCAGTGCCCGCGACATGCCGGCCTTGAAGGCCATCGCCCACATCATCCCGAAGCCCAGCAGCCACCAGGTGATCTGCCAGACCCAGACCGACGGCATGCCGCCGATGCTGATGAAGTTGTTGCCCACGACCTCGCCGGGGCCGATGGCGAAGATGAACCAGAGCGGCCCGGCCACCCACATCGCCTTGCGCCAGCGGCGTTCGGCCGGGGTGGGCGTGTCGACGGAGCGCAGCCAGCCGGTCAGCTCGTCCCTGAGCGTCATCACCTCGCTGTCCGACTGCTCCCGCTTGCGGGTGAACAGCGTGATGAGCACGCCGACGATGCCGCCCACGATCACGCCCCAGGCGGCGCTGTGCAGGTTGAGCGGGTACTTGTAGGTCGTGGAGACGAAGGTGAAGCTCACCGCGATGATTCCGAAGGCCAGGGCGAACGCCATCGCGGGCGCGGTGAACCTGCGCAGGAACAGCACGTCAATAAGCGGCATGTAGAGCAGGAACCCGAACGCCGTGGCCAGGCCGCCGAGCAGGACGAGCGCGGCGCTGTTGGTGAAGGCCACCACCATCGCCACGGTGACGATGGCGAACACCAGCAGCCGGCCCACCCAGATCTGCTCGGCGTGCCCGGCGTCCGGGCGCAGGTAGCGTACGTAGACGTCGCGCATGAGCATGGCGCCGCCGGTGCCCATGTACGCGGCGCCGGTGGATTGCATGGCGGCCAGTGCGCCGATCACCACCAGGCCCGCCAGCGGCCCGCCGACCAGCTCGCCGATGATGGCGGGCACCGCCTGCGAGTCGGTCTCGAAACTGATGACGCCGTCGTTGAGCAGCAACCGGGCACCCAGACCCTGGATCGCCGTGAAGAAGAACAGCGCGAATCCGATGAACAGCGTCGAGGCGAAGACCTGCTGCCAGGGGAAGGGCCGCGGATCCTTGTTGGCGAACGTCCACATGTGGAACGCGGGCGAGGCCATGATCCCCATGAGCGAGAACATGTAGGTGAGCTGGAACATGCCGGTCCACTCGGTGCTGCCGGTTGCCCCCGGGTTCCAGGCGCTGGGCACCTCCAAGAACTCCGGTCCCAGCGCCGGCAGCCGCGCGGAGAACGCGTCCCAGCCGCCGAAGTAGTTGAGCACGACCGCGCCGATGATGACGATGCCCACCCACAACAGCCCGGCCTGGATGGCGTCCACCCAGGCCACGGACCTGATGCCACCCGCGGCCACGTAGAAGAACACGATCGCCGCCAGGAAGATGCTGCCCACCACGACGGGGACCCCTGTGGTGATGGAGAAGATCTGCCCGGCCGCCACTAGCTGGACGGCGGTGTAGAAGGAGCTGAACAGAAACGCGATCAGCACGATCATCCAGCGGATGACCTCGCCCCAGCCTCTGGCGCCGCCGTAGTAGTAGGAGTAAAGGTCGCCCGGCGTGACGAAGTGGTAGCGGCGGCCGAGCAGCCACAGTCGCTTGGCGAAGAACGTCGCCGTGATCGGGATGGTGAGGACATAGAACGAGGCGAAGGCGTACGCCAGTCCTTCGAAGGCGATCAGCCCGGGATGGCCAACGTACGTCCAGCCACTGAACGACGTCGCGGTCGCGGCGAGCAGGAACAGCCACATCGGCAGCGACCTGTCGGCGATCGACCACTGGGACGACCGCTTCGCCCAGGCGAAGCCCTTGATGCCCCAGAAGATGCAGTATGCCCAGTAGATACTCGAGAAAATCCAGACCCATGTGCCGGTGGACATGGACCATCTCCCCTTTCAGGAGAGCCGGGTACCGCGCCCGTCCAGCTCGCGATCGCAGCGGCGGACCATTCTGGAAGCGCGGATGGCGAGGAACGTGAAGACCAAGCCGCCACACAGGCCGCCGGCGAGCAGCAGAGACTCCAGCCCGAGCCCGAGAGCCAGGAACGATCCCTTCTCCGCCAGGATCGCCCCCATTATCAAGGCCAAGCCGAAGCCGAGAGCGCCCATCGCACTACCTCTGGTGGCTGCGCGCGCGGCCGCGGCGCGCGCCTGCTCGACTTCCTTGCGCGACGAGGGTTTCATCGCGATCACCCTAAGCTGTGAGCTAAGTCACTTTGTACGGATTGTCCAGCAGACTCGCCGCCAGACTAGAGGGCCTCTGTCAGTGGACGTGGTCGAGCGATTAACGGGTCAAAGCATGCGATAAGCGGTCGATACTACGCGACAAACGGTCACGACGCTTGATGGAAGCGAGGGTGAGCCACTTGTCATGGCAGAGCCATAGGGCGGAGGCTGGATCTGACAGGGCGTCATTCGGGGGGCGTCATGGGGAGTGGACTTCGCCTGGTCACGGGGGCACTGGTCACGGGGGCAATAGTGCTTACGTGGGTGGCGCTGGCCTTGGTTCCTGCCCGCGCGAACACGGCGACGGTTCTGCTTACTCGCGTCGACGACCCGATCACGCCGGTCATCGCCCAGCATGTGGAGCAGGCCGTACGACAAGCCGAGCGGGACGGTCATCAAGCGCTGCTGGTGGAGCTGGAAACTCCCGGGGGCCTGGTCGAGTCGATGCGCGGGATCGTCAAGACATTCCTCGCGGCAAAAGTCCCGATTGTCGTCTACGTCACGCCATCGGGAGCCAGGGCGGCGTCGGCAGGCGCGCTGATCACGTTCTCCGCCCACGTCGCGGCGATGGCGCCGGCGACGACAATCGGAGCAGCTACCCCGGTGTCGATCGGTGGCCAGACCCCGCAGCCGGTCGACAAGAAGGTCGTCAACGACATGGCAGCGCTCGCCGAAGCTATCGCCCGCCAGCGTGGCCGGGACGTGACCTTCGCGCGGGAGAGCGTCACCCAAGGCCGATCGATCACCGCTGAGACCGCGCTGCGGATCAAGGTCATCGATCTGATCGCCAAGGATCGGGGCGAGCTGCTCAAGGCGCTGGATGGGCGGCAGGTCAAGACCACCGCCGGAACGGTCACCCTTCGCACGGCGGGCGTGAGCGTGGTGGAGACCGGCCTTGGACCGTTCCGCTCGCTGCTGCAGCTGATCGCCGATCCCAACATCGCCTTCCTTCTCATTTCCCTGGGCACACTCGGGCTGATCTACGAGCTGGCCACCCCCGGCATCGGGTTGGGCGGGATCATCGGCGGTGTCCTGCTGATCCTCGGCCTGTTCGCGACATCAGTGCTGCCCGTGAATATCGCGGGGCTCTTGCTGCTGGCGCTGGCAATGGCGATGTTCGTGGCGGAGGTGATCACCCCGGGCGTGGGCGTGTTCGGCATCGGAGGTGCGATCGCCTTGCTGGCCGCCGGGCTACTGCTGTTCAGGGATCCGGTGCAGGTGGACCTCGGTGTACTGCTGCCCACCACCGCAGTGCTCGCGGCGGCGGTGATCTTCGCCGGTCGGCTCGCCTGGCGGGCTCGTCAAGCGCGGCCGGTCTCCGGCGGTGAACTGCTGCTCGACCGCCGGGCCCGCGTGCACGATGCCACAGGCGACCCATATACCGGCCGGGTGTTCCTGGACGGCACTTGGTGGAACGTGCGCTCCACCGATGTCCTGCTGGAAGGCCAGCCTGTCCGGGTCGTGGGCGTAGACGGCATCACCCTGCTCGTCGAACCGCTGGAGGTCTCGCCATGAACGGGCTGCAGATCGGATTGATCGCCGCGGCGGCCGTACTGCTCCTGCTGGGGTTCGCCGCGATCCGCATCGTGCAAGAGTACGAGCGCGGCGTCATCTTCCGGCTCGGCCGGGTCATCGGAGCCAAAGGGCCGGGTCTGTTCTTCATCATCCCGATCGTGGATCGCATGGTGAAGGTCTCCCTGCGCACTGTCACCATGGACGTGCCGCCGCAGGATGTGATCACCCGGGACAATGTCACGGTCAAGGTCAACGCGGTCACCTATTTCCATGTGATGGACTCGATCAAGTCCGTCGTGGCGATCGAGGATCACATCGTCGGCACCTCCCAGATCTCCCAGACCACGCTGCGCAGCATTCTGGGCCAGGTAGATCTGGATGAACTGCTGGTCAACCGCGAAGAGATCAACCAGCGGCTGCAGCAGGTCATCGACGCGGTCACCGATCCCTGGGGAGTCAAGGTCACCCTTGTGGAGGTCAAGCACGTCGAACTACCGGAAACCATGCGCCGCGCCATGGCCCGCCAAGCCGAGGCGGAACGCGAGCGCCGTGCCAAGGTCATCCACGCCCACGGCGA
Organism: Nonomuraea sp. 10N515B; assembly: GCF_052245915.1. Taxonomy (NCBI): domain Bacteria; kingdom Bacillati; phylum Actinomycetota; class Actinomycetes; order Streptosporangiales; family Streptosporangiaceae; genus Nonomuraea; species Nonomuraea sp. 10N515B. Next base: position 19,120 of record NZ_JBQQBQ010000099.1, read on the forward strand.
GCGCGAGGCCGCCGAAACCCTCGGCCAGGCCGCCGAGATACTGGAACGCCACCCGGCTGCGGTGCAGCTGCGAATTCTGTCGACCATGACGGAGGTGGCAGGCGACCGCAACTCCACCCTCATCTTCCCGTTGCCCATGGAACTGCTGCGCTTGATCGACACTCTGCGCGGCGCACTCGATCAGCATCGTCCCGTCAGCCCCTGAGCCTGCGGCCGTGAAAGCCGCCAGCCCGCGCCGGGTCGTGCCCGCGCCGCCACGGTGGACCACGGCCACCCGCGAGAAAGTCGCTGAGCTGCGGAAGCGGGTTGAACATTGACGACGAGGCGATGCTTCCGCTTCGGCTTCGGCCGGAGGCGGTGGTCGCCATCGTGGCGATCATTGGTACGTTGTTGACAGGTGTGCCGGGAAGTCTGGTCGGCGATTCCCATTGTCGACCTAGAAAGGCTCGCGGATGCGTGCACGCAACCTGGCCACAGGGTTCCCGACCGTCACCCTGGACACACCTATCTACGAGGCCGCCCGGCTCTTGGCCGAGCAGGACTTGCCTGGCCTGATCGTGGTCGACGAACAGGGGCTTCCCTCGAGCATCCTGCCGGGCACACAGGTGCTGCGCCTGGCGGTGCCGGGCTATTGCCAGGAGGATCCGGCGCTGGCGAGGGTGGTGGACGAGGCGCACGCCGACCTGTTCCTGCGATCGCTGGCCGGAAAGACCGTACGTGAGGCGCTGCCGAGAGAGCCGCGCGAGCTGCCGGTCACGGATCCCGATGCCACGGTGCTGGAGCTGGCGGCCTTGATGGCGCGTACACGTAGTCCGCTGGTGGCGGTGGTGGACGACGGGCGACTGGTCGGCGCTGTGACGCTGCAGGCGCTGCTGGACTGGGCGGTGTCCGCGTGACGTTCACCGCATGGCTGGCGGTGGCGGTCTTCCTGGGCGCATATACGCTGATCGCGACCGAGAAGATCCACCGCGTCGCGGCGGCTCTCGGCGGCGCGGGGATCATGCTGCTGATCCACGCCACCGATGCCCAGGCGGCATTCTTCTCCGAGTCAACGGGCATCGACTGGAACGTCATCTTCCTGCTGCTGGGCATGATGGTCATCGTCGGTGTGCTGAAGCAGACCGGGATCTTCGAGTATCTGGCGATCTGGGCGGCCAAGCGGGCCAAGGGCTACCCGTACCGGCTGATGGTCCTCTTGGTGATCATCACTGCTGTCGCCTCTGCCCTGTTGGACAACGTCACCACCGTGCTGCTGATCGCCCCGGTGACGTTCCTGGTGTGCGAGCGCCTGGCACTGCCGGCCGCGCCTTTTCTGATCGCCGAGGCCATGGCGTCCAACATCGGCGGCGCCGCGACGCTGGTCGGCGATCCGCCGAACATCATCATCGCCAGCCGCGGCGGCTTGAGCTTCAACGACTTCCTGATCCACATGGCGCCGATGGTCGTCGTGCTCATGGTGGTCTTCATCGGGATGTGCCGCTTCCTGTTCCGTAAGTACTTCCGGTACGACCCGGATCGGGCGGCGGAGGTCATGGCGCTGAACGAGCGAGAAGCCATCGCCGACCGCAAGCTGCTGTGGCAGTCACTCGCGGTGCTGGCCCTGGTGATGGCGGCGTTCGTGCTGCATCCGGTGCTGCACTACGAGCCCTCGGTGGTGGCCGTGCTGGGCGCCGGGGTGCTGGTGGCCGCGACCCGGGTCACCACGCAGGAGGCGATCCGGGAGGTGGAGTGGCCGACGCTGGTGTTTTTCGCCGGTCTGTTCGTCATGGTCGGCGCGCTGGTGGAGACCGGCGTGATCGGCCAGGTTGCCCAAGCGGCGGCCGATGCCACGCAAGGCCAGCTCGGACTGACGACGATGCTGCTGCTGTGGGCGTCCGGCGGGTTGTCGGCGATCGTGGACAACATCCCGTACGTGGCCACGATGAGCCCGATCGTGGCCGAGCTGGTCCAGGGCAACGGCGGGAACGGCTCGGCGCAGGTGTTGTGGTGGGCGCTGGCCTTCGGCGCCGACCTGGGGGGCAATGCCACCGCGGTGGGCGCCGCGGCCAATGTCGTCATCTTGGGCATCGCCGCACGCAACGGCACGCCGATCAGCTTCTGGCAGTTCACCAGGTACGGCATCGTGGTCACTGTGGTCACCATCGCGCTGTGTGTCCCGTACCTGTGGTTGCGCTACCTGTGACTGCTACGCGCGTTGTCGAGCCACATGCGTCAAGGATCCGCATAGACGGGTGCGGTGGTGGTGCTGTTGCGGTATAGCGCGGTGCGCCGGGAAGCCTGGTCGGCAAGGTCCCATCCGTACGACTTCTGCGGAGGCTCCCTGTGGGCACCCTGCTGACGGCTTTCGCCGCCTTGCTCCTGCTCGCCGTGCTCGTCTCGAGCCTGGCCCATCGCAGTGAGGCATGATCATCGCCGTCGTGGAAGTAGTATCTCTCTGCGTACTGGACGAAGTCCACGCGCGTTTGCACCACTTTCGTGGCCACGTCATAGAGCAGGTCGGCGCGAAAGAGGACTCCAACCGGACGAGTCGATTGGAGGCGTGGCTACGCCGCAGGACGGCCAGCTCGATTGCCAGGCGTCTTCTCCGGTTCAGCGCTGGATAGATCTGCAGCACCCATGAAACGGTGGCCGTCAGGAGGCCGAATCCGGCCATTGCCTGTACCGGTGCCGCGACGCGCATCCAGCCTGATTCCGGAACGATGTCCCCGAAGCCCAGCGTGGCCACGTTGACCAGGGAAAGGCAGAGAGCGTCCAGCATGTCCATCCGCCGATCTGGATCCAGACCGGGCGCGAGGACGAACCCCTCCAGGAAATGCGGCCAGTAGACGAGCGTCCAGCCCAGAACGGCCATCGAGATCCACATGCAGACCACCATGACCATGGCCAGTGGTCCGGCGAGGGCCGCGACATTCCACCGTCCACGACGGATGAAGCGCCGGAACACCCGCCAGATGCCCCACATGACGAGACGGCTCAGGCTGCCGTGCCCCACCGGATGCCAGAGCAAACCGATAAATCCCTCCCCTGGCTCGGCTCACGGCCCGTCTGCCCGTGAATGACGGATTCTCACGTTGGGTGATGGGCCGAATGCGTCCCGGACCCATCGGCCGTTCAACGTTCGTCCGCTTCCGGCGTGTTTCGCCGGTTTGACGCTTCCTGTCGGAAGTGGCGCAGGGCGCCCGCGTGGGCGCGTTCTTCGGGGTGCCGGCGTACCCGCCACATGCTCGCCGCCACGGTGACGAGCAGGGTCGTCATGATCACGGCCAGCGAGATCGGGCTGGGGATCTCGGGGATGGAGCGGGTGACGTCCTGGTGCAGGAAGGCGAGGATCAGCTTGACGCCGATGAAGGCCAGGATGAGGGGTAGTCCGAGCGACAGGTACACCAGGCGTTCGAGTAGGCCCTCGATGAGGAAGTACAGGGCGCGCAGGCCCAGTAGCGCGAAGGCGTTGGCCGCGAAGACGATCAACGGGTGCTGTGTGATGCCGAAGATGGCCGGGATCGAGTCGAGCGCGAAGAGCAGGTCTGTGGTGCCGATCGCGATGAAGACGAGGAACAGCGGTGTGATCACCTTGGTGCCGTCCTCCTCAGCCACCAGGCGCCCCCCCGTGGAGGTCGTCGGTGGCGGGCAGCGTGCGCTTGGTCCAGCGCAGCACCGGGTTGCCGCTCACATCAGGGTCCTCGCTACGATGCCGCGCGAGTTGGATGGCGGTCCACAAGAGGATCAGTCCGAACAGCAGAAACGTGGGGGAGAAGAGGGTGATGGCCGCCGCGCCCACGGAGATGAGGACGGCCCTCAGGGCCAGCGCGGCGGCGATGCCGAACAGCAGCGCCTTCTGGCGGTGCTCGTCCGGTACCTCGAATCGCGTCAGGATGATCACGAAGACGAAGAGATTATCGACGGACAAACTCTTCTCCACCGGCCAGCCGCTAATGTACTCCGACGCGATCTGCGCTCCCGCGAGGGGCCATAGGGCGAGCCCGAACACCACCGCCGCCGCGACGTAGAAGGCCGACCATAAGGCCGCCTCCCGTATCCCGACGGCGTGCGGGCGGCGGGCCGCGATCATGAAGTCCAGGACGAACAGGGCGAGCACGATCCCGACCACTGCGAACCAGGCCCAGGCCGAGTCAATGCCCATGTCACTACCTTTCTGTGACCGGTCGTGCGTGAGACAGGAGACGGATCAGGGCCCGGGCGAACGACACGCTCGCCCCTGCCTGCAAACGCCCCTGCCCCTCCGCCGAGATCCCATACAGGTCCAACGACTTCTGCGCCATGGAGGCGGAGCCGTTACTGATGACTCGTACGCTCAGCCAGCGGATCCCCCACGCCCGAACCGAGGGGCGGGGTCTTGGACCTGACATCGGTGTCCGATGAATAGCCGAGTGGAAGGGTTCGTCGTGAGCTGGGGATACCCGGGCCTGGACTGGCCCACGGCGTCCTGTCGGCGTGGGCCGTCGAGCGCAGGCCTGCCCGTTTGAGAGTGGTTCGGCGTGCGCAGCTCATAGCGTGGCTGCCGGCTCTTCGACGGGCGGAGCTTCGTCGCGGCCCGCGTGACGTGGTCCGACGGTGTCAGGCCAGCCTGATCACGTTCCAGGAGACCGGGGGCAGCAGGACGCGCATCGGGTCGTGCTCGACGTCCGCGTTCGGCTTCGGTGTGACGCGGTCCGGGTCGTCGGCCGTGTTGCGGGCGTAGACGTCGGCGT
>NZ_JBQQBQ010000100.1:0-23313 GCF_052245915.1 Nonomuraea sp. 10N515B
CGGTAAGCGGCACGGGTGTGCCTTCCCGACCGACGTTGGCGCGTCGGCCTTATCTCGAAACCACATCGGATGATCCGGGAAGGTACACCCCTTCCCGGCAGATCCACAGGTTTCGATCATTCCTCTCCTCCATCCGCGTCCTGAGGAATGGGTCATCTGGGAGCCTGTACGGAGTCCGGATCTGCAGATTGGCCGGAGGTATCGGTCATGACTACTGCTTTCGAGGGTCGACGAAGGATTTTCGGGCCGGGTCCGGCGCCGGTAGAGCGCGGACTCGGCGCCAGCCGCTGATCAGGGCGAGCCACGTGGTGTGACAAACCGGCTGCCCTGGCAAGTTGTGGAAGGTGCCGCAACCCGGAGCCGAAGCCGGCGCGACCGCACGAACACGGCGAGCGGGTCGGAAGACAGCGAAGCGGACCGTCAATATGTGGCGCGGCCGCCGCTGATGTCGTAGACGGCGCCGGTGGAGAAGCTGACCTTGTCGGAGGCGAGCCAGGCGATCAGCTCCGCGACCTCCTCCGGCTTTCCGACGCGCCGCATGGGGATGAGGCTGACGATGTGGGCCAGGGCCTCGGGGCCGGTGGTGGCGTTCATCGGGGTCTCGATGACGGCCGGGGCGATGGCGTTGGCCAGGACGCCGCTGGTGGCCAGTTCCTTGCCGAGGGACTTGGTCAGGGCGATGACGGCGGCCTTGGAAGCGGAGTACGGCGCCATGTTGGGGTTGCCGTCTTTCCCGGCCATGCTGGCGAGGTTGACGATACGGCCCCAGCCGCGCTCGCGCATGCCGGGGACGAAGGCGCGGCAGGTGTGGAAGGTGCCGTTGACGTTGACGTCGAAGGTGCGCCGCCAGCCGTCGAGCGGGATCTCCCACAGGGGCGCGTTGGGGCCGACGATGCCGGCGGAGTTGACGAGGATGTCGATCGGGCCGAGCTCGTCGGCGGCGGCCTGGACGGCGGCCGGGTCGGTGACGTCCACGACCAGGTCGGCGCCGTCGGTGACGTCGAGGGTGATGACTTTGACGCCCTCGGCTTCGAGGCGGATGGCGGCAGCCTTGCCCAGGCCGCTGACGCCGCCGGTGATGAGGGCGGTGCGGGACACGAGAGCTCCTTTCAGTGGGATTCGCGCGGCACGGCGTCGCCGCTGGAGCCGAGGAGGAAGTCGAGGTCGGCGCCGGTGTTGGCCTGCTGCACGGTCTCGACGTAGAGGCGCTGCCAGCCCCGCGCGGGGCGGGTGAACGCGGCTGTCATCTCCGGGGACGGTTCGCGGGCGGCCAGTTCCTCCGTGGGGACGTCGATGTCGAGGCGGCGGTTCTCGACGTCCAGGATGATCATGTCGCCGGTGTGGACGAGGCCGAGCGGCCCGCCGGCGGCGGCTTCGGGGGCGACATGCAGGACGACGGTGCCGTAGGCGGTACCGCTCATCCGGCCGTCGCAGATGCGCACCATGTCGCGCACGCCCTGGGCGAGCAGCTTGGGCGGCAGTGGCATGTTGGACACTTCGGGCATGCCGGGATAGCCCTTGGGCCCGCAGCCGCGCAGGACCAGCACCGAGTCGGGCGTGACGTCGAGGTCGTCGATGCGGGCGTGCAGGTCCTCGATCGAGTCGAACACGACGGCCGGGCCGCGGTGCTGCAGCAGGTGCGGTGAGGCGGCGGCGGGCTTGATCACGGCGCCGTCCGGGGCGAGGTTGCCGTACAGGACGGCGATCCCGGCGTCCTCCTGGAGCGGCTGCCGCCGGGAGCGGATCACCTCGCGGTCGTGGATCTTGGCGTCGCCGAGGGCCTCGACCAGGGGGCGGCCCGTGACGGTGATCGCGGCCGGGTCGAGCAGGTCGCGCACCTCGGCCAGCACCGCGTGCAGGCCGCCCGCCCGGTGCAGGTCCTCCATGAGGTGGCGGCCGGCCGGCTGCAGGTCTACCAGCAGGGGTACGCCGGAGCCGGTGCGGTCGAAGTCGTCCTGGGTCAGCTCGACGCCGAGCCGGCCGGCGATGGCCAGCAGGTGCACGACGGCGTTGGTGGAACCGCCGAGCGCGGCCAGCGCGACGATGGCGTTGAGGAACGAGCCGCGCGTCATGACGGTCGAGGGACGCCGCCCGTCGGCGACCATCTCGACGATCAGGCGGCCGGTCTCGTGCGCGCCCTCCAGCAGGCGGCTGTCGGGGGCGGGGGTGCCGGCCAGGCCGGGCAGCGTCATGCCGAGCGCCTCGGCGAGCAGGCCCATGGTGGAGGCGGTGCCCATCGTGTTGCAGTGCCCCTTGCTGCGGATCATCGACGATTCCGAGCGCAGGAAGTCGGCCTGCGACAGTGTCCCGGCGCGGACCTCCTCGCTGAGCTTCCAGACATCGGTGCCGCAGCCCAGCGGCGCGCCGCGGAAGGTGCCGGTGAGCATCGGCCCGCCGGGCACCACCACCGCGGGCAGGTCCACCGAGGAGGCGGCCATCAGCAGCGCGGGGATGGTCTTGTCGCAGCCGCCGAGCAGCACCACGCCGTCGATCGGATTGGCGCGCAGCATCTCCTCGATCGCCATCGCCGCCATGTTGCGCCAGAGCATCGCGGTGGGGCGCACGTTCGTCTCGCCCAGCGACACCACCGGCAGGTTCAGCGGCACGCCGCCCGCCTCCCACACGCCGTGCTTGACGTGCTCGGCCACCTCGTTCAGGTGCATGTTGCAGGGGGTCAGGTCGGAGGCGGTGTTGGCGATCGCGATGTGCGGCCGGCCGTCGAAGGCGTCGGACGGCAGCCCGCGCCGCATCCACGCGCGATGGATGTAGGCGTTGCGGTCGCTACCGGCGTACCACTGAGCGCTTCGGCTCCCCGCCATCAGGCCACCACTCTTTCCATTTATTGGAACTTTGCTCCGATTTGTGAAATCTAGAGGAAGAGTAACCCATACTTCACTAGACGGTCTCCGCTTCGAGACGAACTTCCGTTTTATGGAATGGTGGTCTAACGTTCGGAACATGCCCGAGCTGATCGACGAGCCCAAGCTCGTCGGGTCCGACCGCGTGCTGGCGGTGCTGGCCGAGCTGGCCCGCCATCCCGACGGCATCGGGCTGGAGGAGATGGCCCGCGCGGTCGCCAGCCCGAAGCCGACCGTGCACCGCGCGCTGGCCGCGCTGCGGCGTGCCGGATTCGCCGCGCAGAACGGTCATGGCCGGTACGTGCTGGGCGACGAGTTCCTGCGGATGGCCTTCGCCCACCACGAGGCCCGGCCCGATCATGTGCGGGTGATGCCGGTGCTCAAGGCGTTGTGCGACCGGTACGGCGAGACGGTGCACTACGCGGTGCTGGATGGCGACTCGGTGGTCTACCGCTCCAAGCTGGACCCGGCGGCCGGCGCAGTCCGGCTTACCTCGGTCGTCGGCGGGCGTAACCCGGCGCATTGCACGGCCGTCGGCAAGCTCCTGCTGGCCCATAGCCTGCCGGACGAGGACGCGGTCCGCGCGTGGGTAGGCGACCGGGCACTGGAGCGCCGCACCGAGCGCTCCATCACCACCGTCGAGGGCCTGCACGCCGAGCTGGAGCGCGTTCGCGAGCAGGGTTACGCCGCCGACGATCAGGAGAGCGAGCCGGGCGTCAACTGCCTGGCGGTACCGGCGTACCTGACCTCGCCTACGATGCCCAGCGGTGCGATCAGCGTCAGCGGCCTGGCCTACCGCACCCCGTTGCCGACGCTGATCGACGACGTGGCCGCCATCCGTACCATCGTCATGGGAGAGCAACCCAGGTGACGTTCACCGCGACCCCGGCCTCGGCCGATGTATACGCCCTGGGCGAGGGCCTGCCCACGCCCTACTGGAACCCCTTCTGAGAGAGACACCCGTGTACCTCATGCGCATCGGCGCGCCCGGCGCCGAGAAGCCCGTCGTCCGCATCGACGAGACGCACTACATCGACGTCTCAGACCTCACCCCCGACTTCGATGAGAAGTTCTTCGCGGCGGGCGGCGTCGCGCTGCTCGCCGATCGGATCGCCACTGGTCAGCCCCGGGAGTTCGCCGGTGAGCGGATCGGCGCGCCGATCGCCCGGCCGCACCAGATCCTGTGCATCGGCCTGAACTACAGCGACCATGCCGCCGAAACCGGGCAGGCCGTGCCGGACGAGCCGATCTTGTTCACCAAGTCGCCGAACACGCTCGTCGGCCCGTACGACGAGGTGCGCATCCCGCGTGGCTCGACCAAGACCGACTGGGAGGTGGAGCTGGGCATCGTCATCGGCAAGCGCACCTCCTACCTCGACTCGGTCGAGGAGGCGAAGGACGCGATCGCCGGCTTCTGCGTGGTCAACGACGTCAGCGAGCGCGCCTTCCAGCTGGAGCGCGGCGGCCAGTGGAGCAAGGGCAAGTCCGCCGAGACGTTCAACCCGGCCGGCCCCTGGCTCGTCACGCCGGACGAGATCGCCGACGTGACGAACCTCGGCATGTGGCTGGACGTCAACGGCGTGCGCCGCCAGACCGGCACCACCAAGACCATGATCTTCGACCCGTACGTCATCGTGCACCACCTGAGCCAGTTCATGGTCCTGGAGCCCGGCGACCTCATCAACACCGGCACCCCGCCAGGCGTCGGCATGGGCCACACCCCGCCCATCTGGCTGCGGCCCGGCGACGTCATGGACCTCGGCATCGACGGCCTGGGCACGCAGCGCCAGCACGTCGTCGGACCCCGATAGATGCGCGCTCTGGTTCTGACCGGCCCTGGGAAAGCTGAGGTCCACGAGGTCGAACCGCCTGTCGCCGCGCCAGGTGAAGTGGTGGTGGACATCGAGCGGGTCGGCGTGTGCGGCACGGACGTCGAGCTTTTCACCGGGGAGATGAGCTACCTGCACACCGGCCGCTCTTGGTACCCGCTCCGTCCCGGCCACGAATGGTGCGGGCGCGTCAGCGCGGTGAGCGAGGGCGTGAGCCCTTCATGGCTCGGGCGGCGAGTCACCGGTGACACCATGCTCGGCTGCGGTCACTGCGACCGTTGCCGGGCCGGCCTCCACCACGTGTGCGCCGAGCTTGCCGAGATCGGCATCAGCCGGGGCCGCCCGGGCGCGCTGGCCGAGCAACTCGCAGTGCCCGCCACGGCCCTGCATCACCTGCCGGACATCGTGGATCCCACGCTCGGCGCGCTCGTCGAACCGGGAGGCAACGCGCTGCGGGCCGTCCGCGCCGCGAGGCTGACGGCGGGCGAGCGGGCTCTGGTCTTGGGCACGGGCACGATCGGCCTCCTCACGGCGCTGTTCGCGCGCGCCGACGGAGTCGAGGTCCACGTGATGGGACGCGACGACCACGGGCTTCGCCTGGCCGAAAGCCTCGGCTTCACCGATGCCTGGACCCGGAAGTCACTGCCATCGCTACCCTGGGATGCCGTCATCGACGCGTCCAACGCGCCCGGCTTGCCCGCTCTCGCTCTCGACCTCGTCGAACCCGGCCGGCGGGTCGTCTACATCGGCCTGGCCGGCACCCCGTCCACGATCGACACCCGCGACCTGGCGCTCAAGGACGTCACCGCCGTCGGCATCCTCGGCGGCTCGGCCGGCCTCGCAGGAGCCATCGCCGCCTATGCCGAGGCCTCGGTCGACGCCCGCCCTCTCGTGGCCGCCACGGTCCCCCTCGCCGAGACCGCCGGCGTCCTGGCCGGATGCCGGCCGACCGGCGCTGGGCCGGGCCCGAAGATCCACATCGACCCGCGCCGATAAGAGAGGACGAACGTGATCGATAGAGCGGACCCCACTCTCCTCGCCGCGGTGGAAGCCGCCGTTCCGGGAATCACCAGAACGCGCGCGAGCGACCGGCTCGGCATGGCCCACGACGCCTCGCACTACCTGCTCACCCCGCAGGCCGTGCTGGTCCCCGAGAGCGCCGAGCAGGTCGCCGCGCTGCTGCGCACCGGCCTCCCCCTCACCTTCCGCTCTGGTGGCACCAGCCTGAGCGGGCAGGCCGTCAGCGAGCATCTCCTCGTGGACACCCGTCGGCACTTCCGTGGAATCGAGGTGCTGGACGAAGGGCACCGGGTGCGCGTGCAGCCGGGCGCGGTGCTGCGGCAGGTCAACGCCCGCCTCGCCCCGTACGGCCGCAAGCTCGGCCCCGACCCGGCCAGCGAGTCGGCGTGCACGATCGGCGGCGTCGTGGCCAACAACTCCAGCGGCATGACCTGCGGCACGCACGCCAACACCTACCAAACCCTGGACTCGATGACGATCGTGCTGCCCAGCGGCACCGTCATCGACACCGGCGCCCCCGACGCCGACAAGCGCCTGCGCACGCTCGAACCCGAGCTGGCTCAGGGCCTGGAACGGCTGCGCGACCGCGTGCGGGACAATCCCGACTCGGTCCGCCGGATCACCGCCCAGTTCTCGCTCAAGAACACCATGGGGTACGGCCTCAACAGCTTCCTCGACCACCACTCCCCCGCGCAGATCCTCGCCCACCTGGTCATCGGCAGCGAGGGCACGCTCGGCTTCGTCGCCGAGGCCGTCTTCCGCACGGTGCCCGCGCACCGCTTGGCCGCCACCGGCCTGCTCGTCTTCCCCACCCTGCGCCAGGCCATGGCCTCCATGCCCGGCCTGGTCGCCGTCGAGCCGGCCGCCGTCGAGCTGCTGGACGCCGAGTCGCTGCGGGTGGCCCAGAGCGACCCCCAAGCCGATGACGTCCTGCGTACGCTTGCCGTCGCCGAGCACGCGGCGCTCCTGGTCGAATGGCAGGAGTCAGACTCCGACCGGCTGTCCGACCGCGAACGCGCCGCCGGCGAGCTGTTCCCCTCGCTGTCGCTGGCGGCGCCCGCCCGGCTGAGCAGGAAGGCCGGTGGCAGGGCGGCGTTGTGGCACATCCGTAAGGGCCTGTACGCCTCCGTCGCCGGCGCCCGGCCCAGCGGCACCACCGCGCTGCTGGAGGACGTCGCCGTCCCCGTGCCCGCCCTGGCCGAGCTGTGCGACGAGCTGACCGGCCTGTTCATGCGGCACCGGTACGAGCGCAGCGTCATCTTCGGCCACGCCAAGGACGGCAACCTGCACTTCATGCTCAACGAGCGCTTCGACACGGAGCTGAAGCGCTACGCCGGCTTCACCGAGGACATGGTGGAGGCCGTCCTGTCGCGGGGCGGCACGCTCAAGGCCGAGCACGGCACCGGGCGGGTCATGGCCCCGTTCGTCCACCGCCAGTACGGCGACGAGCTGTACGAGGTGATGCGCGAGATCAAGCGCCTGTGCGACCCGGACGGCACGCTCAACCCCGGCGTCGTCCTCACCGACCGCGACGACGCCCACCTGCGCGACCTCAAGGCCGTCGTCACCGTCGAACCCGAAGTGGACCGGTGCGTGGAGTGCGGCTACTGCGAACCCGTCTGCCCCAGCCGGGACCTGACCACCACCCCGCGTCAGCGCATCGTGCTGCGGCGCGAGCTGGCCGCCGCCGTTTCCGCCGGCGACCATGCCCTCGCCCGCGAGCTGGAGGCCGAGTACGGCTACGACGCCGTGGACACTTGCGCCGTGGACGGCATGTGCGCCACCGCCTGCCCCGTCGGCATCAACACCGGCGACCTGACCAAGCGCCTGCGCGCCGAACGCCACGGCCGCGTGACGCAGCAAGGCTGGAAGTCGGCCGCCAAGCACTGGGACGGCGTCACCCGGGCGATGAACCTCGCCCTGGACGCCGCCGCCACCACCCCGCCGGCGCTGCCCGAGGCCGCCGGCCGCGCCGCCCGCGCCCTCACCACCCCCGAGAGCGTCCCCCAGTGGAGCCGCGACCTGCCGCGCGGCGGGATGCGCCGCCGTCCGCTACCGAATCCCGATGCCGACGCGGTCTACCTTCCGTCCTGCCTGAACACTGTGTTCGCCCCCGCCGACGGCGGGCCCGGCGTGATGATCGCGTTCGCGCGGCTGGCCAGGCGTGCGGGCGTGCGGCTGCACGTGCCGGAGGGGATCGGCGGGCTGTGCTGCGGCACGCCCTGGTCGTCCAAGGGGTACACCGACGGCTACGAGACGATGGCCGACCGCGTGCGCGACGCGCTCCTCGACGCCACGGACGGCGGCCGCATCCCGGTGATCAGCGACGCCGCCTCCTGCACCGAGGGCTTCCATCGCCTCGCGGAGGCGCTGCCCGTCCGGGTGCTCGACGCCGTGGCCTACACCGCCGAGCACCTCCTGCCCCGCCTCCCCGAGCCTCGCCGCCTCGCCTCCCTCGCCCTCCATCCCACCTGCTCGTCCACCCGCCTGGGCCTGGACGCGGCCATCTCTGAAATCGCCCAAGCCATCGCCGACCACGTGGTAGTTCCGGAGGGCTGGCAGTGCTGCGCCTTCGCCGGCGACCGCGGCCTGCTGCACCCCGAGCTGACCGCCTCCGCCACCCACGCTGAAGCCATATCCGTCAAGTCCGGGGACTTCGCCGCGCACGCCTCGCTCAACCGCACCTGCGAACTCGGCCTCACCCGCGCCACCGCCCGGGTGTACCACCACCTCCTCGAACTGCTCGACCAGGCCACCGCCTGAGAACCGTGCCGTGGGCACGACCCATCCGCCCTACCAGGGCGGCGTCCCTGCCACCTCGGATGCGCCCCCGCCGTGCGCTGGCGCAGCTACGCCGAGTGGGCCAAGACGGTGGGCTGGGACAGAATCCTCGCGAGACAGTACAGCTAGATCAGCCCGCGCCGGGTACGGGCGGGGCGCGGCACCGGCCTCGTTCCACCGTCGGAACATCACACCGTTGGGACGACAGGATTTGAACCTGCGACCCCTTGGCCCCCAGGACATGGGGTTACGTGTTTCCGCAGGTTAAAGGCGCGTCGCGTCAGGCTCGGACACTCCCGGGTCAGCGGATGTGGGAGCCGCCATTGACGTGGGCGCCGCCGGTGATGTCGGTGTCGATGAGCCCGGGTGCGACGGCGTTGACGGTCACGCCGGCCGGTCCGAGCTCGCGGGCCAGGGCCCTGGCGAAACCGAGCTGGGCGGCCTTGGCTGCGGAGTAGGCCACGCCGCCGAAGACGCCGCCGCCGCGTTCGGCCGAAACCGATGACAGGAAGACGATCCGGCCGAAGCCGCGCTCGGCCATGCCTGGGGCGACGCGGCGGGTGACGTTGTAGGCGCCGCGCACGTTGACGGTGAAGACGCGGTCCCATTCCGTGCCGGTGACCTGCAGGAACGGGATCGGTGAGGTGATGCCGGCGTTGTTGACGAGGGCTCCGGCGCGCGATCGCGGCCACCATCAGCCCGATCGTGGACGGCAGCTCGAACCCCAGCAGATATTCCGGGTCCTCGCCCTCCAGCAGCCGGAACGTGGTGCTCACCAGCACGAGTGCCACCGCCACCGTCGTGGCGACGGCGGAGATTCGCACGGTCAGCGCTGCTAAGGGGCCGTAAGCCGAGAAGGTCGGGCCAGCCGTCCGGCCGGGTCGGCACGGACCGGTCTCGGCACCGGCAGGGGTGTCGGTGGGCTCGCTCACCGGGCGCCACACAATCAACGGTGGAACGGCGCCAAGCGCCCTAGGATCTCGGTGCAATCAGGCACCGGCGCCATCACCACGTCACGTGTCGAAAGCCACACAGCATCTGGTGGGACCCTGCGACGGCTGTGTCGCACGTCGTTCACGGGGCGGCCGAGAACCTCTCCGTCCCCCAGTTCGGCTTGGGGTGAGCGGCTCGTACGGCGGTGCGGACGCGCTCGGCGTCGTCGACCTCGTGGGCGAGTAGCAAGACGAGGCGGCCCAGGTAGAGCAGCGCCTCGTCCTGGCCGGCCGTGGTCATCCGGTGGCAGAGCTCGGAGTAGATCTCGTCCAGGTCATCGGGGCTCACCGCGCGTCCTTCCCGCTGCCGTATCCATTGATCATGGCGTTCACCAGGGCCTGGATCTCGCCGGGCCGGGGGTCTTGGCGGCGGGCGTACACGTGCCCGTCCGGCCGGATGAGGTAGGCGGTCCCCGGCCGGGCCCCGTAGCGGGGGAACAGCCGCCCGGTGTGGTCGTGGGCGGCTGCCGGCGTCGCCGCCGCGCTGATCACGCCCACGTCCAGTGGCCGTGGTCCCGCCGTGACCGTTCGCACGTCCGGCGGAATGATGCCGTCGGCGGTGAAGACGAGCACGGTGATGTGGGGGCCGAGCAGGTCGGTGACGTGGCCCTCCTTGCCGGTGGGCAGGGTGAGGGGGCATTCGGGCAGGACGTCACCTGGAGCCGGTCCGCCCGCCGCTGTGGACTCGCCGGTGAATCCGCAGGTGGCGTAGGAGATCGGGGTGGTCTGCCGCGGGTTGATCAGCGAGGAGGCCCAGCTGTGGCCTTCGGCGGTCAGGCTGAGCACGGCCGTGCGCATCGTGTCGAATGCGAACGACGGGGGTGCCATGAACTCGGTGCTCTTGGCTGCGTAGCGGATGTTCTCCCTGGCCGCGTGGACGCGTTCGGCCGAGTACGTGTCGAGCAGCCGTTCCGGTGACCAGCCGCGCGTGACAAAGGCCAGTTTCCAGGCGAGGTTGTGGGTGTCGTCGATGGCGGAGTTCATGCCGCGGACGCCGAAGATCGGCACTAGGTGCGCGGCGTCGCCGGCGAGCAGGATCCGGCCGTGCCGGTAGGCGTCGAGCGTCAGCGCCCGGGCGCGGTACAGGGAAATCCACACCGGGTCCACGTCGTCACGCTCGCCGATCATGCGCAGGTGGCTGCGTACGCGTGGCATCACGTTCTCGGGTTTGATCGCCTCGTCGGGGTCCTCCCCTGGGCGCAGCTGGTAGTCCAGCCGCCAGATGTCGTCGGGCTGCCGGTGCATGAGCACGGTGGATCCCGGATTGGATGGCGGATCGAACCAGGCGTAGCGCATCGCGGGCCGGTCGGTGCTCAACTCGACGTCCACGATCACGTAGGCGCCCTCGTAGGAGGTGCCGGACAGCCGCAGCCCGGTCAGCTCGCGGACCGCGCTGCGGGCGCCGTCGCAGCCGACCACCCAGTCGGCGGTCATGGTGTAGTCCTGCCCGGTCGCGGTGCGTACGGCCAGCTCCGCGCCGTCCGGGGTCGGACTCAGCGCGGTGAGCGTGTTGCCCCAGCGGACCTCGACGAGACCGCTGTGCCGCTGGGCGGCGGCCAGCAGGTAGTCCTCCGCGTAACACTGCTGGAGGTTGATCATCGGTGGGAACTTCTCGTCCGGGTCGTCGCGCATGGCGAACCTGAGCACCTCGGCGTCGCGGTAGTAGCTGACCCCCTTGGTCCAGGGCAACCCTTTGGCGAGGTAGCTGTCGGCGACGCCGAGCTGTTCCATGATCTCCAGCGTGCGGCGCGACAGGCAGGCGGCGCGGCTGCCCACGCACACCGTCTGGTCGGCCTCGAGCACGACGCTGGGCACGTCGTAGCGGGCCAGGCCGAGGGCGAGCGCGAGCCCGGTGGGTCCGCCGCCGACGATCACGACCGGATGCCGGCGCGCATCGTGCCGCTGCGCGGGCTCGTAGGCGGGGTGGGTGACGTAGTCGAAGTACATGAAGGTTCCCGTGGTCGTGTGTCAGCCGAGCCAGTCGAGCACGGTCTTGACCATCAGCTCCGCGAGCTGGGGCTGGCCGTTGAGGTAGTGGCGGCCGCCGGGGATCGCGGTGAGCGCCTTGCGGTCGTGGGGAACCGCGTCGTGGAGCTCACGGGCGTGCAAGGGGAAGCAGCCCTGGTCGGCGGTGCCGTAGATGACGTGCACCGGTACGGAGACGCCGCGCAGCCGGTCTGGCCCATGGCCGTTGGTGTGCCGGAGGGACCATTGCGACAGCCATGACCGCAGGGTGGTGTAGTGCCCGAGGGCGGACGGCTGCAGGTTGGCGGCCCAGGGCGGGCCCCACAGGGTCCCGGTCTCACGGTCGGAGGGGTCGAGTGACAGGTCGAGGAAGCGCGGGTCGGCGCACACGCCGTGCACGCAGAACGGCAGGTCCGGGATGCCGCGTTCGCTGATCTCGGCCAGCCGCGCCTGCGCCCAGTCGGTGATCCGATCGTTGCGGGCCCGCTGCGCGGCTCGGTAGCGCGCCAGCCAGGCCGCGTCGTAGGGCGGTCCGTGCTCGGCGTCGAACATGTCGAGCGCGGGGTCGCGGTCGAGCGGGTCGTTCTCGTTGCGTATCGCGGGGTCCAGCCACTCGGCGAGCAGCGCGGCACGTCCGGGGTGCGCCATGGCCAGGACGAGCGCGTCGACGGGCGGCAGGTCGGCGCGGGTGAGGTCAGGCCCGCTGCCGCAAGGCGACTGGGTGATGGTGGGACGTTCGGCCTGGTTCTGGTACAGCGCGGCCAGCCCGCCGCCGCCGGAATTGCCGACCAGCACGATGCGCTCGTAGCCCTCCTCGCGCAGGTGCCGGACGACCGATCCCACGTCGAGCACGCAGTTCTCGAGCAGCAGCGCGCTGTCGTTACCGAGGTAGCGGGTAGTCATCGCGACGGCGTCCACGCCGGCCGCGGCGAACGGCGCGAGGGCGTAGTGGCCGAGGAAGTTGCTGGACGGGTGGCAGATGACCACCACGGTGCCGGCGCGACGCCCCGGCACGGCCCGGCGGCGGGCGCACCAGAGGGTGCCGGCCAGGCGGGCGATGCCGGAGTAGATCTCGCTGCCGACCGCGGCCGACTGCATCGGCACCGCGAGTAGCTCCCGCTCCTCCACGATGCTCACCTGCTCCGCCAGCTCTGCAGGTAGCCAGCGTCCGCGATCCCGGCGGCGCCGGGGGCGAGCTTCAAAGGCCGGTAGGTGTCGAGCATGACGGCGGTCTCGTCGGTCGACTTGGCGCCGATGCCGGCTTCGATGCTGCCGGGGTGCGGGCCGTGGATATAGCCGGCCGGATGCAGCGACACCGAGCCCTGCTCGATGCCGGTGCCCTTGCGGCTCATGAACGACCCGTCGGCGTAGAACAGCACCTCGTCGGAGTCGACGTTGGCGTGGAAGGGCGGCACCGGCACCGCGTCGGGGTGGTAGTCGAACAGCCGTGGCACGAACGAGCAGATGACGAACCCGGGACCCTCGAAGGTTTGGTGGACCGGTGGCGGCCGGTGCAGCGACCCGGTGACGGGCGAGAAGTCCCAGATGTTGAACGCCCACGGGTACAGGCAGCCGAACCAGCCGACCACGTCGAACGGGTGGCGGGCCATGGTGTAGCGGGTGAGGCCGTTGCGGTTCTTCACCAGCACGTCCACGTCCTCGCCCTCGACCAGCAGCGGTCCTTCAGGGCGTCGGAGGTCGAGCTCGCAGAAGGGGGCGTTCTCCAGGAATTGGCCGCGTGCCGACAGGTAGCGCGCCGGTGGGGTGAGGTGGCCGCTCGCCTCGAAGGTCAGGGCGCGCAGTGGCTCGGCGCTCGTGGGCACCCACCGGTGGGTGGTGGAGGTGGGCACGACGACGTAGTCGCCGCGGCCGGCCTCCAGCGTGCCGAACACCGTCTCGAGCCGGGCCTGCCCGGATTCGATGTACACCAGCTCGTCGCCGATCGCATTGCGGTAGAGCGGCGACGGCTGGTCGACGGCCGCGTAGCTCATCACGACGTCGTCGTTGGCGAGCAGCGGGACGCGTCCGGTGACGAGGTCGCCGGCGACCTTGAGCTGGTGTGGCCGCAGGTGGCGCGGCAGCAGCGGGTGGTTGTCGGTCAGTTGCTCCGGCTCCTGGCCGACGGGCGCGGCGCGTACCACGTCGGATGGGGAGTGCCGGTGGTACAGCAGCGACGAGTCACCGACGAAGCCCTCCTCTCCCATCAATTCCTCGCGGTAGAGGCCGCCGTTGGGCTGACGGAATTGGGTGTGGCGCTTGCGGGGGATGTCGCCGACGCGGGTGAAGTACGGCATTGCGTGGATTTCCTTTCAGGCCCGGGCGGAGGCTTTGCCGGCCTCATGCGGTGCGGCGATGTCGCGCAGGTCGTGGTGCCGGGTCTCGCCGGCCCACAGGAACGCGATCACGGTGCAGGCCAGGGTGGCGCAGAGAAACAGCGCGACGGGCAAGGTCGACGGGTAGCGGGACAGCAGCGCCACGCCGATGATCGGCGCGAGCGAGCCGCCGAAGACGGTGGCCAGCTGGTAGCCCAGGGACGCGCCGGTGTAGCGCACCTCGCTGGGGAACAGTTCGGCGAAGAACGGGGTCTGTGCGCCGCCGATCAGGCCGTGCAGGGTGAGCCCGATGACGACGACAATCGTCACGACGGCGAACTGGCCGCCGTCCACCAACGGCAGCCCGGCCAGCGCCCATACCGCGATCAGCACGGCTAGCACGATGCTGCACACGCGGCGTCCGAACCGGTCCGCGAGCATCCCGCCGGTCACGATCGCCGCCACCTGGAACACCGATGCGATCGTGATCGCGCCGAGTGCGGCGCCCCGTGACATGTGCACGACCTGGGTCAGGTAGGTGATGAGGAAGATGCTGAAGGTGTAGTACGTCGCCTTCTCGCCGACGTTCGCCATGGCGGCGATGAGCACCTGCTTGCGGTGGTGGCGCAGCACCGTGCCGATCGGGGCGGGGCCGTGCGCCGGATCGGCAGCGGCGCGTGCCGCCAGGAAGATCGGAGACTCCTCCACGGCGTGCCGCAGCCAGATCCCGACGATGACCAGCACGGCGGACAGCAGGAAGGGGATGCGCCACCCCCAGTCCAGGAACTCCTCGTTCGAGATGCCGAGACCAAGGACGGCGAGCGCCCCGGTCGCGGTCATGTTGCCGAGCGGCCCGCCGGTCTGCGGCCAACTGCTCCAGAACCCACGGCGCTCGGGCGACCCGTGCTCGGCGACCAGCAGCACCGCGCCGCCCCACTCGCCGCCGAGCGCCAGCCCCTGGACCAGACGCAGCGCGGTGAGCAGGATGGGCGCGGCCACGCCGATGCTGGCGTAGGTCGGGATCAGGCCGATCGCGACGGTGGCCGCGCCCATGAGGATCAGGCTCAGCGACAGCGTCCGGCGGCGGCCGAACCGGTCGCCGAGGTGCCCGAACAGCACCCCGCCCAGCGGCCGGGCGAGGAATCCGACGGCGTAGGTGACCAGCGCCAGCAGCACGCCGGTCAGCGGGTCGCCCGCCGGGAAGAAGGCCTTGTTGAAGACCAGTGCGGCCGCGGTGCCGTAGAGGAAGAAGTCGTAGAACTCGATCGTCGTGCCGGCCACGCTGGCCGCGACGACTCGGGCGAAGCGCCCCTTGGACGGTACGGGAGCCGGGGCATCGGTGCCGGACATCGACGGCCTCCATGATGTGGTTCGTATATCGAACCCTATCGTTCGAACTTGTGGGAACCATAGGTGAGCCGCATCGGACCGTCAAGACCTCTGCCATGACAGACAGCGGCGGCCACCCCTCTCGGAGGGGCGGCCGCCAGAACGGTGCGAAGGGCCGGGATCAGCCTTTGGCGAGGTGATCGCGAATCCGGTCCGCCGCCTTGCGCAGCGCCGGAATGTGGGCGTCGAGATCGGGCACGTCCACTCCAGGGACGACGACGCCGATGCTGCCCACGACGTCCCCGAATCCGTCGAACACCGGAACGGCCAGACCGGATTCGCCGGAGCCCATCTCGTTGTGGGTGATGGAGTACGCATCCCGCCTGATCCGGTCCAGCCTGGCGCCCAGCGCGGCGGCATCCGGCGCATGCGCCAGCACCGGCGCGGCCTCTGCCTGGGGCAGAAACGCCAGAATTGCCAGCCCGGTGGCGCCGATGTGCAGCGGATGGCGAAAGCCCAGATCATACTGCGCCCGCACGAGCCGGTTGCGACTCACCACCTGGTCGGCCACCACCGCCTCCGTGCCGTCGGGCACCGCGAACACCAACGTCTCGCCGACCGCGTCCGCGACCGCCGCCAACGCCGCCCGCGCGGTTGCTCGCAGTTCGGGCTGGAACGCGCCGGCGACTCGCGCGGCAACAGGCCCGACGGCGAATCGCTCACCGCGCTTGAGCACGAAGCCGCGGCCATGCAGAGTCGCCAGCAACCGATGCACGACGGTCCGGTTCAGGCCTGTCGCCCGGGCGATCTCCGCCGGCGCCGAGGCGCCATGTTCGGCCAGATGCAGCAGCACCACCAGCGCCTGATCGGCCGTCTTCGCAATCTCCATGGGCACCCCATCGTTCGCAATCCGAACCCTGCATTCAACGCTATCCAGACCGGCGGGCCCGTGCGGGTCACCCGCGAACTCACTTGACCTCTTGACGCGGTTCGAAGCGAGCGTCACACTTCCGAAACATATCGAACCACAGGGTTCGTTTTTCGAACAATGGAGAGTTCAATGGCTGGTACAACAGCCGCCTACGACGACGTGATCGTGGGTGCGGGATCCGCGGGCTGCGTGCTCGCCCGCCGGCTCGTCGACGCCGGGCATCGCGTATTGCTGATCGAGTCCGGCGGGCTGGACACACGTCCTGAGATCCACAACCCGGGGATGTCGCTCGCGCTGTGGAACACCGAGGTGGACTACGCGTACGTCACCGAACCCCAGCCCCACGCCGCCGGCCGCCGCCTGGGATGGCCGCGTGGCAAGGTGGTCGGCGGCAGCAGTTCGATCAACGGCATGATCTACGCCCGAGGGGTCCCGCAGGACTACGACAATTGGGCCTACCGCGGCTGCCTCGGCTGGGACTGGGACACGGTCCTGCCCTACTTCAAGCGATCAGAGGACCACGAGGACGGCCCGTCGGCGCTGCACGGCCACGGCGGGCTGCTTCCGGTGCGCAGGAACAACGACCCCAACCCGCTGTCCGCCGCCTTTGTGGCAGCGGCGCAGCAGGCGGACCTGCCCTTTGTCACGGACCCGAACAGCCAGGACTACCTCGGCGTGAGCTATACCCAGCACACGGTCCTGGACGGCCGGCGGCGAAGCACGTGGACAAGCTTCGTCGAGCCGATCCTCGGCAACCCGGCGCTGACCGTCATCACCGGCGCCGTGGTGTCGCGACTCGTCCTCGACGCCGGCCGCTGCACCGCCGTGGAGTACATCATCCAGGGCCGGACGGAGCGAGCTCACGCGCACAACGAGGTCATCCTGAGCGGCGGCGCCATGGGGTCACCGCAGGTCCTCCTGCTGTCCGGGATCGGCCCGGCCGACGAGCTCCGTGCGCTCGGCATCGACGTACAGGTGGATCTGCCCGGCGTCGGAGCGAACCTGCACGACCACCTGATCTGCCCGGTGCTGTGGGAGACCACCCAGCCGCTGCCGCCGTTGTCGGTGCAGGGCCTGGAGGTCAACATCTTCTGGAAGAGCAACCCCGCGCTGACCGTGGCGGACACGCAGCCGCTCCTGGTCCACGGGCCCTATCTCGGCGACGACCCCAGCGTTCCTGAGAACGGATTCACCTGCCTGGGCGGGCTCATCCGCCCGCACAGCCGGGGCCGGCTGTGGCTGCGGTCCACCGATCCCACCACTCCCCCTGCCATGGACCCGCAGGTGTTCTCGGACCCGCACGACCTCGAGGTGATGGCCGACTCCGTGGAGCTCGTGCGCGAGATCGGCCGGCAGCCCGCCCTCGACGAGTGGCGCAAGGACGAATGGGCGCCGGGCAGCGACGTCACCGACCGCGACGCTGTCCGCGACTACGTCCGCACGCACGTCCAGACCTACCACCATCAGGTCGGCACCTGCCGGATGGGCGTCGACCGGAACGCGGTCGTGGACCCGCGGCTGCGCGTGCACGGAGTCGACGGTCTGCGGGTCGTGGACGCCTCGATCATGCCGGACGTCCCTTCAGGCAACACGAACGCGCCCACCATCATGATCGCCGAGCGGGCCGCAGACCTGCTCCTCGGGAAGCTCGGGAAGTGAGAGGCACCATGTTCCGCAAAGGTCGGCTGCTCATCGACGGCCAGTGGGCCGACGCCACCACCGGCGACCGCTTCGAGACCGTCAACCCGGCGACCGGCGAGGTCATCGGCGAGGTCGCCCACGCCGGCACGACGGACGTGGACGCCGCGGTCGCCGCCGCGGGCCGCGCGTTCGAGTCCGCCGCATGGAGCGGCATGATGCCCAGCGAACGCGGACGCCTGCTGTGGCGCCTCGCCGATCTCGTCGAACAGCACGCGCTCGAGCTCGCCGAGATCGAGACCCGCGACAACGGTATGCCGGTCGGGCTCAACCAGCAGTTCGTGCTACCCAACGTGATCGACGTCCTGCGTTACTACGCTGGCTGGGCCACCAAGATCACCGGCGTTTCCTCGCCGGTGTCGATTCCCGGATTCGCCCACCACACCCGTCGCGAACCGCTGGGCGTGTGCGCCCTCATCACGCCGTGGAACACGCCGCTGATGATCCTGGCCTGGAAGCTGGCCCCCGCGCTGGCCACCGGAAACACCGTGGTGATCAAGCCTGCGGAGCAGACGCCGCTGTCCACGCTGCGGCTGGCCGAGCTCGCGACCGAGGCCGGCTTCCCGCCAGGGGTCATCAACGCCCTCACCGGCGACGGGGCCACCGGCGCGGCACTGGTCCGCCACCCAGGCGTCGCGAAGGTCTCCTTCACCGGCTCCACGGAGGTCGGCAAGGAGATCGTCCGCGCCAGCGCCGACCATCTCACCCGCGTCTCACTGGAACTGGGCGGCAAGGCGCCGAGCATCATCACCCCCGACGCCGACATCGACGCCGCGGTGGAGGGCAATCTGATCGGGGCATTGTTCCACTCCGGTCAGATCTGTGCCCAATACGCGCGCATGTACGTCCACACCAGCCGCCTCGACGAGTTCACCACGAAGATCGCAGGCGCCGCGTCCGCGATGGTGCTGGGGAACGGCATGGACCTGGCCGCCCAGCTCGGCCCCGTCGTCTCGGCCGAACAGCTGGAGCGGGTGACGCGGTACATCGGCCTCGGCGTCGGCCAAGGGGCGACACTGCTGACCGGCGGCGAACGTGCCGTCGACGGCGACCTGGCCCACGGCTTCTTCCTCCGCCCCGCGGTCTTCACCGGCGTGACGGACTCGATGACGATCGCCACCGAGGAGATCTTCGGCCCGGTGCTGTCGATCCTGTCCTACGAGGACGAAGACGACGTCGTCAGCCGCGCCAACGACACCCCGTACGGTCTGGTGGCGAGCGTGTGGACCCGCGACGTGGGCCGCGCCAACCGCCTCGCCCAGCGACTCAAGGCAGGCGCGATCTACATCAACTCCCTGCCCCTTCAGGACCCGGCCGCCCCCTGGGGCGGCATCAAGGCCTCCGGCATCGGCAGAGAGATGGGCTGGGAGGCGATCGAGGCCTACACCGAGGTCAAGGGCATTTGGACTCCCCTAACGTGACGCGGCCACATGCCTTTGCCGAGGTTGACATGGTCGAGAGGGTAATCCCCGTCGCCTCGGTCATGCCCGTACGTCGCCGCAAGCCCGGCGTGGCCAGCGTCACCCGGCCCACAGCGCGAGCGGCCTTGCCTTACCCGGCGGGTGGAGCGGTGGTGCGGCGGGTGACGAGGGTGGGGGAAACACTGGCGAACAACCCACCGAGCGCAGGGCCGACAAAGTTGCCGACGCCGTACATCGCCGACATCAGCGAGTTGCCACGCGTCCACAACCGCCGCGGCAGGGCTGATCGGACGGCGGCGAAGCCCAGCCCGGACAGCAGCCCTGCCCCAACCCCTGGATGCCGCGGCCGGCCAGCAGCACCGGCATCGCCGGGTTCACCGCGCACGCCAGCGAGCCCACCAGGAACACGGTGAAGCCGAGCAGTAACGAGTCGATCCGGATCCGGTAGGCGCCCTGGATCTGCTGGCCGGCCAGCCAGGTACGGCCGCCGACCCCGAACAGATCGCTGGCCTTCGGATGCCTTCCGAGCTTGCCCAGCACCGCGTGAGGCCGGTCCTTACAGCTGGTCCGCTGCTGGACGAGCTTGCTCCTGTACGCACGAGCTCCCGCACGTCCGGCGGGGCGATCCAGGCCTCCGGCAGGCGTCCCATCCGCAGCAGGTCGGCCAGATCGGCCGCCGCGATGGGGCCGCCGCGGACAGCTCGACGAGCATGTCACGGCGCCTGGCCGGCAGATTGGCCAGGCGCCGCTGGTATCGTCGACCGTTTGCTCCTTTCCCGATCCGTCCGGCTCCCCCAGCACCGAGCACACAGCACGAGCTCGGCACCGGGGGCGTGAGGGCCGTACCACGGATCCGCGGTCACGTCGAGACGACCGTTAGACGGCCGTGCGCGACCACTGCTGGTTGGTGCCGGTGTTGCACGGATACTGCTTGAGGATCACGCCGTCCGCGGTCGATGCGGCCGGTACGTCCACGCATTTGCTGCTGTGTCGTGCCCGGAGCTGGAAGTAGCTGCCGTTGGCGACCATCTGGAACTGCTGGTTGGTGCCGGTGCCACAGGTGTACTGGATGAGCTCGGCACCGTCGGCGGTTGAAGCGCTCACCACATCGAGGCACTTTCCGCTGTGGCGGCTGATGATGCGCCAGTAGCCGCCGCCGGCGTCCTGGAACTGCCACTGCTGCCACGCGTTGCCGCCGTACGTGTACTGGCCGACGCGCGCACCGTTGTCGGTGTTCGGTTGTTGGACGTCCATGGCCTTGCCGCTGTGGCGCGCGTTGATCCTGTAGTAGGTGGTGTCGCCGCCGCCGATGGTGTCGCCCCACGCATACCGGATCCGGTCAGCGCCGGAGGTGTTGCGGACGGTCAAGTTGAGATTGGTGCCGCTGCCGCTCAGGGCGTACATCGAGTACCAGTCGTAGCCGATGTCGCCCGGCTTGCCGCCGAGGGCGGGCCAGTAGGTGCCGCCCATTTGGTTGTCACGCATCACCTGGGCCATGGCGCGGATGTGGCGTACGAAGTTGTCGGTGCTGTTCGCGTCGCCGTAGTTGAGGCCGGTGGACATCGGCGCGCCGAACTCGGTGGCGACCGCGCGGGAGGCGCAGTTGCCCAGACGCGTCTGAATGTGGCTTCGGAAGGCGTCGTAGGTCATCGCGCTGTAGAAGAAGGCGTAGTGGTGGAAGGACAGCAGCGTCGAGTTGAAGCGGCTGTCGTTGCAGATGTCCCGCAGGTCCTGGCTGTAGCCGGTGCCGCCGACGAGCACCCGGCCGGGCACTGCCGAGGTGTGATAGCTGAGCCAGTTCGCTGCGACGTTGCGCCATTCCGCCGATGTGTAGCCGTGCGGCTCGTTCATCGGTTCGAAGTAGACGTTGCTGTTCGAGCCGTACGTGTTGGTCACGCTGGACCACATCGTGTTCCATGCGGCGAGGTTCGTGATCCTGCCGCCGGAGGCGGCGCCGTCCTCCCAATAGGCGAGAATGACCTTGAATCCACGGGCGGTGGCGGCGTCAATGGCGCCGCGGTAGGCGTTCCACCAGGTCGTGTTGGCCACGGTGTGAGTGTTGATAGGCAGGCGGACGGTGTTGACCCCCATGGTGGAGGCCATGTCGTCGTAGAGGGCGTTGGCCTTGGCCCGTACTGTCGCGTTGCTGTCGGACTGGCTCAGGCCCTGCACGACGAGCGTGCCGGTGCTGAAGTTGTCACCCAGCACGGCCCAGTTCATGCCTCGGAATTGGCTGGTGGCGGCATTGGCCGGCGGCGCGGAGACGACGAGGCTTGCCACTGCGGTGAGCGCGGTCACCATAAGGGCGATCAGCAACCGGTGCGACGGCCGGGTGCTCCGCAACGGTCCTGATGAGTGACCATCAGACGCCGTGATCAGTGTCATGAAATGTCCAATCACTAGAGCTAAATTCCTGGGTCTAACCTCACTTGCAGACATCATGGTGCTGACGCACGTCCGGGCCGCGCGCATCGTGCTGCTCCAACAGCAGGACCGGCGGCTGTGGGACATTGCTCCGTACGTAGGGACGGCGGCGGTGACTTAGGTCGGCCGTGCGGCTCGACCTGGCCGGATGATGAATCGCCACCCACAGGCTCAGAGGGTCGGCACGATCGGACGGATCGTTCCGTCTGCGGCGAACTCCATCCGGTCGACGGCCACCTCCCTGTTGGTCCCGTTCCCCGCTGGCACAGCGAACCGGTGGTAGGCGATGTACCACGTGTCGGTGCCGGGCATCCGGACGACCGAATGGTGCCCGGTGCCCTTGATTCCGGCCTCCAGCCGCTTCTGCAGCACCACGCCGCGCTTGGTCCACGGTCCCAGCGGGCTCGACCCGGTCGCATACGCCACTCGATAGTCCTCGCTGCGGGTGTCGTTCTCCGACCACATGAGGTAGTAGATCCCGCCGCGTTTGAACACGAACGGCGCTTCGTTGTAGCCCGATGGGGTGATCGTCCGTACTTGCGCTGGGTTGAAGGAGGTCATGTCGCCGTTCAGCGGCACGACGCGGGCGACGCCCTGTCCCCAGTAGAGGTATGAGCGGCCGTCGTCGTCGGTGAAGACCATCGGATCGATCGCCTGGCCGGAGTACTGGCCGGCGGCGATGAGCGGCCGTCCGAGCGCGTCCCGGAACGGGCCCGACGGCGAGTCGGAGACCGCGACGCCTAGCTGCTTCGCGATGTTTCCGGTGGCCGCGCCGCCGCTGAAGTACAGGTAGTAGCGGCCATTGGCCGCCGCGACCGCCGGGGCCCAGGCCGAGTCGTCCGCCCAGGACACGTCGGGGCCGTGGTCGAGGACAACGCCGTGGTCGGTCCAGGTCACCAGGTCGGCGGAGGAAAAGGCCTTGTAGTACGTCCCGCGCCAGCCCGCGTAGCCGTCGGTCGTCGCGTACAGGTAGTAGCGGCCGTTGATCGCGATGATGTGCGGGTCGGCGAACAGGCCGGGGATCACCGGGTTCCGGTTCGTCTTGGGTGCCCACGGCGCGGCGATCCGGAACGAGCTGTCCGCGCGGAAGGTCGCGCTGTCCTGGTAGGGGTCCAGCCAGAGCTCGAAGTCGCGGTGCCTGATCCGCCGGTTCGGATAGTTATAGGAGGTCAGCGACGTCGATCCGGCGACGGAACCGTCGACGGCGCAGAACGTGGCGTCAGCCCGGAACGTCGCGTCGCCGGTGTTGGCGTCCACACGCAGCCGCCAGTCGCGGTGCCGCAGAAATCGGCCGTCCTTGGTCTGGAAGGAGTAGCAGGAGGGCATGGCCAAGCCGTTGACGATTGTGAAGGTCGCGTCGAGCTTGGTTTGGGTCGCGGCGGCCGAGGTGAGCGGGTCGATACGGCCGAGCGCGTCGGCGTGCCGGACGTACCGGCCGGGGTAGTTGACCGACTCCAAGGACCGGGCGCCGGTCGGCAGCGTCGCGGCGAGCGCCGGAGCGGCCGTGGCCACTAGGTCAAAGCAGGCTAGAACGAGCGCGGCCGTGGCGGCCGCCCATCTGCTCACCGTCATGCGTGCCTCTTTCCGAGAGCCATCGATGTTAGCGCTATCAGTCTTAGGTGGGTCATCACACGGGTTGCGCGCTCGGCATGTCGAGCGGTTGGCGGCTCCGCCACAGGGCGGCTCAGCCCCACTGTTGCAGTAGCCGGTCGTACTCGGCCTGGGTGATCGGCAGGACGGTGCCGTGGCGCGG
>NZ_JBQQBQ010000101.1:0-21921 GCF_052245915.1 Nonomuraea sp. 10N515B
GACTGAGCACCACCACGACACCGTGAGCACCAGACCCCGTCAGGCCACCGCCTGGCGGGGTCGTTCATGTCGTCCACATAGACACCACGAACGCCGCCTGCGTGCTCATTTTCAGCGTCGCCCTACACCAGGTCCGCCTCGCCGGTCGGCTCCTGTACCAAGGCAGGGTCGGTCGAAACGATGGCGGACGGGACCGCCTCCTCATCCGAGGCGGGCACCGCGTCCGTGTCCGGGGTTTCCGTGTCCGGCGCGGTGATTCCGGCGGGCGCGACATCCGACGCGTCCGGGGCCAGGGCCGACGTGTTGGCGGTGCCGGTCAGTGCGGGCGTGTCAGCGGTGATCGGGAACCACCGGTCAGCGGCACGGCCCCGCGACTGACCATCGTTCACCCCCGCCTCGCGGCGGGCCCGCCCCTCGGCCTCGAACTGGTTGAGGATCTTGCCTGCGGCCATCCGGCTCAGCCCGGCCGCCGCCCCGATCACCGTGGCCGACGCGCCCGGCTCGGCGTTCAACGCCGCCCACACCGCCACCACACGCCCGTCCGCGTCCGGGCTGCCGTCGGTGTCCAGGGCGGCGACATCGGGGCCGTCAGGGGCCGCCACAGGCGCTGCGTCGGCGGGAATGGTGACGGCGGTTTCCGCATCAGCGGCGGCGATGTCGGTAGCGGTGATTTCCGCGGCATGGATGGCCATTTCGTAACGCCCTTTCCGGTCGCTATACCGGCCCCGTTCGGGCCGGTGTTTTTCGTTTGCGTCACGACCATCCCTCGCGCATAACGCGGACAGCAAGTCGACCGGCCAATAAATCTAGTCACCCCAACGGCTGGAGAGGCTGCCCTAACAAAACTAACCGCCGATCTGCGGAAACGTCTCACAAGAAGCTCACCTAATCGGCTTGACATACAACGCACGTCCAGCTCTTCACCTATTTCACCGGACGACGTGAACGATGCCCGATTGCCCGAATGTCGCGCGAAAGAATCTGCCAGGTAAATGCGCATCCCGGTTGACAAACATGCGGGGGTCGAGCGTCCATTGAATTAGGCGGTAAACACCGCCGACACAGCCCCGGGATAAGACGCCGGGGAAATCAAAAGGCACACCGCATGACGTACGCCAACATCACCGCCACCCGCCGCCGGATGGTCAGCCCCGGGCACGCCCGCGCGCTCGCCAACTACGGCCCCGGATGGGCGATCATGTGGGACGACCGCCACGGACAACCCGTCATCGTCCGCCCCGAACGGGGCGACGACGGCACCCTCCTCGAAATCTGCGCCTACGAGGACATGTTCACCCTCGGAGGCGATTGCGACCCCGACGAAGACGCCTCCACCTGCCCGGCATGCACGCCGGGCGCACCGCCCGACTTCTACGTGATCGCCGCCCACATGAGCGACATCCTCGGCGACTACTACCACGACCGCGCCAACATCGCCGCGTGCATGCCCCTCACGCTGCCCTACACCCGCGCCCTCACCCGGCACGGCTACCAGCGTCACGCCCAGGGCAACCGGCAATACCGCAACGAAGACCGGCCATCCGACACCTTCAACCAGCTCTACCGCTCACCGGACCGCCAGCTCGTCCGGCTGATCATCGCGCTACCTCCGGGCGACACCCCCACCGACGCCCTCACCCTGCCGCTCACGATCGAATGGACCTACCTCGGCTGCACCGGGCCCGACGACACATACCCCGTCACCGATATCCCTGCTGACACCTCACCCGCCGACGTGGCCGAACTGATCGCCGTACACGTCGCCCTCCATCCCACCGCCACCGCATAGGCCCGTCCTAGGTAAGCCAACGGCCCCGGCACCGCCCTACGGCGGCACCGGGGCCGTACCCGTCACCGGCTGGTCAGCCAACCGTCAGCCGTCCACGTGGCCACGCCATCCCCACCCGCCCTGGTGGTTCCCCGCCCCACATCGCACCGGTCACACGCCCCACACAAGGCTGACTCCTGCCAAGCCGCGAGCCGGCCAGAGAACCAGCAGTCGAAGGAGAACCATGGGATATAAGGCGGGCCGGCGAGCAGGACATGAGCAAAGCCAGCCCCTTTACGTACGCGCACACATATTCAAGGACTCGTCCTTAGACGAGTCGGGCCGCCCAACGCGCTGTCCGAAACCGGAAAGACCTGCGAGAACAACCCCTGCAGGGGGTAGCGGCCTTAATCGTGGGAGGGAACGCCACCCCTATTTCCGGCATGGAGATCTGTCCCCATCTGGGGCACCTCGGCCGCCGCCCATGCCGCAAAAGGCACACCTGGGCAAGCGAGGTTGACACGACCCTTCCCGCGGTTCCAGGGGCGGTCCGCCTCGCCCCCGACCCAAGGCGGACCCCTCCAGGTCCTGCCGTCCAGCACCGCTCCCCATCGAACGGACGGACCGGTATCAACGCCCACCTGCGCCCCAGGTGTCAAGCCCGCGCCGACCTCATCACACGCGGGCCCATCACTGCTCAGGCGGCAACAGCAGCGGCCAGCGCCGCTGCGGCAGGCTTCGACCGGACCCGACGGTGGCCACGCCCGCGCACTGGCTCGTCCCGGCCAGCTAGGCGATCCTGTTTCCTGACATGCGCCGCTGAACACGAACGGTCCCGGCGTTTAGCCCACGGCCACAACGACCGCCAACCCACCCGAGCCCCGTCAGCGGCAGCAACCGCCCACGTGCCCGTCCCCGATCGTTCAGCGGCCAACGCCACCGGCAGCGGCGCAACCGTCGCCACGGTGCCGCTCAGGCCCGTACCGACACCCCCGCTCACCCCACCGCCACCGGTGTCCGCCGTCCACGCCGAGCCCGATCCCGGCGACAGCCCGCTCGCGTTCGGCCCTGCCGGGATGGAGAGCAGGGCCTGACGAAGCTCCTGAGGCCCAGCAGCACTGATCACCGCCTGCTTGCCGCTCATTGCGATCCACCGGCATCGCACCACCAGGAAAGCCCAGCCCGGCCAATCCTCGCGCAGCCCGGCCAGCGCCTGCCGCGCCCACGGCTCCTGCCCGAACGCCGACAGCTGGCTCGTTGCCCAGCCCAACGCGTCTCCCACAAGCGCCTGGAGTGGGCCAGACCAACAACCGCCTTCCCTCTGATCCGGGCTCGGTGCGTTACTCGGTCTACTGGCCGAGACCGGCGGACCACCCATCCGGCCATCCAGTTCCTCGACAGAAGCTCCACATCCCACCGGCGACGAGCCGCTACGGGCCACGACGCGTGCTGCTTGCTCGGTGGCCGTCCTAGAGGCCACCAGCATTGCCTCGTGCCAACCGCCCGGCTCCGACTCCTCCACGTCACCACCGGCCGCATCACCGACTTCTGCCCCTGCGGTGACCACGATCGCCTCCTCGGGGAAGGCCAGCTCGACCCACACCGCGTGCCCGGTACTCGCATTCCCCGCAACCCCGCATCGGACCGCCAGCTCAGCCACCCCGGCCAGCCCCCGCCCATGCTCGGCCAGCTCCAGCACCGAACCCGACGTCCGGGAGAAGTCCGGAACCGAACCCCCGCCCAGGTCGTACACCACGATCCGGGCCACGCCCGCGCCCCGCAGCACCTCCACCACGAAGAACCCGCGCGCCTGCCCTGAACACGAGTGCCGCAGCGCATTGGCGACCAGCTCGGCCGTCACCCACTCCGCGTCATGCCTGCGGCCGGTGTCCGCCAGCATCCGGCCCACCATGCGACGCGCGGGCGCCGACTGATTAGCCCGCCCCGGGAACGCCTGACGCCAGGTCATCCCGCCCCACACCGGACGGGAGCGGAAGGTCGACATCACCAGCCCCGGAGCCAGATCCGGGAACGCCTCCCTCTGCGTGAGGAGCTTGCTCAACTCGCCCGAGAAGTGCTGCGTGCGGTTGTCCATGCTGGCGGGTCCCTTCCGGTCACGGCCCCGGCACATCCGGGAGCGACCAGCACGATCACTCACCTCCCCGCCCGAATCACACCCCCAACCCACAACCCCCGCTCGCCCCGCCCCGACCTGCGGCCCTGCTGCCAACCAGCCACCGACGGCCCCCATGATCGCCCGAATGATCACCCCATACGAAGACTGGAGCCCCTCCCCAGAGTCCGCCTACCGTCCCCGGGGCCACGCGCCGATCAGGGCCACCCGCGCCACAGGAAAGGGGACATCCAGGCATGTCCGGAACCGGATACCAGACGCTGCTCGACTGCCGCCGTCGCAGCCGCTACCTGCGCCAGCACGGCTTCACCATCGACCAGATCGCCACCATCCTCGCCCTCGACCACCCCGCCACCCCACTCCGGCTCTACCGCCACGCCGCCGGCCTCACCGCAACGCAGACGGTCGACGCCTTCCACCGGCTTACCCAAACCGCTGGAGCGGGACTGCGCGAATCCCGCCTCTACGACTACGAGAACTGGCCGACGACAGGCCGACGCCCCGCCCCCTACACCCTGCGCCTGTTGGCCCGCATCTACGGCACCCAGCCCCCCAACCTGCTGACCCCCGCCATGCTGGCCACCTATGCCCCGCGCGACCAGTACGCGCTCCGCCGAACAGACGGATAGGTCCGCGCAGGGCCAAGGGCTCCTCCGCCGCCTGATGTTCACGCTCAAGATCGGCTGTTCAACGCACCAATCGCTCGTACACCTGCCGGGCCTGCGGACTCGGCACCGCGTCGATCTCCGACAGCCGCTCTCTCAACAGCTCGAACGAACGCCGTACCGCGGGCAGTCGCCCGAGTTCGCCTTGGACCGACATCAGCAGACACCAAAGTGTCTCGCTGTACGGATCGATGCACTCCACCGCCAGCCTCAGCACGTCCACCGCCCGCCCTGGATCATCGGCGCGCATCAGCTCGGCCATCCGCTCCGCGGCATCCGCCGCCTGCCGCTGGGCGGCCTGCCGCAACGGGAGCACCCACAGGTCATCGCACCCGTCCAGCAGCGGCCCCCGATACAAGGACAGCACCTCCTGCAACGCCGCCACCCGCACCGCGTCCTCTGCCGCGATCGAGGCCAGCTTGCACGCGTCCTCGAACCGCCAGAAGTCCGCATCGAACGATGCCGCC
Organism: Nonomuraea sp. 10N515B; assembly: GCF_052245915.1. Taxonomy (NCBI): domain Bacteria; kingdom Bacillati; phylum Actinomycetota; class Actinomycetes; order Streptosporangiales; family Streptosporangiaceae; genus Nonomuraea; species Nonomuraea sp. 10N515B. Next base: position 5,035 of record NZ_JBQQBQ010000101.1, read on the forward strand.
GGCAGCAGCCGCCGTTCCCCGGACTTCAGCACGAACCGTACGCCGGCCGCACAACCCACCGCCTGCCGCATCGCCCGGTTGATCTCCCGCACCGCCGATTCCAACCGGCGCCCACCAACCTCCCCCGGCCACAGCGTCTCGCCGATTCCCTCGGCCGAAACTCCGTCCCGCGCCACCGCAAGCAGCGCCCACAACTCCCGAGCCTCGGCACGAGCGAAGCAGATCTCCGCCCCGCCATACGACAGCCGCGGCACCCCCAGCACCTCGACCTTCGCCTTCCCCGCCGCCGCTACGAACCCCGACCCCAGCCCGGCTGAAGCGCTTGATACGAAGGGCGCCTCGGCGTCCGCTGCCCCGCCCGTCTCTGCAACCACCGGGCGAAGGCTGGGGCGATCAAGCGAAGGCGTAGTCGCCGTCACGTGCTCACTAAGGTCGGGCCTGGCATCCGGCTCTGCCGTCCCGCGGTCGACCGCAGGTGCCTGTGCCCCAGCAGGTGGCAGGACAACCGCCGGGTTGACTTCGGGTGGCTCACCATTGCGGCCATCGACACCATGTGGACGAGCAGCACCGCCGGACAGACCCACAGCCGATGAGTGCGCGCCCGCCTGCGCCGGCCATGATCGTAGACGACCGATAAGCGCGGTGCTCAGGACCATGAGCATGAGCCCGAAGGCCAGAGCGCCACTCAGCGGCCCCATCGCCTCCGGCAGATACTCTGACCGCGGCCTCACCGCGCCGCTCAGTACAGGAGAAGAAGAACCTGCTGCGGTCGCGGGGTGGGATATCGAGGCCGACGCCAAGGGCGTTTCTGGTGGAGCCGGTGAGGTGGGAACCGACTTGGACGATGGCTCCCTACCGTCCTTGCGTGGGCGCTGCTGGCGGTGGACTTTCACCTGACGTTCTCGGTGCAGAACTCGACCCGGCGCCCGGCCGGCTTCCCCTCCGCTTTCAACGGGCAGGCGCCGTTCGGAACCCCTCCTGCGAGATTCGGCTGGGCCAGCTTCAGGCCGTTTCACCGTCGAGATCACCTCATGTGGCTTCGGCACCTTTCGCGGCTTGGAGAAGAGCGAGGTATGCGCCGGATTGCGCTGCGACTGCGCCAGCAACTCCAGGAGATCCGAGAGGGCCGGCATCCGGCCTTCCACCAGGTCGCCATAGACCAACCCACAGAACTTCTCGATGTCGTACACCTGATGCGGTACCCGACCCACGGACGGACAGTAAGGCTCTGCGTTGATCACCGCACCGGCTGGCGAACTCCAGGCCCACACGATTGACGCCGCGACCACTGCACCCAGCTTCCTGATCATGTCTTCGACGAGCTGCCGTCGCATAGTGCCTCCCTGCCGCTCTTGAGCCTTCGCACTGATCAGACCGTGCGCGGCCCTGCGACAGGGGTGGTGAAACTCTTCACGGCAGCTACTGGCCGAGGGTGCGGTGTCCAAGGTGGTGAGAACCCTTGTGACAGCGGGCCTGTGGCGTAAGGCGCGCGATGGTGAGAAGTCACCATCGCGCGGAACCACTCATCGCTCGACACGGCGAGAAGGACCGTCACAGTGCGCGTCGGCGCCACTACTCTCTGATCGGAGGTGGCGGTGGACGAACAGGATCAGGCCAAAGCACAGCGCCTATTGGAAGGCGTCGTCCCGAATGAGATCTTCGTGTCGTACTCCATACTGCTCACGGAGGGCGGCTGCTCGGAGGACGACGCCGCGTCCTTGCTGGGAAGCAAGGAGCAGGTGGCGGAGCTTACGGCCCGCGGGATGGCGCATCGCCGGCCGGACGGCCCCGCGATGCCGCCGCGTCTCGTGCCCGCTCCCCCGGAACTCGCGCTGCAGGGCGTCCTGACGGATCTCTCACGCCGTCTCGTCAGCGATCAGGAGCGGTTGCTGGCAGGACACAAGCGGCTGAGCGAGTTCCATCAGACGCCGGCCGCGGCGTCCTCGAACTCGACGATGGATCGGCTCGTGCAAGTCGTCACCGACCGGGACGAGATCAGTTCTCTGTCCTACGCGCTCATCAACGCCGCGCGGCACGACTGGCTCACGCTGGACAACTACGTCCTGGAGGCACCCGTCGAGGACTCCACCGGGTATGTACCACTACCGGTCTTCGAGGGCCAGGTGCAATGCCGGGCGATCTACGAGACCCGCTGCGCGGAGCACCCGATCGGCGCCAAGACGATCGAGGCCGCGGTCGAAGCCGGCGAGCAGGCGCGGCTGCTGCCCCGCATCGGGATGAAGATGAAGCTCGCAGACGAGACAGTCGCCCTTGTTCCCCTGACACCGACCGGCATGGGAGGGGCACTGCTCGTACGCTCACCCGTCATCGTCGGAGCGCTACGGGAGTACTTCGAGCTGCTGTGGGTGAAGGCGATCCCATTCGGGAGCGCGAAGGCCACCGCGCCGCTCACACCCGCGCAGGTGCAGGTGCTCCAACTGCTCAACCAGGGACTGTCCGACGAGGCAATCGCCCGGCGGATGGACATCAGCGTAAACACCATGCGCCGGCACTGGACCGCCATCCGCGACGAGCTGGGCGTGGAGACCCGCTTCGCCGCCGGAGCCGCAGCCGTACGCCGCAACTGGATCGACTGAACCCGAAAGGCCTTGCCATGCCCGGATACCTGGACTTCGTTCCCCAGCAACGCTTCCAGCCCACCCTCGCGCTGTCCCCGAACGGCCACCTGGTCGCCTACTCCAGCCACGTCTCCGGCCACTACGACCTATGGGTGGTCCCCGTCACCGGTGGCGAGCCACGTCGCGTGGCCGGCTTCGACGACCGCACCGTCCGCCAGATCGCCTGGACACCCTGCGGCGAGCGGCTGGTCTTCACCGCCGACGAGAACGGAGACGAGCAGTTCCGCCTCTACCTCGTCGCCTCGGACGGCAGCGGACTGACCGAGATCAGCTCCGGCCCGGACTGCCAGCACATCCTGGCCACCTCACCGTTCGACCCAACCGGCCGCTTCCTGGCCTACACCGCCAACGACCGCGACCCCGCCGCTCAAGACCTCATCGTCCACGACCTGCAGACCGGCGAACTGCGCCGCTTCACACCCCCGGACGAGGTCGCCTTCGAGGCCGTCAGCCTCTCCCCCGACGGCCGATGGCTACTGGCGACCGGGTTCCGCTCCAACACCGACATCGCCATCTACCTCACCGACCTGAGCGACCCGGACGCCACGCCAGCCTGCCTGACCTCCGCCCTAGGCGAGGGCGTCTTCGAGCCCGGCGTCTGGGCGCCAGACGCCAGCGGCTTCCACCTGCTCACCGACCACTGGAGCGAATTCACCGCCGCCGCCTTCTACAACCTCACAGCCCGTTCCCTGCAGGCCATCGCCCGCCCGAACTGGGACGTCGAGGTCCTCGACGCCGCCGCCGGCGTCCGCATCTGGTCCGTCAACGAGGGCGGCAGCTCACGCCTGCACGCCGACCGCGACGACAGCCCCCTCCCGCTGCCCGACATCCCGCCCGGCGTCATCTCCGCGCTGTCCCTGGCGCCTGACGCCTCCTTCGCCGTCATCCTGATCAACTCCGCGGCCAGGCCGGCGGAAATAGCGGTCGTGGACCTGGCCCACCACGAGTTCCGCTACCTCACCGACACCCGCCCCCCGGCCCTGCACATCATCGACCCCGTCGCCCCCCAGCTGATCACCTACCCAGCCCGCGACGGACGCGACGTCCACGCCCTGCTCTACCGCCCGGACGGCCCCGGCCCGCACCCGGTCCTGCTGTTCATCCACGGCGGCCCGGAATCCCAGGAACGCCCCATCTACGCCCGCTCCGGCCTCTACCAGCATCTCCTCCACCAGGGCATCGCCATCCTCGCCCCCAACTTCGCCGGCTCCACCGGCTACGGCACCGCCCACCAAAAGCTCATCTACTGCGACTGGGGCGGCATCGACCTCGACGACCTGGACCACGCCGTCCAATACCTGCACACCCTCGACTGGACCGACCCCAACCGCCTGGCCGTCATGGGCTCCTCCTACGGCGGCTTCGCCGCCCTATCCTGCCTGGCCCGCCTCCCCTACCCCTGGGCCGCAGGCGTCTCCATGTGCGGCCCGAGCAACCTCCTCACCCTGGCCAAGGCATCACCCCCCACCTGGAAGACCTTCGTCGCCACCGTCCTCGGCGACCCCGACACCCGCGCCGAACACCTCCTGCAACGCAGCCCCGTCACCCACGCCGACAACATCACCGCTCCCCTGTTCGTTCTCCAGGGAGCCCATGACCCACGCGTCCCCCAGACCGAATCCGACCAGATCGTCGCCCGGCTACGCGAACGCGGCGTCCAGGTCCGCTACGACATCTATCCCGACGAGGGCCACGGCTTCACCAACCGCGCCAACGAGCTGAACGCCTACGAAGCCATCAGCGCCTTTCTCCACACCCACTTGATCGCCACCACCGCCAACCGCCCCGAACCACTCCAAGTGGGCTGAATTCGCGCTGGAAACAGTGGCCCCACCCGCACAACCGGGCGGGCACCACCGAGAGCCCATTCCACGCGATGTAGCGGGACGGAACGGGGGCACGGGGCGTCGCGCCGCGCACAAACGGGGCAAAGTCGCTGCGACGGGGCATCCCCGCCCCCTCCGGCCAGCTCTGGAAGATCAGCGCCGGACGCTGGCCCGGGTCAAACGCCGACCGGGCAGCTCTTCCACGCTGGCTACGCCATCGAGGGCGTCGGCAAGCTGCTGCATCGCCACGGCTGGTCGGTGCCGGTACCGGTCCGGCGTGCCTCGAACGCAAGGAGGAGGGCCATCACCACGAGCGGTCAAAGAAGGTCGGTGCCTTCTCCGGCTGCCCCCGGAATACTGGCCTGTTGGGCCGGCTCACTGAAGCGGGAGAATACCCAGGCGACCCAGGGCCAGCGCGGCGTACCTCCTGTTGGGGCGGAGCCGTAGTAGCCGCCGTCAGGGCTGGGAGAGAGGTCCATCGCACGTTCCGGAGCCCGATGAGGGGCCACCCGGGCTGAGCAGCGCCCGCAGCCGGTCTTCGGCGTGCCTCACGGCCGCGGCCAGAGCGTGCTCGTGGACGGGCGGGAGACGCCCGGTTCCGAGCCCTGCAGCGCTGATCACGGCGTCGAGGTTCTGCTGGTGCCGGTCAGTCATGTGGCAGCGCATCCCCTGATGGCCGAGGACGTCTCGGGCGGCGTAGGCGTCGGTGGAAGCCACCTCAACGAGCGCTGTGCCCAAGCGAGAGGCAGATGACGGAGATTGGCCGGCAGCCAGGTCGAGCGCGGCCAGGCCAAGTCGGGCACGGAAGGCCGCCGTCGTCGGTTCGTGGTGGGTGATCAGAGGCAGTGCCTTCCGCACGACATGGTCTAGTTCCTCCGGTGGGGTGGTGGTAGCGGGCGGACGGCAGGCCATGCGCAACAGCGCCGCGACGGTGTCCTCCCACGGTTCCGCAGGGACGGTGGCGTCGATCACGGCGGCGGCCTCATCCGGGAGACCCTGTTCCATCAGGGCCATGATCTTAAGTTGGCGTCCGTCGAGCAGCCGTGCGCCGATGCCGCGGTGGGCAGCCATGGCGTCGGCGGCCTCACGCCACCGTCCTTGCTGGGCCAGAGCTCGGGCCCCGTCGATGAGCAGAGCGATCCACAACTCCGTGCAGACCGCACGGTGATCGACGCGACTGTGGATCAGAGGCGAAAGATCGACGTCGTGGCCGCGGATAACGGCGGCGCCGCGCTGCTGGGCAGCGCGGTAGAGCTGGTCGAGCACCCCGTAGGCGGCTTTGCCGTCACCTTCGCGGATCAGCAACCGGGCAATGTTGATCAGCGGCATCAACGACATGACCGCGATCTCCCGGTCGAGGATCCCGCTCTCGGCGAAGATCGTATACTGCCTCCAGCACAGATCTGCGGCCTGGTCGGGCAGCCCGGCGTCGGAGGCGATGAGCGCGGAGATGTTGAGGACCCCGCAGGCGCGGGCCACCAGGTCGTGGCGGCCCGCGCCTGCGGGTTCGATGGTCAGCGCGGTGAGATCGGCGATGCGCGCTGTCAGAGGCTTGCCGGGCGGTTTGGTACGGCAGACCAGCGGAATGCGGGCAGCGATCACAGGGTTCATCACGACGCTTGTGTCCCTCCTACGGCCAGTCGACGACGAGCCGGCTCGCCGGTTTGTCGATGACGAAGCGCGGGTCGGCCGCCTTGAGCCGGTCACGGCTGTCGCCGGTGGCCATGCGGAAGCCGGGGGCCGGAGCGTGGTTGCCGTAGTCGTGATCCCATTCCTCGATCGCGGTGGCGACCTGTTCGGCGAGGACGGCGGCGCGTGGGCCGTGGCCGATGACGCCGATGGCCCAAAAGCGTCCCTCGGTGTCCTGTCCTTCGCGGATGGTCAGGTAGGCCAGGGTGTCGCCGTCAAGCGCGGCCATCGAACCCCACGCGAAGTGAGGGGTGAACCCGGCCCGCCGGCCGGGCATCCGCGACAGCCCATTCGGCAGGACACATGCCAGCCACAGGTACACCCACTGCCACGGGTCGCCTTGCCGGAACTTCACCCCTGTGTAGACGGTCCGGGCGGGAGTGTCCAGGATCGTCCGCATCGCTTCGCGGTCGACGAACTGCTCGCTGAAGGTCTCCAGGTGGACATCGCCTTCCCCGGCGATCTGGACGCGTGAATAGATGTCGTCGCAGATGCCCTTGCGCAGCGGCACAAAGGTCGCCATCTCACACGACACGGTCTTCCAGGTGTCGCCGTCGCGTTCGAAGGCGAAGGAGCGGGAGATGCTGCCGCGGATGCGCATGGGGATGACCAGGCGGCCGTCGGGGGCGAGCTGGTCGAGAACCGTGGTGGGGATGTCGCCGGCGCCCACGGTGAACTGGATGCGGTCGAAGGGGGCGTGCTCCGGCAGCCCGGCCGCGCCGTCGCCGAGCACGGCGGTCACGTTGCCGACTCCGGCGACTGCCAGGTGGGTACGAGCAGTGTCGACGAGGTCTTGATCGACGTCGATCGTCCACACGCGGCCGGTCGGGGCGACCAGGTGGCCGAGGAGCGCGGCGTTGTAGCCGGTGGCTGCCCCGGCCTCCAGGATGTTGTGGCCGGGGCGAGCGCCTACCTGCTCCAGTTGGGTGGCGACGATGGACGGCGCGGAGATGCAGGAGATCATTTCGCCGCCGGTGTCGTGCTTGATCGGCACAGCGTCGTCGACGTAGGCGGCCTCCACATCGGCGTCGGGGATGAACGTGTGGCGCTCGACCGCTCGGAAGGCCTCGATGATCTCTAGGGTGCGCAGGTGGCCGGAGTCGATGTACTTGGCCGCCATGGCCTCGCGCAGCTTGGTGGGATCGGCGGGGGTGCTGATGGCGGTCTCCATCCTGGTGAAGGTAGGGGCTGCTGGTGGCGACTGGCTGGTAGAGGCGGCCGCCGGTCCGGAATCTCCGAAGGCGGCCTGCCAACCGAGCCACGCAGCCGCGGCTTGCTCGGCTACGGGCGTGTTGTTCCGGTTGAACGTGAAGATCGCGTGGTGGGCGAGGACGGCGCGCAGACCTCGCTTCAAGTGCCCCTCCTTCGCGAGGCGGGCAAGGTGGCGGCCGGCGTTCTCGAACGCGGCGACGCGCTCGGCCCAGCCCGGTTCGGGGTGGGGCCGTTTGGCGGCGTCGGCGTTCATGAGGCGCCGCATCGTGGTGATCGCCGCCGCCCGGCGGTCCTCGGCGGGCGCGTCGATCGGCGGGCGGAGGTCGCCGATCTTCGCCCACACGTCGCCGACCTCGAACGGATCGAGCCCGGCTGCCCGGTACATCGAGGACAGCAGCAGGATGCACCGCTCCCTGCTGTCGCGGCTACCGGTCTCGGCCAAGGCGGCGGGGCTGTCGGCGCAAAACAGCGCGTGGGCGATGGCCATGCCTTGCGGGCCACCGAATGCCTCGGTCTCGGCCTCGTAGATGCCGGCGGCCCACCCGGCCGCTACCTCGTCGGCGACGAGTTGGTCGAGCAGGGTGTCCACGGGGCGGTCCGTGCGTAGCCGTAGCCCTCCCTCCTTGCGCAGGAAGTGGAAGCGCCGTCCGGCCCCAGTCAGTGCGGCCGACAGCTTGGCCGCCACTTCGGGGCTCACCCCGGCATCTCCGGGGAAGCGGATTGTGGCGTGCCACCACTCCGGCTCGGCCGGTGGGGCGAGATTGTCCTCGTAGTTGTCCATGTCGTCGTTGTTGCTCCTGCATCGGTTCGATACGGCGTGTACGGCGGGTCAGTGGATCAGCAGGGCGTTGGTCCAGCCGGTGGTGTTGGAGCCGTCCAGCGCCAGTTGCGCCCCGGCGCGCCCTTCAAGAAACCCAGGTTTGGGCAGCTCGTTGATTCCTGCGGCCAGTTGCTGGCGAGCGTGCTGGATGCTCATCGTGAACCGGTCGGGGGTGGTGCTGTCGGCGGCGAGGGCGGTGGTGACGGTCAGGATTCCGGCCCAGCCGTGGCAGAGGGAGGCATCGTTCACCCGGTCGAGACGGTCGGCGTCGGCAAGGGCCGCCAGAGCGATGCCCTCGGCCTTCTGCCCACGAGCAGGGTCGCCGTGCGCGAGCGCGGCCAGCTGTAGGGCTCGGGCAATCCCCAGGTCCCCGTAGCACCAGGACGGCCGCAAGGGCGGCACCTGCGAGGGCTCGTCGGCGGTGAGCTGGTCGAGGGTGATCCAGTAGGAGCTGCCGAATTGTTCCAGCCAGGTCGCGAACGTGGTGATGGCGCTGCTCTGGCCGTCGACTCGGATGCCGCGGCAGGCGGCCAGGGACAGCAGCGCCAGCGGTCCGGCGATGCCATGCGCCATGCCGTTGTTGCCGTGGCCGCCGGGGATGTCCACCTCGTGTGTGGGGCTGTCCGGCGACCACCACCCGGGCAGCGTACGGCCCTTGGCTTCGACCGGGCACGCCAACGACACCAGATGGCTCAGGACGTCGTCGAGCAGCGGCGAGGGGTCTCGACGGGCCAGGAGGAGTGCCCCTAGTCCGGTCAGTCCGCGGATGAGGTCGAATTCCGCGAGCGTCGGCAAGTGGCGGGCCAGCCTTCGCTGGCGGGCGGCGGCCAGGCGGGCGGTCACTACCCGGTCGACGCCTGCCTGAACTTCGCGGTCGATGCGGCCGGCACGGCCGAGAACGAATTCCAGGGCCGGGGCTCCGTGAAAGAGGCTGGCGTTGGAGCCAGTACTGACCCCATCGGCGACCGCCTCCTGCAGCAGGGGGCGCGCGGCGGCCAGGTCGGCGCGCTCGATGTGCAGCAGCGCCGCACCGAGCGCGCCCTCGGCCAGGGCTTGCGGTGCGAGGGCGCTCATCGGCTCGACTCCAGGGAGACGACCATGCTGTGCGCCCGCCCGTCGATCCACCCATCGGCGTCCGGTGGCGGTGCCTCGAACAAAACCGCAACCGGTGTCCCGCCCAGGTGCGCGCGCAGCAGGTCCACGTCCATCTCCCGCGTCAGGTCCAGCGGCAGATGCTGGTCATCGACGGCCAGCAGCACCCGCTCAGGCACCCCGGCACGGCCGCGCCAGGCGTACAGACGCTCGGCCCACTGCTCCAGATGCGCCGTACGGCCGGGCAGCGTCCGGGCGTAGAGCTGCCAGCGAGCCGCGACCAGGACGGTGCGCCGGTAGTACAGGGCCGGGGTGAACGGCAACGTCCACGCGGCGCCCCAGTCGAACCACGTCACCTGCGCTGTGGCGGCGCGGCTGATCTCGGCCAAGAACCGGACCAGTGGGGGCGTGTAGTTGTTCCAGAGGAAGTTGATCGCCGTGGGTGCCAGCAGCTCAAGGCGTTCCCCGGTCGCGGCCACCGCCAGATACAGGTGGCCGTCACGGGCGCCGACGACCAGATCACGCGGATGCAGCACGTCCTCTTGCCCGCTGTCGCGGTACTCGCCGACGCTGACCAGCTTCGGCACGACCTGTGGTGCCCGCGTGAGCAGGTCGGCCTCGGCCCGCGTGGGGTGGAAAGACAACTGCGCCGGCACCGCACCGGCCGCGACGGTGGGCAGAGCGACATACGCCGCAGCCAGATCCGGGAGCAGATGCCAGAACCGTCCGGACATGGCGCCGGCCGCGCGGGAGACGGTATGAACTCGCAGCCGGAAGTCGCCCGTATCCAGAGCGGCGATCGAGCGAGCCTGAACCTGGGCGCACAGCTCGAAGTGGGGCGCGGGCGCGAGGTTGGTGAACGGCTCGGCCGCAGCGGCTTCCAGCTCCTCGACCATCGCCTCCGGCAAGATCACCGCTCGATTGCCCTGGACGGCGGCCGTCCCGGCGAGATCCAGCAGCAGCCGGTCACGGCGCGACATCGGTCTCGGCGGCTCCGACAGCAAGCCGAACCCGTCCGGCAGCCCCAATCCGCGGACGGAGTCAGTGACCTGCTCCACAGGAACCTCGGAGCCCTCACCGAAGCGGTCGACGAACCGTTCGGCGTAGCGCCGCCAGGCCGGCGTACCGGCCGGATGAGTCGCGAGCCGGGCCAGTACGGTCGCCGCGGTCTCCACCTCAAGCGCCACCGTTTCCGGCAGCCGCACCTCGGCGTCCAACCGCACATCCACCGCTGTGCGTTCGCACGTGGCAAGGAGTGCGGGCGGTAGGACGGCGGCCGGGTCGGTGACGGTGGCGGCGGCACGCAGCCGGGAGCGCAGCAGACGGGTGCGCAGCAGCTCAGCGACCAGCTCGGCCCGGCGGCAGGGTTCGACGTGCGGGAACTCGGCGGCGAGCTTTCCCAGCAGGGCCGCATGCGGAATCGGAGAGCCGGCCGCCTGCAGCACCAGCTCCACCGCCGCCGTCGATGCCAAGGAGAACTCGTCCGCGCCCTCGGCCGGAACATGGACGCGGCCGTCGCGCACGCGGGCGAGGTTGTTGACGCACACCTCAACGTCGGCCATCCGTTCCCGTTCTCCGCCGGTCTCCCACGCGGTAATCGCCGCGTCCAGGGCTGCGGGGTCGGGCCGGGTGACGGCCTCGTGCGCATCCCCGACGTGCACGAGGGACCTGTCGCCAAACTCGACCAGGGCGACACCGGCGAACAAGCCGAACGGTGTGGAGCGGTGCGCGTAACGCAGGGCGTATCGCGCGACGGCGAGCGCGGCGCGTCGGGCCCGGTGGGGGTTGTCCACCTGCCCGTCGAGCACGGCCCGGACCTGGCGGGCCAGGTCCGGGCTGGCATGGGTGACCGCCTGCCGGAAGGGCTCATCCGCCCACACCGGGGACAGCCACGACCGCCACTGCTCGATCGAGCAGCCAGCTGTCGGCCAATCCGGAAGCGTAGGAGGAGACAGATGCACTGTGGCGCGCAGCATCCCGGCGCCGGTGCGCCGATACCGTCTGATCCGCGTCCGTGTCATCGTGTTCACTCCGTTCCTGTTCACCATCCGGGAAGGGCGCAAGGCCCGGTCCGGCCGAGAGGGACCGGGCCGATGGGGTTATGACGTGGTGCAGGCGCTCGGGCAGGAGCTCCCGCACGTGTCGCCGGTGCCGCACCTCAGCGATGTGTTGGCCGCCGGAGTGTTCTCCGCGAGCTTGATGTCGAGGTTGAACGGGTCGAACACTGCTTCCGCGCTGGTGACCCCGTTCACCTGTTCGATGCCCTGCTCGATGGTTGACGTACTCATGGCTTCTGCTCCTATCCGGGTTGGTGTTCCTGAAGGAAGGGGGTTCACGTTGGCGGCGGGACCCGCGTCCACAAGCTGCCGCCGCTGCGCGACCTCACCATCGGCACAGCCGTGCCCACCGCGAAGAAGGAGTGACGCGTGCGCGGGAGTTGTCGGTGGTCACGGACGGGTCCCCTCTTCTTGGTTGTGATGGGCAACTGGTCGATGGTGGATGTTGGCGGGCTGCCTCGCGGCTCAGCCGCGCTGTCCTCTTCGCGGGAGGAAGGTGTCGGGCTCCGGTGTTTCTCCGCGACGTGTGTGCTCGGCGTTGTGTGTCTCGGCGAGAGCAATGTAGACGTCGAGGGCGTAGCGGTAACGGCCGCGCCCGGTCTCCTGGTAGCCGTCTCCCGTAGAGCGCAACACGAAGAAGCTCCCGCCCTCGCGGCCCCACTCGTACCGGCCGCAGCAGGAGGTGTGCGACACCCGGAGTGTGCCACCGGACGGCCTGTACGGCGCCCACTCGAACGCGGGCCCCTGCTCGTGGCCCATCGTCTGCGGTTCTTGCGCCCTGGCCATCATCTGTTCCCTCCGCTTGAGGTGCGTTCTGGTCAGCCGCTCTGGGACGTGAAGAGCTGCTGCGTAACCTGCCGATAGGCGTCGTGGTCTCACGCTCGTCGTGATCATCGGCCGGCGTCTTCGACGGGAAAAACAGGCGGCATGCCGGGCGCATCGACGGCCGAGGATGGCCTGGCCATGAGAGGCGGAAGGGAACCTGCCTGCCAGTCCGGCGGTGCAACACGACTCATGAGCTGCCACAACTCGGCCGGCGTGGCCGCCCGCAGGATGATGCCGTGGTCGCATTCGCCCATATAGATGGCCACGAAGCGGCGCCAGTAGAGCGAGTACATCAGCAGGAACAGCCCACAAGCACGTTGCTGGAGGTCCATGACATGCCTTTCGGCCACCGCATCAGCGGCCGTATCGGCCTGACCCTCCGGCAACGCCTCCTCCCCCACAAGCGTGGGCCGCTGATGGCGCCGTCCGAGGTTCTTCGCGGTAGGGCCGCCATCCGTGCCTTGGGTGCGGCGGCGAGCAGACGCTGAGCCGCCGCATGCCCTCCAGACGGCGGACGCCGCTCGGAGAAGGCGCTGCGTACCCGCCCAGTGGGCTGCCACTGAGATCGTCATGGACGGTCCCACCCGTCAGAGGACGCTCCCACCACGGCAAGAGCGCCCGGAACGAATCCAGAGGGCAGCACACAGCTCGTCACGGGATCGCCCAGCATGCGGTACATCAGACGAGATCCGCGAAACTCGCGGCGCCCATGCAACATGCGCCAGTTGTCCAGCAGATAGCCCTGTCCGGGTCGCAGCGGGAGTTCGCGTACGTACCTGCTGATCGTGGCGCGTAGCACCGGAACGGCTTCGTCAACGGGCTCGGTAAAGTGCTCCAGACCGTCAAGACGGAGCCGAACCGTCATACGGCCATCCGCCGTCGGCTCGAACACCGACCCCCAGTAGCCAGGATCGCCGAATCGGACCGTTCCAGGCCGTTTCAACGCCTGCAGGAGACCCGGTGCACGAGCAGCCAGGTCGGCATAGACGGCGGCCCCGTCGACCACAGAGGACTCGCCCCCGCAATCGGCAGGTTGGACGCACACCAGCATCACCAGCCTGGGCGGCCGGGCCAGCGCGGAAGAGTCCGTGTGAGGATCCAACTCCCTGCACCCGAATCCGGCATAGCCGAGACGATCCGCCACGGAACCCCGATCGGCGATCATCGTCACACCGTCTGCCCCAGCGTCCCGGTGCTCCCGCGCGGTCAGCAGCCGCGAGGCGAGATCGACCACCGACCGCCGATCGTGAACCCCGTCGAACGTAACCAGCCCATCGCGCGCCAACATCTCGACGGCTCGTACCAGCCCATCGCTGTTCGTCAGGCTCACGTAGTGGCTGGCGAAAACCTCGTGGTCCACCGTCATCACCTCCGATAACTGCCCGGACACGGGAGTCTCGGCCTCAGCGTCCGGTAGACCGTGCGGATTGGACAAGTGACAGATTGTCAACCCCCGGAACCCCGGCCAGCAGCGATTGACCGTGTTAGGTTCCATGCACAGCCATCAACCCAGAGAGGCCGCTGCTGATGAATTACCGCCCCCACACCTTTCCTGTGTCGGTGAAGGGCGTGATCGTCCGCGATGGCAAGGTGCTGCTGCTGCGCAACGAACGCGACGAATGGGAACTGCCTGGCGGCAAACTGGAGCTCGGCGAAGACCCGCCGGCCCGCCTTGAGCGCGAGATCAGCGAGGAAACCGGCTGGGATGCGCAGATCGGGCCGATCTTGGACTCCTGGCAGTACCACATCCGCGACGGCGTCGATGTGCTGATCGTGACGTACGGCGCCACCGTGACCACCGACAAGCCGCCCGTGGTCAGCCACGAACACAAACAGGTCGGCCTGTTCGCCGAGCATGAGGTGGAGAACCTGCGGATGCCGCAAGGCTACAAGCGGTCGATCGCCGACTGGTTCTCCAGGCTGCGTGATCCAGTGAGGTAGAGCCCATGCTGTGCGCCGCGTGCGCAACCACCGTCGATGACGGATGGAACGCCTCCCGCCTGTGCCCGGCATGTCATGCCATCAGCGGCGCCCCACTGCCCAGCTGCGACTCCTCTGGCTCACCGATCTGGCTGTGGACATCTCCGTCCGCGGGTCCAGCGCTCGCCTCCGGCAACCTGGCAGTGATCATCAAGGCGTACCGGCGCACCGCCCGGATCACTCAGTCCGCCCTTGCCACAGCGCTGGGCTACGACACGACCTACATCTCGATGCTCGAGAACGGGCGGCGAGCCATCACGGACGTGCCCACCCTTCGACGGGTGGCCCAATACATGGGACTTCCCCCACACGTTCTCGGCGTGACCGACCCTGCGGACGCCGACTTCATCTCCATGATCAAGTTCGGTGAATCCACCATCCGCCTGGCCTCCATCGCTCGCGAGTCAGGACACAGCGCCGAGGCCATCAACGAACTATGGCCCCTCGTCTGGCGTCTCGAAGCACGACTCGCCGACGGGCGCGCCGACCGTGCCGCCGCGCAACTCCTCGGACAAGCCCGCGCCATGCTAGGTGTCGCCCTCGGCGACGTCCTCCCCGAGGAAAGCCTCGCCTCTGCCGCGCGCTGGACCGGCCGCGCCCTCCTCATCGCCCACCGCCTCGACGACGTAGCCCTCCTCACCCGCGCTCTACGCGTCCACGGCAACGAACTACGCAAGATCGGAAAGAAGCCGGCAGCCGCCGCCCGTCTCCAACGAGCCTGCGACATCGCTCCAGCCTCCGAACGCGGCGCAGTCCTCATCCCCCTGGCTCGTACGCTCGCCGAACTCGGCAACGTCGAGTACTTCGACACCACCATCAGCGACCTGCAACGCTTCGTGGACTCCCACCACGGCACACCCCTGGTCAACCCCTTCGTTCTACGAGAAGTCCACCTCCGGGGCTTGCTCGCCACCGACCGCCTCCAGGAAGCAACACGTCTCGCAGAAGCGGACACCCCAGACGCGACCGGTGTCGCGCCGCAATGGCAGACCATCGAACGCGTCACCGTCGCCGAAGTCTTCCACGCCACGGGAGACAAAACCGCAGCCTCCCACGCACTCCTGCAGTCGATCGCGACCGCGGAGAGCACACGGCTTCCTCATCAGATCCAACGCGCCATGCGAGCCGCACGAGGAGCCCTGCCAGAAGTCGAAGAGGCCGGCGGAGCCGCCCTCCAACGTCTGTACCTCACGTTGCCAACGGCCTAATCACTCACCGGAGCGTTCGCCGCGAGAGGGCTTATGGTCGCCATGCTGTTTGCGTGGCCAGATAGACGACGGGGCTTGGCGTCGTGGGTCGAAAGTCGTGTACCTCGGCTCGGCGCGTAGAGGCGGCACGACAACGATCCGCTGACCATCGGCCTGCTCCAGCTCGTTGATGATCCATCGGATACTGTGGATGATCGCGCCAGCGGCCGCCGCCAGCGAGCGTAACCCCCCACTGCTCGTCTCAATGAAGACAACGTGTCGTCCCGAGCGCTGGATGGCGCGGCAGATGTCGGGGTCGAGAAGTTGCTGACTGTCGTTCGAGATGACGACGTCATAGCCCTTACGTTTGGCTTTGTCGTACAGCTGCCGATCCTTGATGCCCTTCCACTGCGCGTTGACGTGGGTCATCTCGTGCTTGCGCACCAGCAGCCATGACAACGGCTCCGCAAGTGGCTCCGGAACGTTTTCATCGAGGAGGATCTTCATTCAGTCGCTCAGCCAGCCTGGTCCTGAACATCGAATCTGCGGACGTAGTCCGCGAACTGTTGCGCAGCGAGGGCCGCCTCAGCGCCGACGGATGGGAAGAACCGCGAGATTTCCTCAGCGGGCACATCATCGTCCATGAGGCTGGCGACCTGGTCGTAGCCAATCCTGGTGCCCTTGACCACAGGGAAGCCGGAAAGGACCTCGGGGTCGACTACTACACCGGGCACGGGCTGTTGGAATGGCAGGACGCGGCCTATGCGGCCGTCGAACTCTCCGAAGATGTCCACCAGGTCTGCCAGCATCGCGTTGCCCGGCGCTCGCAGGAGGTCGATGGCTTCGTCCCCGTCTACGAGGACGATGGTGTTGCCGCTACGAACGAGCTTGTACTCAGACAGGTGCTCGATCTTGCCCATGGCTCTCAAGTTCTTGATCGACTTCCGGATGTCCTGCAGCGACGTAACGTCCTTCTGCCGCAGATAAGTGATCGATCTGAGCGCCACAACATCTCTGTACGAGTAGAGGACCTTGTGAGGTGTCTGATACTCGGGCGCGAACACTGGGGGCTGACGCCGCCAGTACCTCAACTGCCCCACGGAGGCGCCAGAGAGCGCAGCCGCGAGCACGGTGCTGTACATGTTGCGCCCCTCTCTCTAACTCGTTCCTCAGCTAGACGTTAACGTCTCGACTTTGGTTTACATATGGCGATTTGCTCACAATTGACTCAACCGTCCGGCAGGCACGTCTCGCACACCTTCTTCTACCTACGGTACTCAGAGCATCACGGAATGCACGCAACATTGCCAATGCGGCAACCTCTAGCGAGCCCACACGCTGTATTGCTCCGATCACCGGCCGCCTGTACCCACGCAGCCGCCCCACACGGCCAGCCCGCCCGAGCACGCACCGCCGATCCCGGCGGACGCCATCGAGGTGTGTCAGAGAAAATGCACCAGATCGGGTCTTAAATACCCATCAGTCGCGGGAGGGGTTATAGGGGATCCTGGCGTAGTTCTCGCCGGGCTGCAACCCGGGCCTCGTGCGCGTCCTTCAGCC
>NZ_JBQQBQ010000102.1:0-21018 GCF_052245915.1 Nonomuraea sp. 10N515B
CTGCGGGAGCAGCCGCAGCAGCACGACCAGGAGGCCAGGCCATGGAGCTGGTGGTGGTGTCGGTCCCCGACTGCCCGAACGCGCCGATACTGGAGCGGCGGCTGGCCCAGGCGCTGGCCGAGACCGGTATCGAGCAGGCCGCCTCGATCGCGCGCCGCGTCGTGAGCGACGGCGAGCAGGCGGCGCGCCGGCAGATGCGCGGCTCGCCGACTCAGCCCATTGCCGTCACGACGGACGCTGCTGCCACGCCCGGTGAATTGCGCAGCCTGGGGTAGGTGATGCCTCGGAAGACCTGGAGGCCGAGATGAAACGTTCGGCGCTCGCGGGAATTGCTGCCGGGTCGGTGCTGGCGGCTACAGCGGTTACCGGCATCGCCGTCGGCGACAGCCCGTCACAGCACACTTTGGCGCGGCAGCCGGCCGCGTCCCCGTCCGGGCGGGACACAGTGGGGTCACATCACCCGATGCGTGCCCCGATCATGAGCGATGAAGCCGGCTACCTGGCCCACATGGTGGCGCACCACCAGGAGGCGGTACAGGCAGCCCGCCAGCTTCAGCGATCGAGCCGCACCGAAATGCGCAGCCTGGGCTCCTCGATCGTCACCACGCAAAGCGCCGAAATCGCCACGATGAAGAAATGGCTGGCCGCCTGGTATCCCGGGCATTCGCACGCTGCCGACTACCGGCCGATGATGCGGGATCTGTCCAAACTGTCAGATGATGCACTGGATAAGGCGTTCCTGCGGGACATGATCCCTCACCACATGATGGCCGTGATGATGTCCCAGCAACTGCTCATGCACGGGCGCATCCAACACGGCGACGTCGCCGCCTTCGCGGCCAAGGTACGCGACGATCAGCATGCCGAGTTGGTGCGGATGCAGCAGTACTTGGCCGACTGGTTCAACGACTGGAGCATGCCCTGCCCGATGGCGAGCCACCTCCACACATCTGGCCCGGTAGGGCTTCTGTAGTAGTGCGCAGGGCGCCGCGGCCACCAACAGTGGCTCAACTCCGTGACGCCATGCCGCAGCGCCTTTCGGCTTTGTTCTTGAGCCATCTGCTGTACCGGCGCTTCGAACCCGAATGAACGACCACCTGGAACTGGACAACACTCCGAGAGCCTCCTCGCCCGGCGCCGCAGGCACATCGGCGCCCCGCCGCCTGGGTCATCCGGGAGGCTGACCCGCTCGACAAGGCCGAGCTCTACGCCCAGACGGGGCTGCGGCTCACCTACAGGTCCCAGAAACAACTCGTGGAGGCCCACGTTGTCCCTGGCTCCACGTGTGCAGAAGGTACATGTCCGTCGCCATCCCACGGAGATCACATGATGCCCGCTCAGCAGCCCCTACCTACGCTCCCTGATGCTCAGCCCCCGGCGCGGGGCGATGAAGACACGGTTCTTCTCGTATACCTCCGCTGGCCCGTGGATTCGGTGGACGACCACGTTGTCGGTGGTACTGGTGGCGGGCATCGCCGCTGTCGTGTCCCATCGGCACATGTGCGAGCTGGCGCCTCGGCACGGCGAAGCGTGCTGGGGGCGACCTTGATCTCACTAGCGGTGGAAGGAGAAGGCCCTGCGGCTCCTCAGACGGTGAGCTGCTGGGCCAGCCAGGGCAAGGCCTGGGGGAGCTCCCTGTTCCACGTGTTGAAGTTATGGCCGCCGCTGGGCAGGATCAGCGACGACGCCTGCATCGGTGGCCGCACCGCGGCGAGGAACCGCACCGTCTCCGGATATTCGCGCTCGCCCTTCTTGCTGCTGGTGACGAGCACACTCACGGGCGGCGCAGGCAGGTGCGCCAGCCGCCACATGAGATCGTTGCGCTGCTCGAGCGCCTTGTCGCCGTGGAACAGGTCCCCCGTGGTGCCGTCGATGATCGTCTTGAAGTACCCCGAGAGCGAGACGGCCGCGGAGAACTCGTCAGGATGGCTCATCGCGAGCTTGAGCGCGCAGTATCCGCCGGTCGAACCGCCCAGGATGCCCCACGAGTCCCGCCCTGCGGCCACCCGGTAGTGGGCGATCATGTCGGCCTTCACGTCCCTGGCGAAGTACGTCTGCACCTGCGGCCCGCCGGGCACGTCCACGCACTCGGTGTCACGCGGCAGCACCACGCTGGGCCGCATCATGACCAGGATCGCCGGCTTGACCTGGCGAAGGCTGATGGCGTGCGCCATCCGGCCCGGCAGGTCGAGCCGGGTCATGAGGTTGCGGGGATCACCCGGATACCCGGTGAGCGCCAGGATCGCGGGAAAGCGCCGCTGGGGGTCCTTGAAATACGCCGAGGGCAGGAAGACGTACGCCTCCTCGCTCAGCCGTGTGGCCGGCCCCGGCATGATCACCTGCTCGATCCGCCCGCCCGGCACCGCGCGGCTGCTCAGCACCTGCAGGCCCGACGTCGCAACAGTGATCGGCACCGTCGCCGGCTCGGTGCCCAACAGGTCGGCCCACGAGCCGTAGAAGCCAAAGTAGGTGTTGACGACCAGCCCGATCGCCGCCAGGGTCAGCACCTGGCACAGGCCGAGCACGCCCACCCGGCCGAGCACCGCCCCGACACTCCTGGCACTCAGCCGCGGCCACAGCCACACCGTCGCCGCCAGTGCCGCCACGGCCAACGCCGCCACGGCGAGCATCAACCCGCGCGAGGTGAGTTCCATGGTATGGGCATATCGGGCGGCCCATAAGCTGCAAGTTAACAAGGAGATTAACCCGGGTGGACTTGACTACGGGGACATGAGGCGTTCCTGGATCCCCGTCGCCGCGGGGTACGCGTCGTTGACCGTCGGCCTGCTCGACATCGCCAAGGCCGTGTCCCCTCATTTCGGGCACAGCCGGATGGGTGAATGGTCCGCGGTCCTGCCTGGCATCGTCACGACCGTGACCCGGACGACCTCTCTGGTCGTCGGCATCATGCTGGTGATGATCGCGCACGCGCTGCGCCGGCGCAAGGTACGCGCGTGGCGCGCGGTTATGGTGCTGCTGCCGGTGAGCGTGATCATGGGCTTCGTGCACATGCGACCCGCCTCGGCCCTGATCAGCCTGGCTCTCACGGCCGTGCTCGTGGCCGGCAGGCGCGAGTTCGCGGCGCTGCCCGACCCGCGCTCGCGCTGGCGTGCCCTGGGCAACCTGCTCGTGCTCGGTGCCATCGACGTCGGGCTCGGCTTCGTGATCGTCAGCGCCCGGCCGAAGGCCCTCGCCGGTCATCCCAGCGTGCTCGACCGCCTCGAACACGTGCTGCTGGGCCTGGCCGGGATCGAGGGCCCGGTCACGTTCACCGACGCGCGGGTCTCCGACCTGGTCTACTTCTCGCTGCTCGCGTTGGGCACGCTCACCGCCGTGACCACGCTCTACCTGGCCATGCGGCCGACCCGGCCGGTCGCCCAGCTCACCGAGGAGGACGAGCGGCGCCTGCGCGATCTGCTCCGCCAGTCGGGCGAGCGCGACTCGCTCGGCTATTTCGCGCTGCGGCGCGACAAGAGCGTGATCTTCTCGCCCTCCGGCAAGGCCGCCGTCGCCTACCGCGTCGTGTCCGGGGTGATGCTGGCCAGCGGCGACCCCATCGGCGACCCGGAAGCCTGGCCCGCGGCGATCAAGGCTTTCCTGCGCGAGGCCAGGCGGCACGCCTGGGTGCCCGCCGTCATCGGCTGCGGCGAGACGGCCGGCGAAGTGTGGACCCGCGATACCGGGATGTCGGCGCTGGAGATCGGCGACGAGGCCGTGGTCGAGGTGGCCGGCTTCACGCTGGAGGGCCGGGCCATGCGCAACGTCCGCCAGATGGTCAACAGGACCGAACGCGCCGGCTACACCTGCCGTGTTCACCGCGTGGCCGACCTGTCCGACCAGGAGAAGGAACGCATCAAGCAGGCGGCCGACGCCTGGCGCGGCACCCAGACCGAGCGCGGCTACTCCATGGCGCTGGGCCGCTTCGGCGACCCGGCCGACGCCGACTGCCTGGTGGCCACCGCGCACAAGGACGGGGAGCTGCGGGCCGTGCTGCACTTCGTGCCGTGGGGGCCGAACGGCATCTCCCTCGACCTCATGCGGCGTGACCGCAGCGCTGAGCCGGGGCTCAACGAGCTCCTGATCGTCAAGACCCTGCAGGCCGCACCCTCCCTGAGTATCAGCCAGGTGTCGCTGAACTTCGCCATGTTCCGGTCGGTGCTGGCCCGCGGCGAGCGCCTCGGCGCGGGACCGGTGCTGCGCGCCTGGCGGGCGGTGCTCATCTTCCTGTCGCAGTGGTTCCAGATCGAGTCGCTCTACCGGTTCAACGCCAAGTTCCGGCCGATCTGGGAGCCCCGCTTCGTGGTCTATCCGAACGCTCGCGACCTGCCCCGCATCAGCGTGTCCGCGCTGCAGGCCGAGGCGTTCATCACCCTGGGCCGCCCGCGCGTCCGCCGACTGCGCGTGCCGCGCCTGCGCCCGGTCCGGCTCGCCTAGTGACACCTGCCGCCGCTGAACCGCTGCGTGCCGCGGAACGTCGCGAGTCTCAGCCGTCACGGGCTGGCTCTGGCCGATGAGAGCACTGGTGAGGACACGGAAGAGTACGCCCGGGCCCTGCGCCGACCTGCCCGACAGCGCCGTGCTGACCCCGGCGACCAGCGCGGTCGACCACTTCCTCAGGCAAGGCCACCAGCGCGTGGTGCTCCTCGGCGGCGAAGGGCTGAGCCGCAATGATCACCAGCATCACCGGGGTTCCGGAGCACGCCGTCGGCAAACCCTCTCTCGACACCCTGCGATGCGCCGCCGGCCGACTGGCGACCGACCCCTCCGGCGCCGTGGTCGGCGACGACCCCCAGCTCCCACCTCACCCTCACCGGCGTCGCCCAACTCCACGAACTCCTCGCCTCAACCCCCATTGAAGAGTCGCACGGGCATCGAAGCGCAATCACAGGATTGATCCCTGGACGGTTTGGGCGTATGACAATCAAGGACCAGACGAGGTGGACGGCGGCACGCGAGGGGAGTTCTCGCCGGGCTCGAACGTATGGATCACGTGGTCGGGACTCAGTCGCGTGCCGTGCTCGAACTCGGCCGTGAACGACGCATCCCCAAGAGCCTCGCGCAGGGCCGCGGTAATGCGGTCTACGTCCCCTCGTTCGGCCGGTGGCAGCGGCGCGCCGACCGACTCGCGCAGCGCCGCGGCGACGCCCAGCAGGCGTGCGGCGCGTGGTGCGTTCACAGCGGTGAGTGCCCCCGCCAGTCCCTCGAAGGCCAGGGCCACGGCCCGGGGGTCGCCGATCTTGCGGGCGGAGGCGAGGCCGTCCAGGTGCAGACTCACCGCGGCTTCGGCGTCGCCGCGCTGTTCGGCGGCGAATCCCAACTCGGCCAGGGCCAGGGCCAGGCCGGGCTCCCCTGACACGCCGCGTAGCCAGTCCACCCATTTGGCCAGGTGGGATTCGACCAGCTCCGGTTTGCCCTGGCGGCGAGCACTCAGGGCCAGCCCCATCTCGGCGAAGTGCTGGGCGACCTTGTTGGACTGCTCGGCGGCCAGGCGCATCGCCTGCTCGTGGTACGCGTCGGCGGCCGCGAGGTCACCCGTCAGAAGGGCGATCCTGCCGAGCCCGGACAGCCGGAACGACGCCTCGCCCCAGAGGGCGAGCTCCTCGGCTATGCGCAGGCCCTCGCGGTGCAGCCGGGCCGCCTCGCGATAGTCGCCCGCGATCTCGGCGAGTTCGGCGAGAGTGTTGGTGGCCTTCACCCGGCCCCACCGGTCGCCGAGTTCCTTGAAGAGCTCGTCGCTGTTCAGAGCGTCGCGGTGGGCGGCGGCGAGGTCGCCCCGGGCCCGGGCGATCGTGGCCCGCACACTCAGCGCGGCGGCCACCCCCCAGCGGTCGTCCAGCTCGCCGAAGCTGGCAAGGGCCTGCTCAAGCAGGGCTGAGGTGACGGTCAGGTCGGTGAAGCCGCGGTGCGCGTAGCTCAGGAACCACTGAGCCCGCGCCCGCGCGCCCATGTCGGCGATGTTCTCGTAAGAGCTGGTCGACGCGCGGGCATCCGCATCGGTGCCGTCGCTCATCAGGAGGCGCACGCCGGTCCGCCAGGCGACCACGCGGGCGTCGTCGCATACGTTCAGCGCCAGGTCGAGCGCGCGCCGGGCCTCGGCCAGGCGTCCGCGCAGGAGCCAGTACCAACCGAGCGCGTTGACGAGGCGGGCTGCGGCGTCGCCGTCGGCCAGCCGTACGGTCGTGTCGAGGGCGGCGCGCAGGTTGGCCCATTCGCGATCGAGACGTTCCAGCCAGGGCCGCTGGTCGGGGCCGCGGAGGTGCAGCGCGGCGCGTTCGGCCAGCCCGGTGTAGTGGCGCAGGTGGCGGCGGTGGATCTCGTCGTATTCGCCGGCCTCCCGCAGGCGGTCGAGGCAGTATTCCCGGACCGACTCCAGGAGATGGTAGCGGGGGCCGACCGGACCGTCCGCCATGACGACGAGCGACCGATCCACCAGTCGCGCCAGCACGTCTATCCCGTCCGCCCCGTCCAGCGAGCCGACCTCCTCTGCCGCGGTCAGCGTGCACCCGTCGGCGTGAACGCCGAGCCTGCGCAGGGCCACGCGTTCGGGCTCGGACAGCAGCTCCCAGCTCCAGTCGATCATCGCGCGGAGCGTACGCTGCCTGGCTGGGGCGCCGCGCCTGCCCGCCACCAGCACACCGAACCGGTCGTCGAGCCGGGCGGCCAGCCCGTGCACCCCAAGCGCGCGCACGCGAGCGGCGGCCAGCTCCAACGCGAGCGGGATCCCGTCCAGGCGCCGGCAGATCGCGGCCACGGCCGCGGCATTGCCGGGGTCGAGCCCGAAGCCCGGTGCAGCGGCGGCGGCCCGGGTCACGAACAGCTCCACGGCGGCGAAGCGGCGTAGTTCCTCGGGCTCTGCGGCGGGGTCCGGCAAGTCCAGCGGGGGCACGGCCCACAGCCGTTCGCCGGGGAGACCCAGGGACTCCTGGCTGGTGGCGAGGATGCGCAGGCCGGGCGCCGTCCGCAGCAGCACCTCGGCCACCACGGCGACGGACTCGATCACATGCTCGCAGTTGTCCAGCACGAGCAGGAGGCTCCTCGTACGGAGCGCGTCGGCCAGCCGGCCCAGCATGTCACCGGCGGCCTCTGCCTGGTCACGGATCCTGAGAGCGTCGTCACGGACGCCGAGGGCCGAAGCGGCGACTCCGGCCACCGACGCCGGGGAGTCGCCGGAGGCCCGATCGAGGCCGGCCAGCTCCACCAGCCACGCGCCATCGGGGATGCCGCCCTCCAGTTCGCGGGCGACCTTGAGCGCGAGCTGGGTCTTGCCCACCCCGGCCGCGCCGGTGAGCGTGATCAGCCGTCCCGACTCCAGTAGCGTGCGTAGGTGGCTCACCGCTTGCTCCCGGCCGATGAGTTCGGCCAGGGCTGCGGGCAGATTGGTACGCTGCCGCACCGCGACGGCGGTCCCCTCCAGCGCTGGATCCCGCCTGAGTATCGCCTCGTGCAGGGCCACCAGCTCCGGGCCGGGGTCCAGGCCGAGTTCGTCGGCCAGCCGCTCGCGCAGGTCGGCGTAGCTCGCCAGTGCCTCGCTCTGCCGTCCAGCCCGGGAGAGGACACGCATGTGCAGGGAGCGTAGGCGCTCGCGCAGCGGATGCCGGGTCACCAGATCGCCCAGCTCGCCGGCCAGCCAGCCGTGCTCGCCGAGCGCCAGACGCGCCTCCGCGTGCTCCTCCAGCGCGGCCAGGCGCTCTTCTTCCAGCCGGGCCGCCACCGGCCTGGCGAAGTCCTCGTCTACGAAGTCGGCGTACGCCGGTCCCCGCCACAACGCCAGCGCGTCGGCCAGCAGCTTCGCCCGCTCCCGTACGTCGACCGCCGCCTTGGCCCGGGTGACCAGCGACGCGAACCGGCCGGTATCCACGGCCTCGGGCTCCAGCCGCAGCAGGTAGCCCGGAGGCTGCGACACCACCAGGTCGCGACCGCCCGGCTCGGCGCTCTCCAGGACCCGGCGCAGCTGGGACACCCTGGAGTGCAGGGTGCCGGTGGGATTGCGCGGCAGCCGCTCGCCCCACAAGTCGTCGATCAGCCGATCGGACGACACAGGACGCCCCTCGTACACGAGTAGATCGGCCAGCAGCGCCCGCACCTTCGCCTCGGGGATGCGTACGGGCCTGCCGCCAGCCGTCCAGACGGCCAGCGGACCGAGCACCCCGAAACGCACAACCGCCAGGTTAGACGAGTTCGGACGGGCCCAAAGACGGCCCGCAGAAAACCCGAAGGGGCCCGGATCAGGATGAAGCCATCAACCGATCTTTCAAAGGATGAATGAACGATGAGAGTCAATCGCGAGATCCGGCTTGCCTCCCGCCCGGTCGGTGAGCCGGGACCGGACAACTTCGAGCTGGTCGAGGTCGAGCTGCCGGAGCCGGGCGAGGGTCAGATCCTGGTCCGTAACACGTGGATGTCGGTCGACCCGTACATGAGGGGCCGAATGAACGATGCCGAGTCGTACATCCCGCCGTTCCAGCTCGGCGTCGCGCTGGAGGGCGGCGCGGTCGGCGAAGTGATCGCCTCCCACGCCGAGGAGATCCCGGTCGGCGCGACGGTGTCCCATTTCCTGGGCTGGCGCGAGTACGCCGTGCTGGATGCCACCGCAGCGGCCGTCGTGGACACCGGCCTCGCCCGCCCGCAGGACTATCTGGGCGCACTCGGGCCGACCGGCCTGACCGCGTACCTCGCCGTCACCGAGATCGCACCGGTCAAGAAGGGCGACGTGGTC
Source organism: Nonomuraea sp. 10N515B (assembly GCF_052245915.1). NCBI lineage: Bacteria > Bacillati > Actinomycetota > Actinomycetes > Streptosporangiales > Streptosporangiaceae > Nonomuraea > Nonomuraea sp. 10N515B. The sequence goes on from NZ_JBQQBQ010000102.1 coordinate 8,717, forward strand.
TTCGTCTCCGGCGCCGCAGGCGCCGTCGGCGGCGTGGCCGGGCAGCTCGCCCGCAAGCTGGGCGCCGCCAAGGTGATCGGCTCAGCCGGGGGACCCGAGAAGGTCAAGAAGGTTGTCGAGGACTTCGGCTTCGACGCCGCCATCGACTACCGAACCGGTTCGCTGCCCCAACGGCTCGCCGAACTCGCGCCCGAGGGCGTCGACATCTACGTCGACAACGTTGGCGGCGACCACCTGCAGGCCGCCATCGGCGCGCTGAAGGTGCACGGTAAGGCCGCCCTCGTGGGCATGATCAGCCAATACAACGCGACCGCCCCCGTCCCCGGCCCGAGCAACATCTACGACGTGGTCACCAAGCGGCTGACCCTGCGCGGTGTGCTGGTGACCGACCATCTTCACCGCTTCCCCGAGTACATCGCCCAGGCCGCAGCCTGGCTGACCGACGGCGGCCTGCGCACGGAAGAGACGGTGGTCGAGGGCCTCGAGCAGGCTCCGGACGCCTTCCTCGGCGTGCTGCATGGCGCCAACACCGGCAAGATGCTCGTCCGCCTGGCGCGAGGATGACGACATGTCCACTCGCATGACGATCGAGGAACGCGAGACGTTCCTGGCCGGCACCCACATCGGCGTGCTCAGCGTCCCTGAGGGTCGCGCCTCGCTGCTGATCCCGATCTGGTACGCCTACGCGCCCGGCGGCGAGATCAGAATCAGCACGCCGTCCGGCAACCGCAAGCTGGGCCTGATCCAGGAAGCCGGTTACGTAGGTTTCGCCGTCCAGCAGGAGGAGATGCCGTACAAGTTCGTCTCCGTCGACGGCCCGGTCGTCGCCTACGAGCCGGCCGACCCGACGGAGTACCGTCGATGGGCGATCCGGTATCTCGGCCCTTCTGATGGGAAGCGGTTCTTCGAGTCGATCGAGGACGGTCTGCCGGATTGGGTCACCATCCGGATCCGGCCGGAGCGGTGGCGCACGTTCGACTTCGGCAAAGAGTTCAGCTGATCGGTGCTTGGACCGCGCGGGTCAGTGCAGCGTGCGTGCCCATCCACCGCATGGTCGTCCACGAATGCCTTCTCGGGCAGGTCCCGCCACGGGCTGCCCATGCAGAACCGCCACATCACTTCGTTGAACCGGCGCCTACCAGGACCGGAGGGCACCGCGCAGAATCCGCACCCTCATGACCCGAACCCTGAACAGGCCCCGGGCCTCCTTCGTGTTGGGGGAGGACTTGGACGCGTGTGCGATCGCTCGCTGTCAGCCAGGGCTGCCAGTCGATCTCACCCGGGTCGGGGACCAAGGCCTCCGGCACGACCGCCTCATGCACTCCAAGTCAGATGGGGCTAGTCCCTTCCCGGCACAGGAACTTGAACAGGAAGCGCACCGGCACACGAACCCCCAGCTCTTCAGCCAGCTCGCGGACCGCCGCCTCCTCATACGACTCGCCCACGCCCACGGCACCGCCGACCATCACGTCGTAGTAGCCCGGGAACCGGGACAAGGTCACGCTCGCCCGGGAAACCGACGTCCCCCGCAACGCCCTGACCCAGCGGCATCCCGACCTGAAGAACGAGTTCTACGAGCGCGTCAAAGCACGAGGAGCGATAGAGCTCGGCAGTGCTGTCCGTCAGCACATCCACGATGACCGCGTCGATGTCGCCGTCCAAGAAGTTCCGGGCCACGCACAGCCGTTAAGCACTCCCAGTCGTTGCTGGCGAAGACCCTCCAGCCCGTTCCAGGGTGCGGCGTTGTGCGGCGTGGCCGCTAACGACCAGATGGCGAACATCGTCGATGTCGATGAAGGCAGCACATGGTCGTTCCTGGACAACGAGGCGACCGATCGTGCTCTTGCCCACCGCTGGAGGTCCGGTCAAAATCAACGCTCGCACCAAGTAATCCCCTCGCATGCTTACCCGCGCCCAGGGCATCTCCTACGGTGGATCTAGCTGATCACCTGTCGGAAGATTCCGAACGCCAGTCGATACCATGCCGCAGTGCCCTCAGAAACATTGATCGTGACGGTCGCCCAGATTTCCCCCGAACCAGGGGATGTGCGAGCTAATGCCCGTTCAGCGGCGGCTCTGATGATCGAAACCGCGGATGCCGGTGCGAAACTGCTCGTGTTCCCCCAGCTGTCACTTGTCAGCTACGACCTGGCGCTCTTCACCGACCCGTCGGCTTGGGTGACCGAGGACGACCCGCGGCTCGACGTCGTCCGCCAAGCCAGCGCGGAGTGCGGCGTGACCGCTGTGGTCGGCGCCGCGTACCGCGGGCCGGACAACACGGCCTGGATCGCCTCGCTGGCGATCCGCCCCAACGGCGAGATCCAGGTTTACGGCAAGCAGAACCTGCACGGTGTGGAGCGCGACCTGTTCCAGCCCGGCGACAAAATCCAGATCCTGGACATCGACGGCTGGCGCGTCGCCCTCGCCATCTGCTACGACGCCGCAGTACCGGGGCACGCAGCGGAAGCGGCCGGCCTGGGCGCCGAGGTATACGCTGTGTCCGCCCTGTACACGCAGGAGGAGGTGCGGCGCATTGACGTCCACTCCGCGGCCCGGGCCATGGACCACCGCATGTACGCGGTCGTCGCGAACCTCGCCGGCCGGGGACCGGGGTGGGAATCGTGCGGCGGCAGCGGCACCTGGCACCCGGACGGCACGCGGCTGAGCCAGGCCGGGACCGACCCGGGTGTGTTCACCATGGCGTTGTCGCGCAGTGAGCTGCAGGCGTTGCGCGACAAGGACGCCCTGGCCGGGAACCCGCGGACCGCCCTCGTCGCAGACATATGGACGTGACGGCACCAGGCCCGGCTGAGCCGCACGGCGGCTCTCTCACGGGACAGGTACTGATCTTCGACGCCGATGACACGCTGTGGGAGAACAACGTCCTCTTCGAACGCGCCGTGGACGACTTCCTGCTCTGGCTGGACCACCCGACCCTCGACGGGGCCGAGATCCGCGCCATCCTCAACAGCATCCAGGCGGCGAACGCGGTCGCCCACGGATACGGCGGCAAGATGTTCGTGCACAGCCTGAAGGAGTGCCTGAAGCGACTCCGCGAGCGGCCGGCGAACGCTGCGGAACTGCGCCATGTCGACGGGTTGGCCGCGGCCGTCCTGGAAGGACGCGTGGAGCTGGTCCCGGATGTCGCCGAGACACTCACAGTTCTCGGCGGCCGGCATGAGTTGCTCCTGCTCACCAAGGGCGATACCGAGGAGCAGCAGCGCAAACTGGATCTCTCGGGGCTCGTGCACCACTTTCGCGGCATCCATATCGTGGCCGAGAAGGACGTCGACACCTACCGGCGGCTCACTCGCGACCTCGACCTGGCGCCGGCTGCGACCTGGATGATCGGCAACTCGCCGAAGTCGGACATCCTTCCCGCCCGGCAGGCGGGCATGAACGCTGTCTTCATCCCGAACGACAACACCTGGGTGCTGGAGCACAGTGAGCTCGATGACGACGATGAAGGAGTGCTGCGGCTGCGGACGTTCTCCGAGCTACTGCATCACTTCTGAAAGCGAAAGGAACCTGCTGTTGAGCAACGATCCGACTGCAAACGTTCTCGCCGGACCGTCCCAGCCGGGCGCCGATCAGATGCGCAGGACGCCCAGTGTCTCGTGCGTGTTCATCTGCCACGACGGAGACGGCCGGGTGCTGCTGGCCCGGCGTGGCGCCGGTGCGCGTGACGAGCCCGGAGCCTGGGACTGTGGTGCCGGAGCGCTGGAGTACGGGGAGTCGTTCGAGACGGCTGTCGCCCGGGAGGTCGGCGAGGAATACATGACCCGTCCGCTGACGATCGAGACCATCGGCGTTCGCAACGTCCTGCGAGAGGAGCCGCCCTCTCACTGGGTCGCGGTGATCTTCGCGGTCGGGGTCGATCCCACCGAAGCCGCTATCGGCGAGCCTCACAAGTTCGACGAGCTGGGCTGGTTCTCTCTGGACTCGCTGCCGTCGCCGATGCACTCGCAGCTCGCCGAGAGCATCAGGCTGTTCCGCGCATGGCAAGGGGTATAGCGCGGACACCACCGCTTCCACGCTACGGTCGGCGACGGTCAGGCGTTCGACTGGCGCCCGAGCCGTGCCTGCGCGCGAGGAAAGAGCAGGAATCATGATCCAGGTCTTCGGCGAGGGCACAGCGCCGCACCCGCGGTTGGGTGGAACGGAATCCGCACAAACCCGTGTTGGGACGCGCCGAGCGACACAGCTGCCGGGGGGGCGGGCTGCCGGGCGGGTGAGGCCCGGGCGTAAGCAGGGCAGCCTGGTCAGCGACGCACGATCAGCCAGGTGGCGATGGCGGTGACGGGGTGATTGCCGATGATGTGCTGCCGACTGCACGGAAAGGTGATCGAGTCACCCTTGGACAACGTGACGAGCTCCGACTCGAACTCGATGGTCAGCTCCCCGCCGTGACGGTGCCCACCTCGTACCCCTCGTGCTTGAGGAACTGTCCGTGAGCCGTGGAGACGGCGTTCGGCGGGTAGGTGGACTCGAAGAACTCCACGTCCGGCGCTGGCACCGGTGACAGCCGTCGGCAGGTCACTCCTCCGCTGAGCTGTATCGGCGCGACCTCCCAGGCCCTCCCGATCGCGAAGCCGGGCACGGAGGCGTCGGCACGGGGCCCCTCCTGTGTGTCGAAGACGGCCGCCGGCGGCACCCCGATGGCCTTCAGGTACGCGATCAGCCGGCTCACCGAGGGCCGCATCGGCACGCGCTCGATCTGTGACACCGCGCTTGCCGAGATGCCCAGCTCACAGGAGTGGCGGAAGGCTGCCCGGCCGTAGACGATTAGTAGATAATCTATTTCAGAACTATCTGCTAATGTCCTTCTTGTTGTAGCGGCTTCCACCAGAGGAGATCTCGATGTTCACGCGTGCCCTCATCGTTGACCCGTCCGCCCCCGCAGGCATCGGCTTCGGGGAGATCGCCGACCCCGTCGCCGGTCCCGGACAGGTGCTCATCGACGTGCAGTACGCCTCGCTCAACTACGCCGACATCAATGACGCAACCTCTGGACGCGTTCCGGTCGGCGCAGCGCTGGGCCTCGACGCGGCCGGGTCCGTCCTGCAGGCGGCGACGGACGGCTCCGGCCCTGCCGTCGGAACCCGTGTCGTGCTCTTCGCGCAGGGGGCGTTCGCGGAGCGGGTGGCCGTCGATGTGTCGGCGGTGGCCCAAGTCCCGGACGGTGTTGGGCTGGCCGAGGCGGCCGCACTGCCGACGGCGGGCCTGGCCGCGCTCCGCTCGCTGCGGGCCGCCGCGGCCGGACCCGGCAAGCGTGTGCTGGTGACCGGCGCCTCGGGCGGTGTGGGACGGTACGCCGTGCGTCTCGCCTCCCACGCCGGGGCGTACGTCATCGCTTCGGTCGGCTCCCCCGCGCGAGGGGATGGCCTTGCCAAGGCGGGCGCGGATGAGGTGGTCGTGGGCCTGGACGACGTCAAAGAGCCCGTCGACATCGTCGTGGAGACGGTCGGCGGACCCCATCTGGTCGCGGCCTGGGGACTCCTTGCTCCCGGCGGGACCCTCCAGTCCGTCGGGTGGACCTCGGGAGAGCCTGCTGTCTTCTCGCCGTATGCCACTGTCGGCCCGACCAGGACGCTCGCTTCCTACGTCAACGAGTTCGGAGCCGCCGCCGACCTGGCCGAGCTGGTACGGCTCGCGGCTGAAGGCGTCCTGGTGCCCGAGATCGGCTGGCGCGACTCCTGGGAAAGCTTCGCCGAGGCGGCCGACGCGCTACGCGGCCGGCGCGTGGCAGGAAAGGCGGTATTCGACCTCAAGTCTCGCGATTGACACCCTTCCGTCTGAAATGCGGCCTGGCGTGGGTCAGCGGGCTACGTCCATGCGCTCTGTGCCGATGACCGACAGCAGTCGGTCGGCGCGATGCTCGGTCCAGTCGGCCAGCGCGGCCGTGGTGGGCGTGTGCCTGGGCAGATCCAGCAGCCCGAGCAGGGAGAGCAGCCGCGCCGCGTCCTGTCCGGCTGGCTCCACGCGCAACTGCTGGTGGCTGACCGCGATGCTGGCACGCCAGCCCGGTGGGCACCGCGGGATCGGCGAACGGGTCGATTCCGCCCACCAGCAGTGTCGGCAAGCCACGCATCTGCCAGCGTGCCGCCTGCTCGGCATCGGCCACCGTATGCCGCACGATCGCAACGTGCTCGCCGATCTCCAGCTCGGCGAGCACGCGTGCCAGCCGTTCCTCCAACGTGGGCGCGTTCGGACACCCGGGCACCATCACCACCGTCAGCTCCATCTCCATGCCTCCTCACCGTCGCTGGGACCGTCCGTCGCCTCGACGTAAAGGTTCCAGTGCGATGGAAGGTCAAGGCCGTACTCTGGAGACATGCGCATCGGGGATCTCGCCGCCGCGGCCGGCCTCAGCACCAAGACCATCCGGTTCTACGAGCAGGCCGAGCTGCTGCCGCCGCCGCCCCGCACGCCCGCCGGCTACCGCGACTATCCGCCCGCCGCACGCGAGCGGCTCGCCTTCATCCGCGACGCGCAAGCCGCCGGGTTCACCCTGGCCGAAATCCGCGGCGTGCTGGCCATCCGCGACGCCGGTCAGCCGCCCTGCCACCACGTCACCACGGTGATCGAGACCCACCTCGAACAGGTCGAGCAACGCATCGCCGAACTGATCGCCACGCGTACCGAGCTGCAGAACCTGCGCCAGCGGGCACAGGGAGTCGATCCGGCCGACTGCGGCCCTGAAGGAATCTGCCGCATCCTGACCACCGCGTAAGCCCTCGCGGGCCCAGCCCTGCAGGTCACACGATGGGCATCTCCCTATCTGGCCCGGTCGCTGGTGGTGTGGTGCCGGCTGGGCTCGGTACGACCGCCGTGGCAGTATCAGGGCGTGCAGGAGCAGCACTTCACCGCCGAAAGCCAACCGGGTGGGCGAGGGCGCATGTTCGTCCCGGTACCGTTCGATCCGGACGCGGTCTGGGCGCCCAAGCCGGTGCATCATGTGACGGGCACGCTCAACGGGATGGGCATTCGCGCAGTGATCATCGAGCACAACGGGCAACGCGGCTTTCTGCTCGGCCCTGCCTGGCTGAGATGCGGGCTGGAGCCGGGCGAGCAGGTGACCGTGGTTCTCATACCAGAGGGGCCGCAGCGACCAGATCTTGCTGAGGACGTGGCTGCGGCGCTGGAGGCCAACCCAGCGGCGGGCGCGTTCTTTGACTCGCTCGCGCAGTTCTACCGGCGGGCTTATCTCCGCTGGATCGATGCCACCAAACGCCGCCCCGAAACACGGGCGCAGCGGATCGCCGAAATGGTCAGCCTGCTGGAGGCAGGGATCAAGCAGCGTCCCGGAACCTGAGCGCCTTACCTGGCTGGGCAGCACAGTCGCGGATCCTGCTGCCTCCGGCTGCTCAGCCGCCGCCGCGCCGCCGGGGACACATTCTCGCGGCGGAGGCTTGCGTGTAGACCCGAGTGGAGCATCATCTGAGCTACTCGGTTTTGGGGACGCATTGGGGACGATCAGTGACGGCCGGACTCAGCCGGACAGACGACGAAGCCCCTGACCCGGGTTTCCACTGGTCAGGGGCTCATTTCTGCTGGTCGCGATCGGTGCCCCCGGCGGGGCACGCCCCAAATCTTCGGCACCTCCACCTGCGGTTTCACGCGGCCGCCTCATCGTTGAGGCCCGTGCTGAGGTGGTCAAGGGCGGTGCCGGGCAATGAGGAGGTGGCTGATCTGGTCCAGGGCTGGGCCGCTTCACCAGCCGCCGCTGGTTGTGGGGGGCTGACCGTGTTGAGCACCTTGACGCCGGCGTTGTAGCGTCCGGCTGGCAGCGGCATCCGCCGCGTGCTCTTGGCATCTCTACGGCATCTGTGTCCGGCGGATGACATTGATCCTTGGCGATCCTGATCAGGTCCGAGGTGGCGTCACCCCGGGGACGCCACCCAAACTGATCTCATTGCCTTCCGTGTCCCGGTAAGTCACCTTGGTCACGCCACCGTCGTACGTCTCGCGCTTGGCGGGCTCGATGCCCCTCCGGGCGATCTCGGCGACCCGGTCGTCCAGGTCGTCGACGAACGACAGCACCAGGGCGTTTCCTGCCCGTTCCGGCTCCTCGACGATGTAGATGTACCGGTGCTCGGCCACCTCCCATACCGCCTCGATGTCGTTCGGCAGGAATGAGGGCTGCCCGCCGAAGAACTGTTCGTACCACGGCAACGCCGCGGCGTAGTCGGTGACGGGGATGCCGGCAAAGAGGTCCAGCGCCATGTCGTCCTCCGCGCGTAGTCGATGTGTCGCCGGTACTGACTTCGGCGGCGTCGGAACCTCATCGGTGGTTGGCTTGCACCGGTGCATCCCGTCCCGAGAAGCCGGTGATAGCACCGAGTGTCCCTCCCACCAACCTCATACACGATCATTCCGGTTCGCCATGCGGCAAGAGTCGGTGTCTGTCAGTGTCTTGAGGTGGCGCGATGGGCGCCCTATACGGCCAGGCCGGCGGACGGGATGACCAGGCCGACCACGTCGAGCTCCTCGACCCGCTCCTCGGGCATCGGTCCGAACCGGTCCGGTACCGAGGCCGCGAGGGCCGACCGGACCTGCGCGATGACCTCTTCACCGGCCCGGTCACGCACCTCCTTGGAGGTCCACACCTGGACGATCCTGAAGCCGGTCGGGGTGGGCCAGGCCACGTGGGCGAGGAGCCCGTCGACGTGACCGCCGGTGTGCTCGATCAGCGCCGCGTGAAAGGCGTCGTACAGTTCGGTCGGGGCCGGTACATCGATGGTGACCGCGTACGTCATGAGGTCCTCCTGGTCGGGGTGGGTGCTGAGAGGCGGGCGGCGAGGTCGGCGGCGCCGTCGCCGGATAGCTGCGGCAGCGCGGCGAGGCGCCCGCAGCACACGAGGAGCAGCGCGGCCATCGGGCCCCGGACCTCCTGGCCGTCGCCTGCCGACCAGGATGTGTCGGTGGCGGTGAGCCGGAACCCGGCTACCTTCCGCGCGGAGGGCTGCGGCGGCGGCCAGCGCATGGACAGCACCCGGCTGGCGGAGATCGCCGCGGCGTCGGGTGCCATGTCGAGCCGGCGGCCGAGGGGGATGGCGATGTCCTGGCTGTGCACGAGGATGTCGCAGAGCGTCTCCAGGTAGGTGACGCCGAAGTTGTGCCGGCGGGAGCCGATCATGGCGCGGATCTTGGCGATGATCTGGTCGGTGGTCAGCTCGGCGGCGCGCAGGTGGGCGACGTGCTGTGTTGTGCGGTCGAGGCTGCCGCGCCACCCATTATGGAGATCACGTCGCCGAACCTGAGCTGCTGCATGGTCAGGTGTGCGGCGACGTCGCGGACGCCTCCTTCAGCCGCCCTGCGCCTGCCGGCACGCACCGGCCACGCACTCGCGCAGCCACCGGTGAGCCGGGTCCGCGTCGAGCCGGACGTGCCACAGCAGCGACACCGTCACCTCGGGAGCGGGGAAGGGCAGCTCGAAGGAGTGCATCCCGCGCCGCAGGTTCACGGTGTGGCGCTCCGGGACCGTGGCGACCAGGTCGGAGGCCTTCGCCAGCGCCAAGGCGGCGCCGAAGCCGTCCACGACCGTCACGACCTCCCGATGGCGGCCTGTCGGGCGCAGAGCCTCGTCCACGAGCCCCTCCGTCAGGCCGCGCCGCGAGACGTGCACGTGTCGCGAGGCGGCATACCGGGCCGTCGTGACCTTCCCCGTGCTCAACGGGTGCTCGCTCCGCACCACACCGATGAACCGGTCGGTGAACAGCGGCTCGCTCAGCACATCCGGGGGCAGGGCGTGCTCGACGACACCGGTCTCCAAATCAACACCGCCATCCCGCAACGGACCGACGTCCTTCCTGGTCTTCTGCACGAACCGCAGCCGCACGCCAGGCGCCTCACCGCCGACCTTGGCCACCAGCTCGGGTCCGAACCTCTCCACGAACCCGTCGCTGCTGCGCAACGCGAAGGTCCGCTCCAGTGTCGCCAGGTCGAGGGTTTCGGCCGGCCGCAGCACCTCTTCGGCCTCCAGGACCAGGCGGCGTACCCGCTCGCGCAACTCCACGGCGCGCGGTGTGGGCACCAGCCCCCGACCGGCCCGTACGAGCAGCGGGTCACCGGTGGTCCGCCGCAACCGCGCAAGCGCACGACTCATCGCAGAAGGACTGAGCGCGAGCCGTTCCCCCGCCCGCGTCACGCTGCCCTCCTCGAGCAGGACGTCCAGCGTGACCAGCAGGTTCAGATCGGGGCGTGCCATACGCACACGATCTCACAGATCACTCCACACATGGCGTTTCATACACAGGTTACTTTCTATCTTTGCGTCTTCCGCCAGGTCGAAACGGGACCTACCGTCCATTGCGACCCCCTCGACTCCAGGAAGAGGCCATCTCTTGAAACCGGCAACGCCTCCGGGCACCGAGCCCGGGCAGACATCGCGGGTGCGGCGTCCATCACTGGCCTGGGCGCTGATCGCACTGTCGCTGTCCATGCTCCTGCCCTCGCTGAGCATCAGCATCGCCAACGTCGGCCTGCCGGACATGGCGGTCGCTTTCGATGCCGCCTTCAACGAGGTCCAGTGGGTCGTGATCGCCTATCTCCTGGCCATCACGACACTGATCGTCGGCGCCGGCCGGCTCGGTGACCTCGCCGGCCGGCGTCGTCTCCTGATCAGCGGCATCACCGTGTTCACGATCGCGACGCTGCTGTGTGCTCTCGCCCCAGACCTCCGCTTCCTCATCGCCGCCCGGGCTCTCCAAGGCGCCGGCGCCGCCTGCATGATGGCGCTGACCATGGCCTTCGTCGGCGAGACTGTGCCCAAGGACCGCACCGGCAGCGTCATGGGGCTTCTCGGCACGATGTCGGCGATCGGCACCGCGCTCGGGCCCTCACTCGGTGGAGTCCTCATCACGATCTTCGGCTGGCGTGCGATCTTCCTCATCGGCGTGCCGCTCGGGCTGGTCACGCTCGCCCTCACGATGCGGGCGCTGCCCCGCTCCTCACCGGCGAGAAGCTCGGCCGGCCGGCGTCTTGACATCGCAGGCACGGCATTGCTGGCGCTCACCCTGGGCGCCTATGCGCTGGCCATGACAATCGGAGGGACCTCGTTCGGCCCGCTCGCCATCGGCTCGCTCATCGCCTCCGGGACAGGACTCGCCCTGTTCGTCCTCGTCGAGAGCCGGGTCTCGGCCCCGCTGCTCACCCTTTCGATGTTCCGCGATCCCGTTCTCGCCGCGGGCCTGACGACAAGCGCACTGGTCTCGACCGTCATGATGACCACACTCGTCGTGGGCCCCTTCCACCTGGCCCGGGCACTCGGCCTCGACCCCGCCTTCGTCGGGCTCGTCATGTCGGCCGGCCCTGCGGTGTCCGCCCTCACGGGCGTGCCGGCAGGCCGGGCCACCGATCGCTACGGCGCCGACACCATGGTGATCGCCGGGCTCGGCGGCGTCATCGGCGGCACGGTGATGCTCTCCGTGATGCCCACGGCCGCCGGAGTCATCGGATACGTCCTACCCCTGGTCGCCACCACGGCCGGCTATGCGCTGTTCCAGGCGGCCAACAACACCGCTGTCATGAAGGACGTCCCCGCGCACCGGCGTGGCCTGGTGTCCGGCATGCTGAACCTCTCGCGGAACCTCGGCCTCATCACCGGCGCATCCGTCATGGGGACGGTCTTCGCCGTCGCCGCCGGCACGAGTGACGTCACCGCGGCCGCGTCGGCGGAGGTGGCTCGCGGAACTCACCGGACCTTCGCCGTCGCGGCCCTCCTCGTGACCTTCGGCCTGGCCGTGGCCCTGGCGCTGCGTCATCGCCGCCGGTCTACCCTGGTGAGCTTGACAAGGCTCCGCGAAGGCACGCGCGACGAATAGGTCAGCGGCGTATGGGAGCGTCCGAACCCCGGTCGCCCCTCGCGCCGGCCAGCGCGGCGACGGCATAGCCGCCGAAGGAGAGGCTGGCTGCGCCAACCGGGCCGAGGCGCTCAAGAACGGCGGAAAGTCCGACGCGCTTGAATTCCGCGCCACCTGGCTGATCAACACTGATCTCGGCACGGCCGACGGCACCGGGGTGGTCGGAGGCGGCGGCTACCGGCCGCAGGAGGTCTCGGTGTGGACCCGCATCGGCGAGATAACCGCCTATGACGGGAACTCCGTTACGTCATGGGGGACACCGCGCTTCGATCTCACCCTGCAGCCCTGCGACGTCGACCGCAGGCCTGGCCGGGGCCGAGAAGGCGCTCATCCCGTCACCGTCCCAGCGCCCGCGCGGCGCGAAGAAGCGTGCGTGTGCACCCACCAGGCGAGTGGAAGTGCGATCAGCACCACCGCCTGGATCGCGAGCAACGCCGG
>NZ_JBQQBQ010000103.1:0-19886 GCF_052245915.1 Nonomuraea sp. 10N515B
ACCTGTGCCGGGCCAACGGAATCGCCGTGTGGTGCGGCGGCATGCTCGAAACCGGCCTCGGCCGGGCCGCCAACGTGGCACTGGCCGCACTCCCCGGCTTCACCCTCCCCGGCGACACCTCGGCATCGCGCCGCTACTACGCCACCGACATCACCGAACCGTTCGAGCTCGCAGACGGGCACCTAGAGGTGCCCACCGGCCCCGGCATCGGCGTCGAGCCGATCCCGGACGTGCTCGACGAGGTGACCACATCCACCGAGTGGATCACCCTCTGAGCTTGAGGGTCGCCAAGTTATGTAAACCAGTGAGTACCAGGAGGAAACGCCCAATCGGCGATATTCTGCGCCCGCGGTCGGAACGGACATCCGGAAAAGTGTTATCCGGTCGCCCACGGCCAGTCTCCTCCGGACGAGAGATCGTCTCGCGAAAGGACTCACATGGTTCTCCAGACCAGCCGGCGAAACCTGCTCAAGGCGGCGGCGGGTGTGGCAGTGCTCCCGGCGCTCCCGGCGCTGCCGTCCGCGGCGCGGACCTCGGCGGCGTTCAAGCACCCGGGGCTGCTGCACACCCAGGCCGACTTCGACCGGATCGCGGCCGCCGTGCAGGCCGGGGCGCAGCCGTACAAGGCGGGGTGGGAGAAGCTGATCGCCAACGGGCGTTCGGCGAGCACGTGGAAGGCACGCCCGCTGGAGACGGTGGTGCGCGGCGGGACGGGACAGAACTACGTCCAGTTCTACAACGACGTCCACGCCGCCTACCAGAACGCGCTGCGCTGGAAGATCTCCGGGGAGAAGGCGCACGGCGACGCCGCCCGTGACATCCTGAACGCCTGGTCGGGCACGTTGAAGGCGATCAACGGCAATGCCGACCGGTTCTTGGCGGCGGGCATCTACGGCTACCAGATCGCCAACGCCGCCGAGCTCATGCGCGGCTACCCGGGCTTCAACCTCGAGCGGTTCCAGAAGATGCTGCTGACCGTCTTCTATCCGGTGAACGACCGTTTCCTGCGCCAGCACAACGGCGCCTGCATCACCAACTACTGGGCCAACTGGGACCTGTGCAACATGGCCGCGGTCATGGCGATCGGGCTCTTCTGCGAGGACCAGGCCAAGTTCGAGCAGGCCGTCGACTACTTCAAGAACGGCAAGGGCAACGGGGCCATCATGAACGCCGTCCCGTTCCTCCACCCGGGCGGGCTCGCGCAGTGGCAGGAGAGCGGCCGCGACCAGGGGCACACCATGATGGGCATGGGCCTGATCGGCACGTTCGCCGAGATGGCCTGGAACCAGGGCATCGACCTGTACGGCTACGCCGACAACCGGATCATGAAGGCGGCCGAGTACGTCGCCAAGTACAACCTGGGGCACGACGTGCCGTTCACCACGTACAAGTGGGGCCACGGCACGAAGTGCGCCCCCCGGGAGCAGACGGTCATCTCGAGCGCGGGGCGCGGCCAGGACCGTCCCGTGTGGGAGCTGCTCTACAACCACTACGCCAACCGGCGCGGGCTGGCGGTGCCGAACACGAAGGCGTACGCCGAGCGGGTGCGGGCCGAGGGCGGGGGCGGCAACTACGGGCCGAACAGCGGCGGGTTCGACCAGCTCGGCTTCGGGACCCTGCTGTTCACCCGCGCGGTCGCCGCCTCCGGCGGCTCCGGCGGCCTGCTGCCGACCGGGGCCACCCGCGTGCTCCAGTCGATCAACTTGCCGACGGAGGGCATCGCCGCCTCAGGCGCCCTCGGCGTGCTCGGCGAGGCGGCGCCGCTGCGGATCGTGCCGGGGCTGGCCGACGCCAAGGGTTACTCGTTCATGGACGAGGACGGCCGCTACCTGCGGCACAAGGACTACCGGCTGCGGTTCGACACCGACAACGGCACCGAGTTGTTCGAGCGGGACGCGACCTTCCTCGCCCGGCCGGGTGGGGCGAGCGGGAGGGTGCGTCTGGAGTCGCTGAACTATCCCGGCCGGTTCATCCGCCACCGCCACCACCAGCTGTGGCTGGACAAGGCCCAGGACACCTCCGCCTTCCGCGCCGACAGCACCTTCAGACCCGCCTCCTCCTGATCGTCGGCGCGCAGCGCACCCGACGAATCCAACCCCCTGGAAGGAATCCGTTTGCTCCCCACAACCACGAAGGTGTCCGCCCTTGCCGGCGGCATCTTCCTGGCGGCTTCCGCGCTGGCCGCCGCCACGCCCGCCGCGGCGTCGGCGACGCCGGGCGCGTACCAGCTCGTCAACGCGGGTAGCGGCCTGTGCCTGAGCGTCCCCGCGAAGGCCGACGGCGTCCAGCTCACCCAGCAGGCGTGCGCGGGCGCGGCGAACCAGGCCTGGACGCTCACGTCCGTGAGCGGCGGCTACCGGCTGAGCATCGCCCACAGCGGGAAGTGCGCCGGGATCAAGGGCAGCAGCACGTCTGCGGGCAAGGCCGTGCAGCAGCAGTCCTGCGCCGCCGGGGCGTTCCAGACCTGGACGTTCAAGGCCGCGGCCGGCGGCACGCGGCAGCTCGTCAACGCGGGCAGCGCCAAGTGCCTGAACGTCAAGTCGTCCGCCAAGGCGGCCGGCGCGCTGATCCAGCAGAACTCCTGTGACACGGTGAGCAGCAAGCGCTGGACCCTGCGCCCTGCGGCCTCCATCCCGGCCCCGAGCGCGGGTCCCACGACGAAGCCGACCGCGACGGCAAAGCCGACCCAGACGGCAACCCCGACAGCGCCTTCCTCTGGCGCCTGGCCGACGCCGACCGGCAAGGAAGCGGTCACCGCGACCATCACCGTCACGGGCGTCCACGACGGCGGCATGAAGCGCTTCTACGGCTCCGGCGCGCTCGGCAGCGGCAGCCAGAGCGAGGGCCAGCCCCCGATGTTCAAGCTGGCCGACGGCGCGACCCTGCAGAACGTGATCATCGGCGCCCCGGCCGCCGACGGCGTCCACTGCATGGGCACGTGCACGCTCAAGAACGTCTGGTGGGAGGACGTCGGCGAGGACGCCGCCACCTTCAAGGCCACCTCGGCCACCCAGACCATGACCATCGACGGCGGCGGCGCCCGCGCCGCTTCCGACAAGACGTTCCAGCACAACGGGCCCGGCACGATGGTCATCAAGAACTTCCGGGCGGAGAACGTCGGCAAGCTCTACCGCTCCTGCGGCAACTGCTCCAAGCAGTACGCGCGGCACGTCGTGATCTCCAACGTGACGATCACGACGCCCGCCAAGGTGATCGCCGGGATCAACACCAACTACGGCGACACCGCCACGTTCTCCTCGATCACGATCGTCAACGACCCCAGCAAGAAGGTCGTGGTCTGCGCCAAGTTCAAGGGCGTCACGAGCGGCGAACCCACCCAGATCGGCAGCGGCCCGGACAGCGCCCACTGCCTCTACACCACGGCCACCCTCACCTACAAGTAGCTCGGCCGTCGTCGCCGGAGGGGCATGGAGCCCATCGCTCCGCCGGCGGCGGCCCCCGCTAGGGGCGGCTGGCGGCGCCGGCTGCCGCGTCCTCCAGCAGGCGGACGATCTCGGCGTGGCCGGTGCCCAGCCACGACTCCGAGCGGAGGCTGCCGTCGGTGTCGCGCGCCTCGGCCACCACCCGCACATCGCCTCCTCGCCGCCGCGGGATCCGCTCCATGGTCGAGCAGCGTCCTCACCACGGCGTCGCTCCCTGCTCCGCGGCATGGGACAGCGCGGTACGCCCGGCCGCGTTGCGCGCATCGGGCCCGGCCCCGCGCTCGAGCAGCGCGTTCACCACGGCCAGATGCTCGTTCGACGCCGCCCAGTGCAGGGCCGTCATATCGGCGACCCCCTCGTCCTCCCGCCGATCGGGATCCGCACCGGCATCGAGCAGCGCCGCCACGACCTCGATGTGCCCCCAGCACGCGGCGGCGCACAGAGGCAGCCCTTCGGTGTCGCCCCCGCTCTCCCGGTCGGGATCGGCGCCGGCGGCCAGCAACATCCGCACGAGGTCCGCGTCGCCCTGCACAGCGGCCCGGTAGAGTGCCGTGCTGCCGTCCTCATCGGGCTCGTCCGGGGACACGCCACCCTCCAGCACCCGTCCGTTCCCGCCCTGGTTGCTGCAGTGCTCGGAGGCTGCGTGAGGGCCGCGTGCGGGGTGGATCGACTGAGCAGCACCGCTCGATCGGGTGACCGAGCTATGAGTCGCGCCTGTTCAGCAGTTTGGGAAGGGTCACCAGCGTGGCCCCGCCCGCGCCGCCGCCGCTGAGCAGGGCGCCCGGCCATTCCGCGCCGGTGGCCAGGACGAGCGCGCAGGTGATCGCGGCGATCATGATCGTCAGAGTGAGCGTGAGCAGCTGACGCGTGGTGAACATCGGTCCTCTTTCTTCAGATGCGGTCGTCGGCCCAGAAGTCGATGAGTTCTTCGGGGGTGAGGCCGTCAGGGCGTACGGCGGGCGGAGTGCGCCCCGTCGCGAGCACCCAGGTCGTCAAGAGCGTGACCAGCAGTTGCTCATCTGCCAGGCAGGGAGCGTCGGCGCAGTACGCGATGCTTGACGGGCGAGCCGTGAGTAACGGCATAGGGCAATGGCCTCCCGAAGAGCAGCGATGAATGCGGCAACCATGCGTCTTCGTGAAGGTCGTCTGCCAGCGGCCCAAACGTGCTCGGACGGAGCCGAACAAGACCGAAAATGCACCGCCAGAACGTAAACCACCGAGATCTTCCGAAATCGTCCGGCATCATCCGGAGTTATCCGGCAACAGATTCACCGATTCGGACAAAAGCTCAGCCTGCACCCCGAATCAATGCCCGGCACTGCTCTTGGGGCTGATGGGCCAACGATCATCTGGAGCGGCCACAGCGACCGGATGAGATGGAATCTTCGAAGTGTCCTGGACTGCGAGACTATTTCTGAAAATATGGCGACACTTGTTGACCTTTCGACTCCACCAAGGACGATGACTGACACTCTCCGGGCAGGATCACATTCCGCCTTCATAGCTGCGCTCATAGAGCTACGGGAATCGGCCGGCCAGCCGAGCTATTCCCAGATGCAACGGTTGTCGCGCGCGCCGGGCATCCCCAAGGAACTGCCTGGAAGCACGCTGAGCGACATCCTCAACGGCAAGCGGGAACGCCTGCCGGACTGGGGGCTGGTCGCCTCCTTCGTGATGGTGTGTCATCGCCACGCCGAGCAGACCGGCCTGCCCACGGACGCCCTCGGCACCGTGAAGCAGTGGCAGGACCGCTGGCGCGCCGCCAGGAACGAACAGCCCCCGCCCCAGGCCACCGGGTCGTACGATCTCTACGGAACACCCGCCGACGAGGCCGAGCGGCGCACCACCAGGACCGTCGCGCGCCTGGTCCGCCTGGCGGGCGACGGTGATCCCGAGTCCGCCTACCGCCTGGCGATCATCCACGTGCTGACTGGCGAGTCCGCGGCGGCCCGCTACTGGATCCACGCCGCGATCCAGCAACGTCACCCTGACGCCGAGGCCTTCGCGGGCGATCCGCGCCCGATCGAGTTCGCGGCGAACCTGTCCTTCACCTACGGACTGGCCTACGAACAGGAGGGCCCGGCCAAGCGCGACATCGCCAGGTTCTACTACAGGCTCGCCGCCGACCACGGCCACCCGCGCGCCACCGAACGTCTCCGGGCTCTGCGCGCCGTCCCGTTCGGCAAGCTGCTCCCCGCGCCCATCGGCATCGAGCACCGGCCCGCAGCTGGATGACCTGACGTCGGACCAGAGCTCAGCACCTCCCGAGCGGACTCCGGCAGCCGACGACGCTACGCACGTTCGGCACCTGTCCCGATCAAGGATGCGCCCAGGTCAGTTGTCATGTAGAGGACATTGCGCCCGGATCGCTCGCGCGCGACCAGCCCGCACTCGCGCAATACGCCGAGGTGCTGCGACACCGCGCTGGGTGTGACGCCGAGCGCACGCGCCAGCTCCGTCGTCGTCGCGGGGGAACGCAGCGCCTCGAGCAGTTCGGCACGTGCCCGGCCGAGCAGCCGGACGGTGCCGGCCGCGGGCGTCTTGGTCCCCGCAGTCCACCACGTCCCGGTACCCCGGGCCGGATAGCGCACCGTGGTCTGCGTGGACGTCCTCTTCTTGATCAGCACGTGCGGCGAGCCGAGAACCACGGGCATGAGGACCAGCCCACCCGGGCCGAGGTCCACGACCTGTTCGGCTCGCCAGCGCTCTCCTCCCAGCATCAGCCGGCCCTCACGCCAGCGCAGATCCGGGTGCAGGCCCGCGAACAACTCCGCGGCACCGCCTGTGGCCAACTGCTTGGCGCGATCGATGATGTCCGCTTCGAGGACGGCGCGGATTCGTGTCCAGTACGGCGCGATGAGCCGGTCGTGCGCCGCGCGCAGCTCCCCGGCGATCGCCCGCAGGCCTGCCGCCGGTCGCTCGGCGAGCGCGGTGACGGGGGCAGGGAGCTCTTCGCCGAATACGCGCCGGAGGCTCAAGCGCACGTGGGAAGCGGCTGTCCGCCGCAACGCCGCCAGGTCGTCCTCGATCGAGCCTCCCGGGCCATGCGGGGCGGGAACGAGGAACTCAGGCCAGTTCAGCCGGGCGCTCACGATGAGGGGCCAGGTATGGGAGAGGTTGAGCGGGCTCTTGGCCAGCTCGTCGTCGGCCCAGCGCAGCCACCGCAGGTTGATCGGGTTGCGATCGCGACCGCCCAGCTGCTGCAGACCGGACACGGTCTCGGACAGCGGTGAGATCGCGAATCGGGTCGCCGCCAGCTCGGCCACGCCCAGTTCGATCGTCAAGGCCATACCCGATTATGTAGCGGTGGCCTACATGCTGTCGTGGCCGCTCAGGCACACCGGACGATCACGGCATGAGGCCGGACTCTCCCCACAGCGATACCGAACCACGCTTGCCCGGGAGCTACTGGCGGCTGTGGTGGGCCGCGGGTATCAGCAGCGTCGGCGACGGAGCGTTCGCCGCGGCCGTTCCGCTGCTGGCGGTCACGATCACCCGCGATCCACGACCCGTGTCGGCCGTGTCCGCGGCGGCGTACCTGCCGTGGTTGTTGCTGTCCCTCCCCGCGGGCGTGCTCGTCGACCGGCACGACCGTGTCGGCCTGATGTGGCGTGCCCAGGCGATGCAGGCGCTGATCGTCGGAGTCATCGCGATTCTTGTCGCGCTCGGCCATATGAGCATCCCGGTAGTCCTGATCGCGGCCTTCGGGCTCGGGGCGGGCGCAGTGGTGTTCGGCAATGCCGCGCTGGCGGTGGTACCGGACATCGTGACGAAGCCGCTGCTGCACCGGGCGAACGGCCATCAGCAGGCGATCACCACGATCGGGCTGCAGTTCGCCGGGCCGCCGGTGGGCAGCCTGCTCTTCGTGGCCGGCACGGCGCTGCCGTTCGGGCTGGACGCCGTCTCGTTCGCCCTGTCCGCGGCGCTGCTGGCAACGTTGCCCCGGCGTACACGCCGGCCGGTCGCGTCGCCGCCGATGCGCCGGGCGATCGCGGACGGCCTGCGCTGGCTGATGGGTCACCGGCTGCTGCGTACCCTCGCGGTGCTGGTCGGTGTCAACACCTTCTGCCACCACCTGGGTAACGCCACACTTGTCCTGCTGGCGACCCAGACACTCCGCCTCGACGCGCGCGATTACGGCCTGCTGCTGGCCGGCGCCGCGATCGGCAGCCTGCTCGCCGGTCTGGCCGGCGCGCGCGCCGTCGAGAGAATCGGGGCACGTGCCGCGCTGCTGGCCGTACTCACCGCGAACGTCGTCATTTTCGTCGGGATCGGGCTGAGTCCGAACGCGGTCGTGCTCGGCGTTCTGCTGGCACTCAACGGCTTCCTCGTCACGCTGTGGAACATCGTGACGGTCAGCCTCCGGCAGCAGATCGTGCCGGCCGAGCTGCTCGGCCGGGTGACCAGCGCCTACAAGATGCTCGGCTGGGGGCTGATCCCGCTGGGCGCGCTGGCCGGCGGACTCCTGGCGCACACGTTCGGGCTGCGCGCGCCGTACCCCGTGGCGGGGGTGCTGCGGGGGATCGCCTTGCTGACAGCGTTGCCGGTATTGGTCCGTGCCCTGCGCGAGGCCTGGCGGTGCCCTCAGCCTCCGGGTCAAGAACCGTAGGCGCCAGAGTGATGGTGTCCTGCGGAAGCGTCGGCGACGATGAGTCCATGTCCGCCTGGTGGTCAGGGACGACCTCGGTGCGGCGACGGTACAGGGCTCCTGCGGCGGTCGCGATCGTCCTCGTCGCGCTGGGGGCCGTGGCGACCGCCGTCTGCCTGGACGCGCCCTCGGACGGCAGCGTGGTGCGGCTGGGCTGGCGGCCCGACGGCGTGGTGGTGGACGTCCCCGCCCCGGCCGGTGGCTCCGGGCTGCGGACCGGCGACCTGGTCACCGGCGTCGCCGGGCGCCTTCTCGCCGACGGCCCGGGCGCCGTGGCGCGTCCGCCACTGGGGACGACCGTCCCGTACGACGTGGCACGCGAGCGGCCGGCGGTCGTGGCCGTCCGGATCGAACGCCCGGACCCGTACCCGCTCGTCCTGACCGGCTGGGGCAACCTCGTCTTCGTCGTGGCGCTCGCCGGGCTTGCCACTGCGCTGTACCTGCGACGACCCGACGAGCCCGCCACGCCCCCGTTGCTGGTCCTCTCGGCGGGTCTGCTGGGCAGCACGTTCACCGTCGCCGCCGGGCTCCCGGCCCTTGTCCTGGCTACCGGCGGGCCCCAATTGTGGCTGTTCCACCTCAACGCGATCGGAGCGTACTCGATCTCCTGGGGAGCACTGCTGGCCTTCACGATCGCGTTCACCTCCCGCCACCCTCAGTCGCCCCGGGTCCGCGCGGCGACGACCGTCGCCTACGCCGTGCCGCCGGCCGGGATGGCCCTGTGGAGCGGGGTAGCCGCGCTGCTCGCGCCCCACCCCCTCGGCTGGCTCGGCCTGCTCCACACCGGCCAGACAGCGGTCGTGGCGTTGACCCTGGCCACGGGCACGATCTGGGGTTTCGTCAGTTACCGCGGCAACCGGGATGCGGTGATGCGCGGCAGGATGCGCTGGCTGCTCGCCGGCGCCACCGCCGCGACCGTGCTCGGGATCGCCGGCTGGCATCTGCCAGAGCTTCTCGCCGGCGCCCGGCCGCTGCCTTGGGGCGCGCTCGGGCTGTCGGGGCTGCCGTTCGTGGCGGGCATCGGGGTGGCGTTGCGCCGCCACCGGCTGTTCGACATCGAGCGGCTGGCGAACCGGTCACTGGTGTACGCCAGCGTGGTGGCGATCCTCGTCGCCGGTTACGCGGCCGTCGTCGCGCTGCTGGTCGGCGGGCTGAGGTTGTCGCAAACGATGGCCGCCGCGCTCACCGCGGCGGGGGCGGCGCTCGCGCTGGCGCCGCTGCGCAACCTCGCGCAGAGCACGGTCAACCGCGTGATGTACGGTGACCGCCACGACCCCGCCGGCGCGCTCACCCGGCTCGGCTCCCGGCTGCAGGCGGTGCTGCTGCCCGCCGACGTGCTGCCCGCGGTCGTGGAGACCGTGGCGCGGTCGCTGCGGGTGCCGTACGTGGCGATCGACCTCGCGGATGCCGCGGGCACGTGCCGCGAGGCCGCCCAGCACGGCGTCGCCGTGGGCGCGGTGCACGCCGAACCGCTGCGCTACCACGGGACGCTCATCGGCCGGCTGCGCGTCTCGGCGCGGGACAGCGACGAACCCCTCGATCCCATCGATCTCCGTCTGATCGCCTCGCTGGCGCAGCAGGTGGGCACCGCGGTGCAGGCGGTGCGGCTGCACGACGACCTGGTCCGATCACGTGCCGAGGTGGTGGCCTCGCGGGAGGACGAGCGGCGCCGGCTGCGCCGCGACCTCCACGACGGGCTGGGCCCGACCCTGGCCGCCATCGGACTCAA
The DNA here is from genome assembly GCF_052245915.1 of Nonomuraea sp. 10N515B. NCBI lineage: Bacteria > Bacillati > Actinomycetota > Actinomycetes > Streptosporangiales > Streptosporangiaceae > Nonomuraea > Nonomuraea sp. 10N515B. The sequence goes on from NZ_JBQQBQ010000103.1 coordinate 9,821, forward strand.
AGCCGGGCTCGCCGCCCGTGCCGTGCCGGCGGAGTCGGCGGCGCGTCCGCTGCTCGACGAGATCTCGGCGGAGGCGTCCGTGTCGCTGACCGACGTGCGGCGCCTGGTCGAGGCGCTGCGCCCGCCGGCCCTCGACGAGCTGGGTGTGGTCGGCGCGATCCGGGCCCGGGCGAGCGCCCTGGCGGGCGACATGTCGATCGAGGTCATCGGCCCCGAGCAGCTGCCGGTGCTGCCGGCGGCGGTCGAGACGGCGGCGTACCGGATCGCCGTCGAGGCGATCACGAACGCGGTCCGCCACAGCGGCGCCACACGCTGCACCGCCACGATCACGCCGGTGAACGGCGGCGTCGAGGTGACGGTCCGCGACGACGGCCGCGGGCTCGACCCCGATCGGCCGGCCGGCATCGGCCTCCACTCGATGCGGGAGCGCGCCGCCGAGGTGGGCGGGACCTGGTCGGTACGCTCGGCACGTGGCGACGGCACCCGTGTGCGCGCCTTCCTGCCGACGAGTCTGGGAAGGGAGCCCGATGATCCGGCTGATCCTCGCTGACGACCATCCCATCTTCGTCTCCGGTCTGCGCGCCGTGCTGGACGCCGAGCCCGGGATGACGGTGGTGGGAGTCGCCGCCACCGGCGCCGACGCGCTGCACCTGGCCGTCGAGCAGCGACCCGACGTCGCCGTGCTCGACGTCAACATGCCCGGCGGCGACGGGCTCACGGTCATCGCCCGCATGCGTGCCGCGGGGCTGCCCACTCGGTCGCTGATCCTGACGATGTACGACGACGACGAGAACGTCCTGGCGGCCCTGCGCGCCGGCGCCCACGGGTACGCGCTCAAGGGCACGGGCGGGGAGGAGATCGTGGCCGCGGTGCGTGCCGTCGCCCGTGGCGAGGCGGTCTTCGGCGCCGGCGTGGCCGCGCAGATGCTCGCCCACTTCGCCCGCGTCGCGGCGGCGTCCCCCTTCCCCCAGCTCACCGAGCGCGAGCACGAGGTGCTGGAGCTCGTCGCCCGGGGGGTGGGCAACGCGGCGATCGCCCACCGGCTCGGTGTGAGCGCCAAGACCGTGCGCAACCACGTCTCGAACATCCTGGCCAAGCTGCACGTGGCCGACCGGTCGGCCGCGATCGTCCGGGCCCGTGAGGCGGGTCTCGGCGGCTCGCACGAATCGGGGTAGCGCCACCGCGGTTCCCGTACCCACTGGGACATCTGTCCCGTGACTCCGGGACGCGGGCCCGCCCATCCTGACCGCCATGTGGACGCAGATGGTCAGCGGACTCGGCCTGATGGCCGCGGCGCCGATCTGCCTCGCCGGGTCTCTGACGGGTTCGGCATCCTGCGGTCTCGTCTGGAGCGCCGGAGCATGGCTCGCCGTCGTGGCGACCGCGCTGGTGTACCGCGACCTCGCCGGCCATGCCCGCCGCGCGCCGGCCGCCGTCGCCATGGCGCTGCTGGGCGTCGTCGCATCGGCCGGGACGGTGGAGGCGACGCTCAGGGCGGCCGGCGACCGGTGGCTCGCGGCGCATCCGGTCCTGCTGCTCGCCCTGGTCTGTGGTGCCGCCGCCGGCGTCGCGGGGCTGGCGTACGTGGCCGGCCGGGCCGGTCTCATCCCGCCGGCGGCCGGCGTGATCATCGCGGTGGCCGCGCTGCTCGGCGCGCTCACCGCTGACCCGGGCGCTCCCTACGTCTTCGGCGCCGGGCCGCTCGGCGCTGTCCTGCTCGCCGAAGCGATCCGATCATGCGCATGGAAGGGACAGACATCGTGAGAACCGCCTACAAGATCGTCGCTTACGTCATCGCGGCCGAGGTCGCGATCCAGGCGACGGTGATCGCGCTGGGCTTCGCGGGGCTCGGCAAGTGGATCTCGGACGGCAATGTGTTCGACAAGTCCGTCATGGAGAGCGAGGAATTCCCCTTCCCCGAGGTCATCGGCATCATCGTGCACGGCGTCAACGGCGGCCTCGTGATCCCCGTCCTCGCCTTGCTCCTGCTGATCTTCTCGTTCTTCGCCAAGATCTCCGGCGGGGTGAAGTTCGCCGCGCTGGTGCTGGGCCTCGTCGCCGTCCAGGCCACGCTGGGCTATTCGGCGCACGACCTGCCGTGGCTGGGCGCGCTGCACGGGCTCAACGCGATGGCGCTGTTCGCCGCCGCCCTGCACGCCGGCCGCCGGGCACGGCGCGTCACCACGAGCACGCCTGCCGCGACCGCGGTCTGAGCGCGGTCATGGTGCTCCCCCGCCGTCTCCGGCTCGCCGCGGCCTTCGCCGCGACGCTGGCCGTCGTCGTCCCGCTCGCGTGGATGTGGCGAGCCAGCCTGCTGCCGCCGGCGTACTCCATCATGGAGATGGGATACGCCGACGACGGCGGGCACGCGCACGGCCGCCACGGGGGCGCCGCGCGCGACATCACCGCGCTGGTCACCGACCGGCGGCGCAAGCCGGACGTCGACGTGACCCTGACCGCGCGCAAGCAGCGCCACCGGCTGGCGTCGGGCCGCGAGGTCGACGGGTACACGCTCAACGGCCGCTCCCCGGGGCCGGAGATCGTGGCCACAGCGGGTGAGCTCGTCCAGGTGAGGCTGGTCAACGAGTCGGTTCCCGGCGGGGTCACGCTGCACTGGCACGGCGTCGACGTCCCGGGCGGCGAGGACGGAGTCGCCGGCGTCACCCAGGACGCCGTCGGCGTCGGGCAGGAGTACGTCTACCGGTTCGTCGCCCGCCAGGTCGGGACGTTCTGGTACCACTCCCACCAGCTCTCCCACGAGCAGGTGGCCGGCGGTCTCCTCGGTGCCCTGGTCATCCGTCCCGCCCATGAGCGCCGGCCCGCCGTGGACGTCGTCGCCTTGACGCATCTCTACAACGGGATACGCACGATCAACGGATCCGAGTCCGACCTCGTCGTCCCGGCGTCGCCAGGTGCCACGGCCCGGGTACGCGTGATCAACACCGATAACGGGCCCATCCCGACCTGGGTCACCGGCGCCGCCCCTCGCCTGGTCGCCGTCGACGGCACCGACCTCCACGCACCAGGACCCGTCGGGCGGGCCGCGATCCTCGTGACGTCCGGTGGCCGAGCGGACCTCGAGGTGATCATGCCCGCCGACGGCAGCCCCGTCCGCGTGCAGATCGGCGGCCCGCTGTCGGTCGTGCTGACCGGCTCTTCGCACGGGCCCTCTCCGGCACCGGCGAGCGCCCGGCCGGCCGCGACGCTGGACCTGCTGGCCTATGGCCGCCCGACCCCAGTGCCCTTTGACGCAGCTCGCCCGGATCGCACCTTTCGCTATGAGATGGGGCGTCGGCCGGGCTTCGTCGACGGCCTCCCCGGCCTCTATTGGACCGTCAACGGCCGGCTCTATCCCGACGTGCCGATGTTCATGGTCGCCGAAGGCGACGTCGTCCGCATGACGATCGTCAACGACAGCGGCGAGGTGCATCCGATGCACCTGCACGGCCACCACGCGCTGGTCCTGGGCCGCAACGGCGTGGCCGCCGCCGGAAGCCCTTGGTGGGTCGACTCACTGAACGTGGAGGACGGCGAGTCGTACGACATCGCGTTCCTCGCCGGCAACCCCGGCATCTGGGTCGACCACTGCCACAACCTGCCGCACGCCCAAGAAGGGCTCCTCGTCCACCTCATGTACGAGAACGTCACGACCCCGTTCCTCATCGGCGGCCCTGCCGACAATTCCCGCGAGTGAAGGACACCCCATGAACACAACAGTCCTGCTCCCCCTGCCCGCACCCATACGGTGGGCGGCGGGCGCCAGCGGCGTCATCGGCCTGATCGCGAACGTCTTCCTGATCCTGTTCTTCGTCACCGCGCAACCGTGGACCGACGCCCCCGGCGACGGCTGGTTCGGCTGGGCCAACGACGTGCTGGTCGTGGTCCAGTACGCCACCCTCCTCCCGGTGATCCTCACTCTGGGCCGCCTCATGGCAGGCGATGCCCGGGCCCGCGGATGGACCTGGATCGGCCTGGCCGCCGCCGTGGCCGTCATCGTCCTGCAGGTCCTGCTGGTCACGGAGACGCTGCCGTTCGCCGTGCAGGTCGTCCCCCTGAGTGTGAGCGCGGTCGTCGCCATGTGCTGGGCGGGCGCGATCAGCGGCGCGGGCACACGCACCGGCACCCTGCCCGTGACGGTGACCCGCCTCGGCCGCACCATCGTGATCGTCCTGCCGATCGCCGTCGTCGCGTACGGTGCCGGCGCCCTCGTCGCCGGCGCGCTCGACGTGCCCTGGGCCTGGGCCGCCGGCGGGATCCCCGGCGTCGTCCTCTGGACGCTGTTCCCCGCCTGGACGCTGCTCCTCGCTGTGAAGCAGTGACGGAATAATCGGTTGCCGTTCGGTGCTGATGATCGCACTATGTTCCTCATGTTCCTGCGCGCTCGCCTCACGACGCCCACCCTGCCGGTGGGCGCGTTCGAGCGTGTCTGCGACGGCCTGGAGCGCTGACCTCTTCCCGTAAGTCCTGAGGTGACCCGGCGGGGGGAGGTTGACCGGCCCTGACGGGTCACGAAGCATCCAGATGTCTCAGGAGAGGGAATCATGGCCAAGCAGGCCTACGTACGGAACAAGCCGCATCTCAACATCGGCACGATGGGCCACGTCGACCACGGCAAGACCACGCTGACCGCGGCGATCACGAAGGTGCTGGCGCAGCGGGGGCAGGCGACGTACACGCCGTTCGAGCGGATCGACCGCACGCCGGAGGAGGCGCAGCGGGGCATCACGATCAACATCTCGCACGTCGAGTACGAGACCGCCACCCGGCACTACGCCCACGTCGACATGCCGGGCCACGCCGACTACGTGAAGAACATGATCACGGGGGCGGCGCAGCTCGACGGCGCGATCCTCGTCGTGTCCGCGCAGGACGGGATCATGCCGCAGACCAGGGAGCACGTGCTGCTGGCCAAGCGGGTCGGCGTGGAGCACCTGGTCGTGGCCGTCAACAAGGCCGACGGCGCCGACCCGGAGCTGACCGACCTGGTGGAGCTGGAGCTGCAGGAGCTGCTGGCCGAGCACGGCTACGACGGCGTCCCGATGGTGCGGGTGTCCGGGCTGCGGGCGCTGGAGGGCGACCCGGTCTGGACGGCGTCGGTGGAGGCGCTGCTCCAGGCGGTGGACGAGCACATTCCGGTGCCGGTGCGGTACGTGGACGCGCCGTTCCTCATGCCGGTCGAGAACGTGCTGACGGTCACCGGCCGCGGCACGGTCGTCACCGGCGCCATCGAGCGTGGCACGGTCCGCGTCGGTGACACGGTGGAGGCGGTCGGGTTCGGTGACGGGTTCAGCGCCGTCGTGACGGGCGTGGAGACGTTCGGCAAGACGATGGAGCAGGGCGAGGCCGGCGACAACGCCGCCGTGCTGCTGCGCGGGGTGCGCCGCGAGCAGGTGCGGCGGGGCATGGTGCTGGCCCAGCCGGGCAGCCAGCGGGCCCGCACGTCGTTCACCGCCCGCGTCTACCTCCTGACTCCGGAGGAGGGCGGGCGGCGCAGGGCGATCGCGTCCGGTTACCGGCCGCAGTTCTACCTGCGGACGACGGACGTGCCCGGGGAGCTCAAGCTCGACGAGGCCGCCCGGCCGGGTGACACGGTCGAGGTGGAGGTCGCGCTGGGCAAGCCGGTCGCCGTCGAGCCGGGGCTCGGCTTCGCGATCCGCGAGGGCGGGCTGACGGTGGGCGCGGGCACGATTCTCACCGTGCCGTCGTCCGGTTGACCCGGGCCGGGTCCCGCATATCCCATGCGGGACCCGGTTTCGTGTCCCCGGCTCAGGCCGGGTCGAACCTCAGCGTGAACGTCGCCGCCTGAGCTCTGAGCTCGTACTGCGGCAGCGTGCCCGGACCGCAGGTGGCGGTGCCGATGCCCTGGTGGGCGAGGTCCAGGTGGAGGTGCACCCGGTCCCCCGGCACCAGGTCGGGCCGGTGGGTGGCGGCGGCCAGCTCGTCGATGCTCCAGCGGCGCGCGGTCATCCCGAACACCGGATCCCCGGACACCGTGAACGCGCCGAAGTCGGCCCACCGCACGTCGGCGCGGAGGCCGTTCTCCTGCGGGTAGACGTACGGCGTCTGCAGCTCGTCGATCGAGGCCGTCCAGCGGCCGACCCGCGCCGCCATGCCGGTGTCCGGGTACGCCTCGCCGGGCCCGCGCCCGAACCAGGTGACCCGCTCGACGGCGGTCCCGGGCAGCGTCATGGTGACGCCGAGCCGCGCGATCGGGTCCCGCCACTCGCCCTCGGGCTCGAGGTCGAGGCTCAGCAGCAGCCCGCCGTCTCCGGCGAGCGTCCACCGGTAGATCGCCCGCATCCCGACGTCGGTCGCGGCGGGCGCGACCCGGGTGCGGACGGTGAGGGCGTCGCCGACCTCGACATCGTCCACCCGGTGCGTGAGCCGGTGCAGGCCGAGGGCGCGCCACTTGCCTTCGAGGCCGGCGTGCCTGTCGTTGTCGGTCGGTGCCCGCCACAGGTCGAGCCGCGGCCCTTCGACCTCCAGCCCGAACAGCCTGACGAGCCGCCCGGTCTCCGCGTCGAATCCGCACCCGCTGGCGACGATCTCGTCGCCGTCCCGAACGAACGTGACCAGCGTCGCCGAAGCGGTCCGGGGCGCGGGCGGCGCCAGGAGTTTCTGTCCCCACGCCACCTCGTGTCCCGCCTCCGCCCACGGCTGGTCGCCGGACAGCAGGGCGCGGACGGTCAGCCAGCATTCTCCCGAAGGCGCCGCCTCGGGCAGCTTGACCTCGCCGCCGCCCGCGGGCACCTCCAGCCGGTGCTCGGCGACCGTCTCTCCCTCCGCCTCCACGGTGGCGACGAACTCCAGGTGGGACAGGTCGCGGAAGTCGTAGCCGTTCACGACCCGCACGACCCCGTCGCCGAAGTCGAACGTGACGGGCTCGAACACCTTCTTCAGGTCGATGAGCCCGGGTGACGGCGTGCGGTCGGGGAACACGAGCCCGTCGATCACGAAGTTCGAGTCGTGGACGGGCTCCCCGTAGTCGCCGCCGTAGGCGTACTCCAACTGCGGGTGCACGATGCCGTGGTCGATCCACTCCCAGATGAACCCGCCGGCCAGCCGCGGATACCGCGCGAACAGCTCCTGGTATTCGGCCAGCCCGCCGGGCCCGTTGCCCATGGCGTGGGCGTACTCGCACTGCAGGAACGGCATCGCGCGCCGCCGTGCGTCCAGCTCCGGGTCGTCAAGGGGGTCCTCGGCCAGGCGGCCGATGGCCTCGACCTCGGCGTGGGAGGCGTACATGCGCGAGTAGACGTCGGTGTGCGCGCACGTCCAGTCGCCCTCGTAATGGATCGGGCGGGAGGGGTCGCGCTCACGGGCCCAGTCGGCCATGACGGCCAGGTTGCGGCCGACGCCGGCCTCGTTGCCGAGCGACCACATGATGACGCTCGGGTGGTTCTTGTCGCGTTCGACCATCCGGCGCATGCGGTCGAGCAGCGCGCCGGCCCAGCGCGGGTCGTCGGTGGGATTGCCGCGCCAGTCGACCTCGCCGAAGCCGTGCGTCTCCAGGTCGCACTCGTCGATCACCCACAGGCCGAGCTCGTCGCACAGGTCGAGGAAGGCGGGGTGGGGCGGGTAGTGGCTGGTCCTGACGGCGTTGACGTTGTGCTGCTTCATCAGCAGCACGTCGGCGCGCATGGTCTCGTACGGGACCGCGCGGCCGCGCTCGGGGTGGAATTCGTGCCGGTTCACGCCTTTGAGCAGCAGCGGGCTGCCGTTGGCCAGCAACACGCCGTCCACGATGGAGATCGTGCGGAAGCCGATGCGCAGGCTCACCGTCTCGCCGGGGAACGTCACGACGGCGTCGTACAGGCGCGGCGTCTCGGCCGTCCACGGCTCGACGTCGAGCGTGATCTCCGTGCCCGGCTCCAGGTCGGCGACGCCGAGCTCCGGAATGCTGAGCAAGCCGCCCTCGCCCTCGAAGCTGAGCCTGCCGTCGTGCGAGGCGTGCACGAAGACGTCGGCGGCCGATCGGGTGAGGGTGACGTCGCGGAAGATGCCGGGCAGCCACCACATGTCCTGGTCTTCCAGGTAGCTGGCGGCCGACCACTGGTGCACGCGCACGGCCAGGACGTTGCGGCCGGGGCGCAGCCACGGCCCGGCGTCGAACTCCGCGGGCAGTCTGCTGCCCGTCCAGAAGCCCAGCTCGTGCCCGTTGAGCCAGACCCGGGCGAAGGAGTCGGCGCCCTCGAACCGCAGCCGGCCGCCCGTCCAGTCCTCGGGCAGGTCGAACGTGCGGCGGTAATCGCCGGTCGGGTTCTCGTTGGGGACGTGCGGCGGGTCGACGGGGAACGGGAAGACGACGTTGGTGTACGCGGGCGCGCCGTAGCCGTGCAACGGCCAGTGGGACGGCACCGGCAATTCGTCCCAGTCCGCGGCGTCGTAGCTGGGTTGGGCGAAGTCGTCGGGGACGTTCGCGGTGGGTGAGAGGCGGAAGCGCCACGTCCCGTTGAGGTCGAGTGCGGGCGCGTCGGAGCGGAGTGCTGCCCTGGGTTCGAGTAGTCCCGAACCGGGGGTGAAAGTTTCGAGGTCCATCGTCGCCGAGCCTAGAGGTTCGCGAGCATTTTGGGCAGCGATGAGTTCCGTGTCCGTACTTTTGCTCAGGTTCCGAGGCCGTACACGCGGCGGGCGTTCTCGCTGCCCACCAGCGTGGCCACCCGCATCGCCTCGCCGATCGACCACTCCCCCTCGGCCACGAACTCCCCCAGCACCCGCGCCATGGCCCGCCGCCACAGCCGCGCCCCGAGGTGGTGCAGCTCGGCGGGGCCCCAGGCGTCCGACGAGAAGAGGATCTTCGCGAACGGCGCCGCCTCCAGGCTCTCTGCCACCAGCGCCACACTGCGCGCCCCCGTGAAGGTGACGCCCAGCCCGACGTCGAAGAAGACGTTGGGGTAGGCGTGCGCCAGGAACCCGGCATGCCGCTGGTAGGGGTAGCAGTGCAGCAACAGCAGCGGCACCCCGGTCGGCTCGGCCAGCTCGATCAGGCCGCGCAGCAGCAGCGGGTCGGAACGCCGCAGGTCCACGTCGGGATCGCCGAAGCCGATGTGGACCTGCAGCGGCAGCCCCCGGTCGAGCCCCGCCCAGATGAGGTGGCGCAGCAACACCGGATCGGTCAGCCGCCCGCCTGCCGCGAACCAGCGGCCGGCCGCCTCCGTGACCTCCTCGCCCGTCGGCCGGGCCGGGTCGAAGTCGAGTCCGTGGCGGTAGGCGGCGATGGTCTTGAGCCCGCGCGCCGTGCGGGTGCGCTCCCACAGCGCCTCCTCGAACCGCCCGGCGAACGCCCACGCCGCGCACCCGTCCGCGGCCACCTGCTCGGCCACCGCTTCCAGCCGCACCACCTCGTCGGCGGGCACGCCTGCCGCGTCGGCCATGCCGGACGGGCCGAGCACCTCCTCGCCCCGGTGGCCGGTCTCGACGAGGAAGTGCCCGACGCCGCTCGCGGTGAGCAGCAGCCGGTTGACCTCGTCCACGCCGAGCCTGGCGCGCCTGGCCAGGTATTCCTCCGGCGTGCAGTGCGGGTCGAGGCCGAGCACGGGGGCGCAGTGGCGCAGGATCGCGTATCCCACCTGGGAGTCGAACGGGGTCATCCATTCGGGGATGGGCCGGTCGGATTCGGTGATCAGCTCCTCGAACGCCTTGCGCGACAGGTCGCCGGCCGAGGCGCCGTGCACGTGGTGGTCGACCAGCCGCAGCTCCTCGATGGCCCGGGCCAGGCCGGGGACGAGCTCGAGCTCAAGGGACACCTGGCCAGGATAGGGGAGCCACCCCGCCGACCCCGAGCGCACGCGCCGCCGAGCCCCGATCCCGCCGCCCGCCCCTCCCCACGGGCTCCGCGCCGCAGCATCCGGACCCGCGGCGCCCGCCTGACGGACGACCGTGTCGGCGGGTGGTACTGCCGTAGCAGTGCACCGTAGCAGTGCGGCGCAGCAGTGCGGCGCAGCGTCGCGCGTGCAGCGTCGCGCGTGCAGCGTCGCGCGTGCAGCGTCGCGCGTGCAGCGTCGCGCGTGCAGCGTCGCGCGTGCAGCGTCGCGCGTGCAGCGTCGCGCGTGCAGCGTCGCGCGTG
>NZ_JBQQBQ010000104.1:0-19602 GCF_052245915.1 Nonomuraea sp. 10N515B
GATCGACGACCTCGCCCAACAGGCAGGCCTCGCCGCCTAAACCCCGCCTAAACCAGCCCGTTCGAGCTCATTCGAACAAACTCCGGCTCACCATGACCGCCTCCGGGCGGCTAAGCCTTCTAGCCGACCTCCACCCTGTCCCCGGCACCGCAACAGGCTGCAACACCGGCGAAGGGACCCAGGCCCGACCGTCGAAGCGGCCCTCGGATTGAGGCATGCCGACCCAAGCAAATCCGGCTCCGATCGGCCCACAGCGGCAGCACACCCAGACGCCTAACCGCCTCCGCCCACCTCAACACAGCCAACTCGGAGATCATGGCTGAATTTCAGGCTTTCATAGCGAATGTGAGGAACAGTTCATACCCTCCGTCGCCCCCGCATCTTCGGCGCTCCGGACGAACGACGCCACCCGTCTTGCGCGGGAGCCCAACGCTCAGCCCGGCGGAGCCGGCCCCCGGCGACGTCAAGACGCTCAGCACCGTTGCGGTCCTGCCCCATGGGCTCGCGTCACCCCGGTGACCATATGTGATGAGCGGTTACGTAGAGTCGTATTTCTCCCCACCGTACACTCGTGGGGAGGACGCGTTGCCGCTGCTCACGCTGCTCGTGCTGGTGCTGCTCGCCGCCGCCTGCGCCGCCGAGCCACCCGCGCCCGTTCCCGTCGCTCCTTCCGCTCCCGCCGCTCGTGCCGTTCCTTCCGCCGCGCCGTCCAGCGCTCAGGCACGACCCGCCCCTTCCGCCGTGCCCGAGCCGGTCCCGCTGAAGGTGCCGCACGCGGCCTCCGGCAGGTACGCGGTCGTGCGCGGAGCCGCGCCGGCGCCGCCGGGTCGCGGGCCGACGATCCGGTATCTGGTCGAGGTGGAGCGCGGCCTGCCGGTCGACGCCCGCGCGTTCGCCGCCCAGGTGCATCGCATACTCAACGACGTCCGCGGGTGGGCCAGGTTCCAGCGTGTCGATCGCGGCCCGGTGCGGGTGCGGGTCGCCCTGTCCAGCCCGAGTCTCACCGTCCGCCAGTGCCTGCCGCTGCGCACCGGCGGCGAATTGTCCTGCTGGAACGGCACCCGCTCGATCATCAACGCCCGGCGCTGGGCGAAAGGCGTGCCGCAGTACGGGCGCGACCTGGCCGCGTACCGGGCCTACCTGATCAACCACGAGGTCGGCCACGCCCTCGGGCACCACCACGAGTCCTGCCCGGGTCCCGGCCGGCTCGCCCCGGTCATGGTCCAGCAATCGAAGTCGCTGGGCCGCTGCCGGCCGAACCCGTGGCCGCACCCCGACCGCAAACAGCGCGACGGCGCTTAGAGACCCTGTCCGGTGCCGACGCCCCGGAGCAGCGTGTCCACCACGCGGGTGGCGAGGGCCTCGGGGCCGGCGTCGCGGCTCTGGGCCGCCTCGTGGATCAGCGCGTAGTAGACCCGCCTGACCCAGCCAGGATCCACCTCGGCCCGCAGCACGCCGGCCGCCTGCGTCCTCCTGAAGAGGCGATCGCAGCGTTCCTCCACGTCCGCGTGCACCCTGGCCACCTCGGGGTCGTCCGACAGCGCCCGGCTCATCGCGAACCCCCAGGTGCTCTTGACCCGCAGCACGCTGGCCGTGACCTGGTAGAGCGCGACGAGCGGCGGCGTGTCCTCCGGGTGCGCGGACTCGACGGCCTCGGCGAACTGCCGGGTGGCCCATGCCGCCATCGCGTGCACCAGCGCCTCCCGCGAGGCGAAGCGCCGGTGCACGGTCGTGCGCGCCACCCCCGCGGCCTCGGCGATCTGCTCCATGCTGGCCGCCGGGTTCTTGCTGAGCACGCGCTCGGCCGCCTCCAGGATGGTCCGCACCGTCCGCGCCGCGTCCGACCGCACCGCCCGCGTCGTCTCACTCACCCCCACAGGGTACAGCACTGTCACGGCTACTCCATTAGTTGCATCATCGATGTTGCAAATTGTATGGTCTGGGCATCACAACTGATGCATCTCATGGAGGAGAACCATGGACCTGCGACTCACCGGCAAGACGGCCGTGGTGACCGGCGCGAGCAGAGGGCTGGGCCTGGCGATCGTCCAGGCGCTGACCGGCGAGGGCATGCGCGTGGTGGCCGCCGCCCGGACGATCTCGCCCGCGTTGAAGGAGACCGGCGCGGTCGCCGTGGCGGCCGACCTGTCCACCGCGCACGGCCCCGCCGAGGTGATCGACCGCGCCCTGGCCGAGCTTGGCGCGATCGACCTGCTGGTCAACAACGTGGGCGGCGGCGACGGAGGCGAGGGCCAGACCGGCGGGTTCCTCGACTTCGCCGACGAGCAGTGGCGGCAGACCTACGACCTGAACTTCCTCAGCGCCGTCCGCGCCACCAGAGCCGCCCTGCCGAGCCTCATCGGCCGCCGCGGCACTGTGATCAACGTCTCCTCGATCGGCGCCCGTCTGCCGCACAACGGCCCGCTGCCGTACACGACCGCCAAGGCGGCGCTGACCGCGTTCGGCAAGGCGCTGTCGGAGGAGTTCGGCCCCCAGGGGGTGCGGGTCAACACGATCTCACCCGGCATCACCCGCACCTCGATGTGGGAGTCCCCCGACGGGTACGGCGCCGCGGTGGCCGCCGCGCACGGCGTCGACCACGAGCCCTTCCTGGCGGCGCTGCCGTCCGTCAGCGGCATGACGACGGGCCGCCTCGTCCAGCCGGAGGAGGTCGCCGCGCTCGTGACGTGGCTCGCCTCGCCGCACGCCGGGAGCATCAACGGCGCCGACTACGTCATCGACGGCGGGACGATCAAAACAGTGTGACCTATCGCGATATATCGTAGGGGCGGGAACACCGGGGGGTCCTGGCCCGGTTGAGCGAAGTGAAGAGACCTCCGAAGGGGAGAGTGAGCGATGGCGGGTAAGCGGCGGGGCTCGACGGCACGGCGGATTCTGGCGGGCGGCGCGGCCCTCGTGGCGGCCGGCTGGGCGCTGCGGGACGTGCCGGCCGAGCTGGGCGTGCGGCCGCTGAGCTCGGGCCCGGACCGGGTGGCGCGGATGCGGCAGTCGGCGCAGTTCAGGGACGGCACCTTTTTCAACCCGATGCCCGAGCCCACGCATCTGATGACCACCCCACCCGTGAACCTGTTCGCCGAGATGGCCAAGAACAAGGAGCAGCGCCGCCCCGCGGGTCCCGTGCCGCTGCGGGTCCCCGCGCCGGGGCCGCCCCCCGCCGACGGCGTGCGCGTCGTCTGGTATGGCCACGCCTCCACGCTGGTGGAGATCGAGGGCAAGCGGGTGCTGTTCGACCCGGTGTGGAGCAAGCGTCCCTCCCCCTCGCAGCTGATCGGCCCGAAGCGGCACCACCCGGTGCCGGTCGCGATCGGCGAGTTGCCGCCGATCGACGCCATCGCGATCTCGCACGACCACTACGACCATCTGGACCTGGCGACCGTGCGCTCGCTGACCAGGACGCAGAAGGCGCCGTTCCTGGTGCCGCTGGGCATCGGCGCGCACCTGGAGCGGTGGGGCGTGCCCGCCTACCGGATCATCGAGCTCGACTGGGAGGAGGAGGCCCAGGTGGCGGGGCTGCGCTTCGTCGCCACGGCGGCCCGCCACTTCTCGGGGCGGGCGTTGACCCGCAACGACACGTTGTGGGGGTCCTGGGTGGTCGCCGGGGCGAGCAAGCGGGTGTTCTACGCGGGCGACTCCGGATACTTCGAGGGTTACCGGGGCATCGGGTCGGCCCACGGGCCGTTCGACCTGACGCTGATGCCGATCGGCGCCTACAGCCCCGCCTGGCCGGACATCCACATGAACCCGGAGGAGGCCGTCAACGCCCAGCTCGACCTTGGGGGCGAGCTGTTGCTGCCGGTGCACTGGGCGACGTTCACGCTGGCCCTGCATCCGTGGGCGGAGCCGGTCGATCGGCTGTGGCGGGAGGCCAAGGCACGCGATGTCAAGATCGTCGTGCCGCGGCCGGGCGAGGCCGTCGACACCACCGCGGCGCCGGCGGTGGACGGCTGGTGGGAGACGCTGAGCTGAGCGGGCGGCCCTCGCCGGGGCCGCCCGCTTGATCGGGGGCGTCAGCCGGGCCGGTCCAGCTCCCCGCCTGGCGCCCGCGAACGGCCGTCCACCTTCCCGCCCGGCGCCCGCGAACGGCCGTCCAGCTCCGCGGCGGGCGCTCGCGTGCGCCGCTCCAGCTCGCGCCGGGGCTCCGGTGGCCGGTGGTCCGGCTCCGCGGCCGCGTGGGGCGGCGGCGGCGCCGGCTCCGGCGCTCGCTCGGGTTCAGGCTCGGGTTCGGGTTCGTACGCCGCGACCGCCTCCTGATACGCCTGACGCAGCTTGTCCGCCTCGGCCTGCGGGTTGTGGAACCAGTTCGTGGACCACAGGCGGTGGAAGTTCCAGCCGAGCCGCTCCAGGTGCTCCTTGCGCAGCCGGTCGCGGTCGCGCACGCTGCGCGAGTCGCGGTAGGACGCGCCGTCGGCCTCGATCGCCAGGACCATACGGTCCGGGTCCTTCGGGTGGGTGGCGGCGAAGTCGACGCGGAAGCCACCCACGCCGTACTGCGGGACGACAGTGATGCCGTGCCTGGCCAGCCGGTCGCGTACGTCGGCCTCGAACGGATTGAGCGCCGTGCCGCCCGAGGCGTCGGCGGGGGTGCCGCCGGAGCCCGCGTACTCCAGGTAGTCGGCCAGCAGCCGGGCTCCCGCCTTGGTGACGCGGGCGGGGTCCACGTCGTGGCTGGAGAATGAGCTGACCAGGGTGAGCCGGTGCTTGGCGCGAGTGGCGGCCACGTTCAGCCGGCGCTCGCCGCCATCACGCAGCAGCGGGCCCCACTGGTAGCGCATGCGGCCGTCGCGGTGCTTGCCGTACCCGATGGTGAGGATGATCGCGTCGCGTTCGTCCCCCTGGACACGTTCGAGGTTCTTGACGAAGAACGGCTCCGGCGCGTCCTCGGCGAAGAAGTCCTCCAGTTCGGGATGCTCGGCCAGCGCCTCCCGCAGCGCCTGGTCGACGCGTTCGGCGTGGCGCATGCCGAGCGCGATCACGCCGAGCGACTCGCCCGGGCGGGCGCGGGCGTGGTCCAGCACCAGCTCCACGACCTTGTCCACCTCGGCCGGCACCGACGCCTCCTGACCGGGCCCGGTGGTCGAGGCCGCCGGCTGGGCGACGACCACGTGCCGCAGGCAGTCACCGCGCGACACGCCGGGGAACGTGGTCAGCGCGCCGCCATAGATACGGGCGTTCGAGAACGCCACCAGCCGCTCGTCCCTGCTGCGGTAGTGCCAGGTCAGCGGCCACGTCGGCAACAGCGGGCGGAGCGCGTCGAGCACCGACTCGAACCCCGCGCCGAACGACACCATGCTCTCCTCGTCCTCGGCGTCATCGGCCCCGTCACCCACCTGCCGGAAGAAGTTCGTCGGCGGGAGCTGCCGGTCGTCCCCGGCGACCACGATCTGGTGCGCCCGCATGACGGACGGGACCGCGTCGGCGGGCACGATCTGGCTGGCCTCGTCGAAGATCACCACGTCGAACAGCCTGGTCGCGGGGAGCACCTGGCTGACGATCAGCGGGGACATGGCCCAGCACGGCTTGAGCGCGAACAGCACATCGCCCGTCTGGTCGAGCAGGCGGCGCAACGGCAGCTGGCCCCGGCGCAGGGCCGCCTGCTTGCGGATCACCCTGGCCTGGAGCGGGTGCCGGTCCTCGGCGTCGCGCAGCCGGACCGCCCACGCCCTGCGGACCCGTGCCCGGTTGGCGGCCAGGTGCCGAATGTCGCGCTCACGGAAGTCGCCGGCGATCTCGTCGAGCGCGTCTCCCCTTTCCGCGGCGTAACGCGGGTCGCTGACCCTGACGTGGTCGAGGATGGAGGAGTACCAGGCGTGGTCGAACGCGGCCGCCGCCAGGTCCGCCGTCGCCTGCTTGCGTGCCAGGTCGTCGAGGAGCTGGCCGAGGCCCAGGGCGTCGAACCGCATGCCCAGGTCGTACAGTCTGGGCAGTTTCCACGCGGTGTCGCGGTCGGCGCAGAGCGCGGCGAGGACCTCGCCGGGGTCGTCGGGGACGCGTACGTAGGCGCGCAGGGAGGCCAGCTGTGCCTCGCACTCGGCCTGCAGCCGCAGCAGCCCGCCGAGATCGGACGGCGGCCACGGCGGCCTGCCGGGCGGGGACGTGCCGGGCGGGGACGTGCCGTCGGGACCGGCGCGCCAGGCGTCCGGCGCGGGTGGCGGGAGGCGGCGGGCGTCCCACTCGGCGAGCTGCTCGGCCGCCTCCGCCAGCGCCGCGTGCAGCTCGGCGCGCTCCGGCTTGCCGGCGCCCAGCCATAGGGCACGCGCCCGCTTGCGCAGCGCATGACGCTCCCGCAGCCCTAGGGGACCATCCCCGGCGGTGCCGTCGCCCGCGGCGGCGGCCAGGCGGGACGGGTCGGACTCGAAGACGCGGGGGGACAGGCGCCGCATCGTCTGTGCCACCCCGGCGAAGAGCTGCAGCACCGCCACCCGCTCCCGATGCCCCTCCGGCGCGCGCAGGCCTGCCTCGGCGCACGCCTGGTCCACCCGGTACGCCAGCAGCGGCAGCAGATGCGAATGCAGCCGGGACGCGAGATCGGCGGCCTGCCGGGCCTGCTCGGTGGTCCGCAGCGACGCCCCGTACGGGGCGTGCTGCCGGGACGCAGGGTGAACCCGCCCAGGTGGGCGAAGTCGCGCAGCTCGTCCCTGATCCGGTCGGCCGCCTCGCGGTCGATGCGCTCGGGAGGGAAGAGCCGCACCGGCGTCCGCGCCTCGGCCGGCACGCCGAGCAGCGCCGACTGGATCTGGAACGCCGACACCCCCCACGGCGGGCGCGGCTCGTGCAGCCCCGCCACGTGCCGCGACAGCCGGCGCTGCCGGTCGATGAGCCGCCGGTCCAGCTCCTGCTCGGGCCCTTCGGTCACGGT
The DNA here is from genome assembly GCF_052245915.1 of Nonomuraea sp. 10N515B. Taxonomy (NCBI): domain Bacteria; kingdom Bacillati; phylum Actinomycetota; class Actinomycetes; order Streptosporangiales; family Streptosporangiaceae; genus Nonomuraea; species Nonomuraea sp. 10N515B. The sequence goes on from NZ_JBQQBQ010000104.1 coordinate 6,878, forward strand.
CTGGGCGAGGTCGAGCGTGTCGCCCAGGTCCCGGGCGATGCGCAGCCGGTCACGCGTGCCCTCGTGGATGTCGAGCACCAGGTCCCCCAGGTCGGCGCCCTTGAGCCGGGACAGCACGGCGTCGATCGCGGCCCGCTTCTCGGCCACGAACAGCACCTTGCGCCCTTTGGCGACCAACGCCGCGATCAGGTTCGCGATGGTCTGGCTCTTGCCGGTGCCCGGCGGCCCATGGATCACGAGGCTGCGGCCGGACAGCACGGCGTCGATGGCGCTGCGCTGAGAGGAGTCGGCGTCGAGCACCGAGTAGTCGTCCTCCGGCGAGTCCAGCGCCAGCACCTCCCCCCTGTCGCCCGACAGCAGCTCCTGCGCCTCGGCGTCGCCGGCGATGGCGGCCACCACGTCACTGTCGATCAGCAGCTCGCCCGCCGCCTGCATGTCCCTGACCATGGGCAGCTTGGAGTAGGTGAACGTGCCGATGACCCGCCGGTCCTGGATGTCGAATCCCGGCACCTCGGCGGCGGCCGCGATGGCGCGCAGCTGGTCGTGGTCGCCGGTGGCGCGCTCGGCGTCGGCGCCGTACACGGTGGCGAGCTTGTGCAGCAGCACCGGGTTGACCTCGTCCTCGTCGTCGAGCGCGAGGTGGAAATCGTCGTGCCTGGCCCGGGTGGGGGTGATGGTGAGGCCGCGCAGCAGCACGGGCGCGGCGGGCTCGAGGAACAGCTCGTCCCACCTGGCCATGCCGGTGGCCAGGTACGCGGCCCGCAGGCCGCGCTCCTCGAGCAGCTCGCGGGACTTGCGGTGGATGGCCTGCACGCGCCTGATCGCGTCGGCCCTGGCGTCGGCGTCGCTGAACAGGCGGGTGAGCCTGATCGAGCCGGTGCGGAGGAAGCGTTCGAGGTTCGCGGAGTCGGCCGTGGCCAGGTCGAGGGTGCCTGCCCGGCGGTCCTTGTAGTAGAGCAGCGTATTGCGCCCGCCCAGGTCGGTGAGCGCCGATATCCAGTTCGCCTGGGCCGCGGCGATCAGCTCGGCCCGGCGGTTGTCCGATGGCTCTGCCATGAACGCTACTTCTGCCCTGACGCGGCCTTTGCAGTCGCTTGACCCGGACACCGTACAGTCACGGGGCGAGAGAGGTGCCGCTTTACCGGGTCGAGCACGGGCTGCTGCTGCCCGTTTGCTCGGCACCCGGCTCATGCCGCGCTGGCGGGTGCGTTAGGCGCGCAAGTTCTCCCATCGGCATCCCAAAGTGCTCCTGCTCGACGAGCCGACCAGGGGCGTCGACGGGGCGACCAAGCTGGGCATGCAGGCGCTGCGGGACGGCGCCCGATTTCGTCGTCGTCTCATCCTCCGGATCGCACAGTGGTAGCGGCCCACTGGCGCGGGGCGAGGGAGGACACCATGGCACAGCAAGTCCAGCAGGCCCGCAAGGGCGGCAAGCTCAGGCGCGAGGTCGGGCTGGTCCCGCTCACCTTCTTCTCCCTCGGATCGATCATCGGCTCCGGCTGGCTCTTCGGCGCGCTCTACGCCGCCCAGGGCGCCGGCCCCGCGGCCGTGATCTCGTGGATCGTGGCGGGCGCCGGGATCGTCCTGCTGGCCGTCATCCACGCCGAGCTCGGCGGCGCCTACCCCACGGCCGGCGGCACCGCCCGGTTCTCGCACTTCGCCTTCGGCGGCCTGGGCGGCTACACGGTCGGCTGGGTGAGCTGGATCTACTCGGTCGCGCTCGCGCCGATCGAGGTGGAGGCGGCGGTGCAGTACGCCGCCAACTACCTGCCCTGGCTCATGCGCGACTCCGGCGGCACCGCCGTGCTGAGTCCCGCGGGGTATGCGGTGGCGGCGGTGCTCATGCTGGTCTTCTCCGTGATCAACGCCAAGGGGGTGCGGCTGTTCGCCGAGACCAACACCTGGACGGTGTGGTGGAAGATCGCGGTGCCGGTCCTGACGATCGTCGTGCTGATGCTCGTGGCGTTCCGGCCGGGCAACTTCACCGCCGCCGGCGGCTTCGCCCCTGAAGGGCTCAAGGGCATCCTGTCCGTGACGGCCTCGAGCGGCGTGGTCTTCGCGCTGCTGGGCTTCGAGTCGGCGATCCAGATGGCGGGAGAGAGCCGCAACCCCCGGCGCGACGTGCCGGCCGCGGTCATCGCGTCCACGCTCATCGGCGTCGGCGTCTACCTGCTGCTCCAGGTGGCGTTCCTCGGTGTGCTGAGCTTCGGCGACCTGGAGGGCGGCTGGGCGCACCTCGGCTTCGCCGGGGAGTTCGGCCCGTTCGCCGGCCTCGCCTCCGCGCTCGGGCTCGGGTGGCTGGCCTTCGTCCTGTACGCCGACGCGGTGATCTCACCCGCCGGCACCGGACTCATCTACACCGGCACCCAGGCCCGACTGCTCTACGCCATGGGCAGGGACCGTTTCCTTCCGGCGTCGTTCGGGCGGCTGAGCGGCCAGGGGGTTCCGCTGGGCGGCATCGTGTGCGGGTTCGCCGTCGGCATGCTGATCCTCTTTCCGTTCCCCAGCTGGAAGCAGCTCGTCGGGTTCGTCACCTCGGCGGCCGTGCTGATGTACGCGCCGGCCCCGATCGCGCTGGCGGCGCTGCGGCACAGCGACCCGGAACGGCCGCGGCCGTTCCGGGTGCCCGCCGCGGGCGTGCTGGCGCCGCTCGGCTTCGTCATGGCCAGCCTGCTCATCTTCTGGGCCGGGTGGACGACGGTGTGGCATCTGCTCGCCGCCGTGGCCGTCGGTGCCGTGATGTTCGCGATCTCGCAGGCCCTCCTCCCGGCCGCGGACCGGCCGTGGCTGGACTGGCGCTGGTCGGTGTGGATGTGGCCGTACTTCGCCGGTCTGGCGGCGCTGTCGTACCTGGGATCGTTCGACGGCCGCGGCGTCCTGCCGTTCGGCTGGGACATGCTCGCGGTGGCCGCCTTCGCGCTGGCGATCTACTCCTACGCGCTGAGCCGGCCGCTGCCGGGGCGGATCGTGCGGCAATACGTGGAGGAAGCCGATGCAAACGCGTGACGTGCTGACCCCGTTGCGCGCTACTGTCGTATGCTGTACGGTACAGCGTACGACAACAATGGGAGACACCTTGACCCTGAGTGACATCCGGCCCTTCCGCCTGGAGACCGATCCGGCCGACCTGGCGGACCTGCGTGCCCGGCTCGAGCGGGTGCGCTGGCCGGACGAGGTGCCCGGACTCGGCTGGAGCTACGGCGTTCCCCTCGCCCACCTCCAGGGCCTGGTCGAGCACTGGCGCACCGGCTACGACTGGCCCGCGGCACAGTCCGAGCTCAACGCGCACGACCAGTTCGTCACCGAGATCGACGGGCAGCGCATCCACTTCCTCCACGTGCGCTGCGCCGACCCCGGCGCCCTGCCCCTGCTGATCACCCACGGCTGGCCCAGCTCCCCGGTGGAATACCTCGACGTGATCGAGCCGCTCAGCCGCGACTTCCACCTGGTCATCCCGTCCCTGCCGGGCTACGGCCTGTCCGGCCCCACCCGCGAGACGGGATGGGGCTCCACGCGGATCGCCCGCGCCTGGCTGCAGCTCATGACCCGGCTCGGATACGAGCGCTTCGGGGTGCAGGGCGGCGACTGGGGCACGTGGATCTCACGCGAGGTCGGTGTGCTGGCCCCCGAGCGGGTCGCCGGCATGCACGGCAACGGCATCATCTGCTTCCCCATCGGCGCCCCCGGCGAGCTCGACGGCCTGACCGAGGTGGAGCAGGAGCGGATGGCCTTCCGCGAGCGCTACCTGACCGGCCAATACGGCTACAAGCTCATCCAGTCCACCCGCCCGCAGACGTTCGCGTACGGCATGGCCGACTCCCCCGTCGCGCTGCTGGCCTGGTTCGCCAGCGTCTACCACGAGTGGAGCGACGCCGAGATCGACACCGACCGGCTGCTCACCACGGTCATGCTCTACTGGCTGACCAACACCGCGGGATCGGCGGCCCGCTCCTTCGTCGAGACGCCCGACACCGACCAGGACACCAGCGTCGAATGGGAGCTCAAACCCGCGACGGTGCCGACGTCGATCTCGGTGTTCCCCAAGGACATCCTGCGGCCGATCCGGCGCTTCGCCGAGCGGGACAACAACCTCGTCGGCTGGGTGGAGCACGAGCGCGGCGGCACGTTCGCCGCGATGGAGCAGCCGGAGACGTTCGTGGCCGACGTCCGGGAGTTCTTCGCGGCTCTGGGTTAGTACACCGAGATGTGATCTGGCGATCGTGAGCTGCACAGATTGCGTCAGTGTGTCTCTGAGCTGCTGCGGCGTCTTTGCGGGTTGTCGACGTTTCTCGGCGTCTCACGTGCTCGTGTGCCCTCGTTGTGCCCCGGAGTGAGGTTGGCGCCATGGTCTGTGTGGCATGAGAAACGGTCCTCTCCGCAGTGGGGAGAGGACCGTATGAGGCTGCTCGTCAGCGCCGCTCAGGTCCGCGTCGCGCAGATCCGTGCCAATCAGAAACGCGACGCGCAGGTCCGCGCCGGCCAGGCGCGCGCCGCCCAGCCCCACACTCCACAAGTTCGCGCCGCGCAGGTCAGAACCGCTCAGGTCCGTACGGTGAAGGTTCGCGCCGCGCAGATCTACGTAGGGGAAGCGTGCCCGAGAGAAATCGGCAACACCTTTGCTCCCGCGTAGGCCCGGGGCGATGGTGAGGGCGGCCAAAACATCGGCCCCGGCCTGGTGAACGGGATGTTAAGGGCGACCGTATCGGTATCGGTGCAGGTTTTAGGAAGTGTTGTCTGCCTCGTCGGCAGGGTGCAGAAGTCGTGATTACGCACGAAGGCGGCCAGCACGCTACGGATGGTTTCGCTGTCGGGGGGAGTCGGCAGCGGACCACCCCTGAGCGAGGACCTTCGCCCGCAGACGGGAGGTGTGCCCGTAGCGGAGGACGTGCCAGGGGAAGTCCTCCCCAGACACCGTCCGGTCGTCCAGGTCGTGCCCGCGGATGATGCGGGCGAGCCGGTCCAGACAACCGCCCATGGCCGTCTTCGACCCCTCCGACCACAGGTTGTCCAGGTACGTCCAGCAGGAGTTCCGGATTGGGTCCACGCGGACCACGTTGCCGGCGAGCAGTTCCCCGCCAGCGGGGACGACACGGGCGGGCAGCCGGTCAGTGGTCGTCACAGGTTTCTCCTCGCGCGAAGTACAAGCTCGTGCTTCGATGTTGCTTTGTCCGTACATCGCATGAATCGCATGATGAGAGGTCACCCATGCCATATCTTGACGACCCGACCGCCACGTTCCAGGAGTTCGACAGCGACGGGGACGGATACATCACGCGCGAGGAGTTCGCGCTGGCCATGAACGCGCGCGGCGAGGTGGTCACCGCCGCCGAGCTCGACTCGATCTTCCAGGCTTCGGACGAGCACGATGGGGACGCGGACGCGCGCATCTCGTTGGCGGAGTTCCTGGTGGCCTGGAACAAGTGACGGCGCGCCTGCCGGCCGTAAACGATCAACCGGTTGCCCCGGCAGGCCAGCACTTGGTAGTCCGGCGCACTCCGCCTCAGACCTGCCGTCTCAGCCCCTCCTGCCAGGTCTCGCGCGTGCGCGCGCGTTAGCCTCCCGAAACTCCCGGAGCGGTCCCGCCCTGTCCAAGCCGCGAAGTCCTCGGCAGGGATACCGCGGCGCGATCACTCCAGCGGCCGGATCGGAGATGCCAAGGCGCCGTTGGCCGTGAACCCAACATCTGGTCCCGGCGGGACCGCGTAGCTGCGGCGGGCCAGGGCTGGATGAAGATGTGCCCGCCTCCTCGATCGCCCGCTTGTTCGCCTCGGAGATCATCCCCGCGTCGGCCACGATGGTGACATCGGCGAGCCGGTGGGCGGTCATGAACGCCTGGATGACCGGGAGCATGGTGTGCGTCTCGGCCTTGTTGCCCACGAAGGCCTGCACCATCAGCGGGAACCCGCCGCTTGCCGGTCCCAAGCGGGCGTGCGCGGCGCACGCTTCAGCCAGGGTCTTGCGCCACTGCTGGTCGGCATACAGCGGCAGCCGGCGCTTCACCGTCGCATACGACATCGGGGTCATGCCCGCTTCGTCCAGCACGCGCAGGCTGTCCTGCTTGCTGGTCGGTTCGATCACCCGGGCCAGCACCAACGGCCGGAACACCTCATCAACGGCGTCGAACCCGAGCGCGGCGTAAGCGCGGGACAGGGCATCCCACAGGTGCTCCATCCGAGAGCTGGCGATCTCCAGCGGCCCTCATGCGACCGGGCCGGCGTCATCCAGCCCGAGATCCAGCTCTTCCTGCCCAGCAGCAAGCCGCTGACGCGCGATGGCCTCGAGCGTCTCCAACTCCGCCGCCAGCACGACCGCGACACCGGAGTACGTCGGCTGCCAGCCCGGACTACGGGCATGGGGCCATGCAGCTGAGCCATCCACTCGACATGATGCCGCCGATCAGCCAGCCGACGGCCGGCCCTCGTGCCCGGATATCAAATATCGGCGCAACGCCTCTCGCCCAGCGGGAACGAAAGGCCATCGATCAACGGCCTCCCGCAGTTCGAGCTCTGTGAGCCAGGCATGCCAAGCGATCTCGGACGGATCCGGAACCAATGGCTCGATGATCACGGCCTCATGCACCCCGAACCAGACAGGGCTGACCCCATCCCGGCACAGGAACTTGAACATGAAACGCACCGGGACGTCGGCACCCAGTTCCTCGGACAGCTCGCGGGCCGCCGCGTCCTCATACGACTCGCCCACGTCCACGGCACCGCCGACCATCACGTCATAGTGGCCGGGAAAGCGAGTGTGCTGTTCCGCTCGGCGCAGCACGAGGATCCGCCGCATCGGATCGCGACAGATCGTCGTCGCGATCCGATGCATCCATCGCCGACGCTCCGCCTCTGCCCGGTCCACGACTCCCAGCACGCGGTCCCGTTCATCCACCCGCTCGACCAGCTCGCTCACGCAGGACACGATCGCAGGCACCACCGACAACCTGCTCTGCGAGCACCCCAAGCCAGTGATCTGCGTCACATGACCTACTCGGAAACGCAACACGAGCGACGACCCCAGCGCGAACACCCCGATGGAAAGCCACCTGCTCGATCGCCACACGAACACAACCGCACACACAGCGAGTGCGGGCAGAAGCCGGAACTTCGCTTCCGTGTTGCTGGAAGCCGGCGTGTCCATCAAGGCCGTGGCCGAGTTCCTGGGACACGCCGATCCTGGGTTCACTCTCCGGACGTACACGCATCTCATGTCATCGAGCGAAGATCGTATGCGTGAGGCGATCGAGAAGGCGTGGAGTGCCCTAGAAGTGCCCTGATCAGTGGATGGCATCGGGTAGGAGGGTGATGACCAGGAACAAACAGTCCCCTCCCTCCTAGTACACCGAGATGTGCGGGTGGTCGTAGTGGTTGGCGGTGGTGCCGCCGCGGTCCGACATCGTGCGCCAGGCCCCGGTGCGGACGTGCCAGATGCGCTGCCGGTAGATGACGTACATGATGCCGAGGCGCTTGGCGTTCTTGATCGCCCAGTTGGCGATCTCGTCGCCGCGCTTGAGCTCCTCCGCCGACGGCAACGCGCCACCCCGGCTCAGCATGAAGTCGCACGCCCGGCCCAGGGGGTGCTCGCCGCCGTCCTGGATGGCCCGGTAGCAGCCGATCCCGTACGGCACCTCGAACCGTTCCTGGATGAGCTGCCTGACCAGCGCCATCCGCGGCGTGATGTGATCGGGCCCCTGCGGCAACTGCGGCACGAACGTGCCGTCGGGCCGCAGGCCCGGTGCCTTGTAGAGCTGGTCGATCTTGTCCCGGATGCGCTCGATCTGCCGCTCGGCCTTCTTCTTGCGCTTCTCCAGCTCGCCGACGGTGCGCTCGAGATCCCCGGCACGGGCGGCCGCCTCGTCCTGCGCCTGCTGCCGGTCGTCCCTGACCTTGGCGAAGCCGCGGAGCCTGGCGTCCTGGAGTGCGACGAGGTGCTGGACGAGCGCCATCCTGCCGAGGAGCCCGGACGGGTCCTGCGGCCCGGTCAGCAGGGCGACCTGGCTGGGCTCGGTGCCGGTGTACTGGGCGATGGCCATCGCCCTGAGCTCGGTGGAGTTCTGGTCGTAGACCTCCTGGGCGGCGGCCAGCTTCTCACGTGCTGATTTTTCGGCTTTTTCAGCCTTCTGGTGGGCGATGCGGCTGTTGTAGTAGTCGGTGATGAGCTTGTCCGACTCCTTCTGGAGCGCGGCGAGTTCGTTCTTGAGCTGCTTCACCGTGGGCTTGGGCTCGGCCCGCGCCGCGGCCGGCGCCGCCGCCAGGAGGGCGACGGTGAGGACGACGACCACCCCGCGCCGAGCACCCGACCGGAAGGTGGGGGACGCAACCGCCACGCTTCTCCTTATTGAGAGCCGCAGGGCAGGTTCCGGTCAGGAGGTAATCAGGTCCGGGGTCGCCCTCTATCCGACGCTCGATAGTAGGGGATCGGGTGCGGCGGCGTGCAACTCACCGCTTTTCCGCATCACGCGGCCGCCGCGCCCGGCGGGCCACGATCTGCCGGCCGAGCAGCACCGATCCTGGCACCAGCACCATGCCGAGCAGACTGGAGCCCAGCCCCACGCCGATGTCGGCATCCAGCAGGCCGTCGCCGTCACCGCCCAGCACCGGCACGTCGAGCGACACCCCGACCGAGATGGAGATCAGCGGCTCGGGGTTCTCGGCGGGCGGGGGCGTGCTGGGATCCGGCGCCCTGGTGGTGGGCGGAGGGTCGTCATCCGGGCTGCTAGGTGGCGGGTCGTCGGGCGGCTCGGTGGTGGGCGGCGGGGTGCTCGGCCGCGGCTCCTGCGAACGCGTCGGCTCCTGCGAGCGGGTCGGCTCGCCGGTCGGATTCCAGGTCTCCGTGGGCGGCGCGGGCCGCGGGGCGTCCGTCGTCGGGGCCGGTCGGCCCGTGGGCGGACCCGTCGGGTCGGGGTACAGAGTGGGATCGCCGGACACCGTGATCGGCGGCGTTTCCGAGAGGGACGCGCGCGGCGTGGTCAGATCCGGCGTGGGGGTGACGGGATCGGCGGTCGGCGGCGGCGCCGACGTGGCCGGCGGGAGCGCGGTGCCGCTCTCGAGCTCGGGAGGCCCGCCCAGGATGACGAACGCCGACACCACCGCCGCCGCGGTGGCCAGCACCAGCCCGCCGGTCATCGCGAACTTGGTCACGGGCGTCAGACCGCTGTGGAACATGCTGGTGGCGGCGTCGCCGGACGCGGCCGCCTGCGCTCTCGGCAGCAGCGCGACGAGCGGCACGGCCAGGACTCCCAGCCCCGTCCGCCCTCGCGACTCCCACTCCTCGCCGTACTCCGTCAGCGCGACGTCCTCCAGCTCCGCCAGGAACGCCTCGGCCGACTCCGGGCGCGCCGCGGGGTCCTTGGCCAGGCCGTGCTGCAGGAGTGGGCGCAGCGGCTCCTCGACGTCCTCCAGCGGAGGCACGGCGTGCTGGTGCAGATAGGCCAGCGCGGCGACGTTCTCGCCATGGAAGGCCCGGTGGCCGGTCAGGCACTCGAAGAACACCAGCGTCGCGGCGTACACGTCGGTGGCCGGGCTGGCCGGTCCGTCGTCCCACTGCTCCGGCGCCATGTACGACGGCGTGCCCACCAGCGCGGCCTGCTCACCGAAGCGGGCCGCCACGCCGAAGTCGACGAGCTTGCTGTCGCCGTCCTGGGTGATGAGCACGTTCTCGGGCTTGAAGTCGCGGTGCACCACCCCGCGCCGGTGGGCCTCGGCCAGCCCGAGCAGCGCCCCCTTCAGCACCGCGAGCGCGGCCTCGGCGCCCGTCCTGCCTTCCTCCTCCAGCAGCCGCCGCAGCGTGACACCGTCGACGAGCTCCATCACGATGACGGCGTCCTGCGGGGACTCGACGTAGTCCAGCACGCGGGCCGTGTGCGGGCTGTCGATCTCCCGGATCAGGTCGGCCTCGGCCCTGAACCGCTCGACGAACCCCTCGTCCTGGAGCAGCGGCTCGGATAAGTGCTTGATCGCGACCGGGAGGCCGTCGGCGTCGCGGACGGCCAGCATCACCCTGCCCGTCCCGCCGTGGCCGAGTTCCCGGATCTCGGTGTAGCCGGGAACCTGCATGTGGGACCTCCTAGACCCCCGATAAGATCCTTATGTCTGGAAGCTAACCTGAGGTCACGCGCCGTGTCGACCCCTTTCGGCAGAGTGAGCGCACCTATGCCGCAATCGGTATCTTTACTACTACATATAGTAGGCGGGCACCGTCAGGCTGCAGGGCGGGCCGGGTGCGCGGTCAGGTACGCGCGGACGTTGCGGGCGGCCTCGCGGCCGGCGCGGTTGGCGCCGATGGTGCTGGCGGACGGCCCATAGCCGACGAGTTGGAGCGCGGGTTCCCTGACGACCTGCGTGCCGTCCATCATGATGCCGCCGCCCGGCTCCCTGAGGCGCAGGGGTGCGAGGTGGTCGAGCGCGGAGCGGAAGCCGGTGGCCCAGATGATCGTGTCGGCCCGCCAGTGCCGTCCGTCCGCCCAGGCGACGCCGTCCGCGGCGATGCGCTGGAACATGGGCAAGCGTTCCAGCGCGCCTTTGTCCAGCGCCTCGCGGACGACGGGCGTGTAGCCAAGCCCCGTGACGCTGACGACGCTTCCCGGCGGGAGCCCGGCGCGTACCCGTTCCTCGACCATGGCGACGGCGGCCCGCCTGGCGTCCTCGCTGAACTCCTCCTCACGCAGGACGGCCGGGCGCCGGGTCACCCACGTCGTCGCGGCGGCGATGCCGGCGATCTCCGACAACACGTGCATGGCGGAATGGCCCCCGCCGACCACGACCACCCGCCGCCCCGCGAACTCCTCCGGCCCTCGATAATCCGCGTAGTGCAGCTGCCGCCCCGCGAATGAGGACGCGCCCGGGTAGTAGGGCCAGTACGGCCGGGTCCACGTGCCGGTCGCGTTGACCACGGCCCGGGCCGCCCATTCCCCGGCGCCGGTCCCGATCAGGAGCCGGCCGCCCGGGCCGCGCCGGACGACGCTCACCTTGACCGGCCGCACGACCTCCAGCCCCACCGTGCGCTCGTAGTCGCCGAAGTACGCCGGGACCACGTCGGCGACGGGCACCGCGCCGTCCTCGTCGTGGGGCCGGCGTACGCCCGGCAGGTCGAAGACGCCGTGCACCTTGTCCATGGTCAGCGACGGCGACCGGTGCCGCCACGCCCCTCCCGGCCCCGGCTCGGCGTCGAGCACGACCGGCTCGAACCCGAACCGCCCCAGGAAGTACGCGCTGGACAGGCCCGCCTGCCCCGCGCCGATCACCACGACGTCGCTGTTCTCCACGATCAGGTGCAACCGCCGCCAACCCCAGGGTCTTCCCACCCTCAGATCGATGCGCCGGCGGCCCGCCCACGGGTGCCGCGCGGCCGGTGACCGAACTCGGCTCGCGCCACGATGTCGTCCGCCGTCATCTCCCGGGCGGACAGCGCCGGCAACGTCCGGGTGATCGGCCGCGCCGGGGCAACCGGTCTCGCCCACGGCCGCCGGCCCCCGGAGCCGATGCCGGTCCCGTCCGCGTCCAGCCGGCCGGCGGCCGTTGTCGTCAGTCGATCAGCGCGGCCGTGAACGTCGCCTCGTGCCGCGCGATGTGCTCGATGTCGGTGCGGTAGAGGCGGTCGTCGCCCCTGGCGATGTGGCTCGCGAACGCCTCGTGGCCGGCGGCGGCCTGCTCGTGCATGTGGCGCACGAGGTGGTCGAGGCGGGCCCGGGCTGTCGCGGCCAGCTCACCGCGGGCGGCGTCGTCCAGGCCGTACGCATCGGCGAACAGCCTGAGCCTGCGCGCCTGCTCCGGCGCCGGGTACGTGCTCAGATGGCGCGGGTCGGTCAGGGGAACGAACCGGTAGGCGGCGTACGCGACGTCCCAGACGCGCGGGCCCGGGTGGGCCGTGTCGAAGTCGATGAACGCGACCGGCCGGCCGTCACGGAACACGCAGTTGTACGGGGCGACGTCGCCGTGACAGATGACCTCCGCCGGGGCGACCGCCGGCCAATACCAGGCCACATCCTGATTCTTCGGGAAATCCAGGGTGGCGTCGTGGAGTTCCCGCAGCAGTCTGCCGACGCCCTCCAGCACCTCGTCCGACAGCACCCAGTCCGGCAGGGGGTAGCCGGGCACGTCGCCGGGCACGAAGTCCAGGACCTCCCGGCCCTCGCCGTCGATCCCGTGGCAACCGGGCGCGCCCGCGAACCCGCGGGCCGCGAGGTGATCGAGCACGGCATGCACGCCCGCCGTCCACGGCCCCACCGGCCGCCGCACCGTGTCCCCGACCCGCACGACATGGTTGACGCCTCCGCCGGCCAGCACCTCCACGTCCGCCTCCGCTGTCTGCCGTCCCCCGGCGGGTGTCACGTGCACGCTGTGGCTCCTCCTGTTCGTCCTGTCTTGATCGTCGCCCGGCCGTCAGTGTGCCACGCGGCGCCAGGACATCGCCCCCGAATAACCGGCGGGTGAGCCTCAGCGGCGGGCGCCGAAGGCGACGGCCGTGGTGGAGGCGATGACCGACACCAGCACGACGATGACCAGGACGGTGCCGAGCGGGCTCGTGCGGCGCGGCGGCGGCATGACCGGCCTGACCCGGACTTGGGACGTGGCCGTGGGGGTGGGCGTGGGCGTGGGGGTGGGCGTGGGCGTCGGGGAGGGGGACGGCACACGGACCGCCGTCATCCGGCGGGGCTCGGGACGAGGCGCCGCGCGCGGCCGGTGCCGGGGGCACTCCCCCACCTGCACCCGCTCGCCGCACACCGCGCC
>NZ_JBQQBQ010000105.1:0-19106 GCF_052245915.1 Nonomuraea sp. 10N515B
CCGCATCTCGTCGCGCTGGTCCGCGCTGGGGCGACGTTCGTCAACGGCAAACTCGTCGAACGCCCTGAGGGGCAGCCTTCATCGGCAGCCGCTTAAGAACTTGATCCACAGGTCTTGACGATTGCTCGCGCCGGTTTGGTGATCAAGGTGCCTAGGAGAACTTTTTGAACCAGTCAGTGACCCGTGGGCGCGTTCAGAACGACGGTCAAATGACGGTCAAACGATCAAGGGCCCGGCTCTCAGTCTTGAGAACCAGGCCCTTGACCTGCAACTACAGTGTCGGGGTGGCGGGATTTGAACCCACGACCTCTTCGTCCCGAAGGAAAAGCGGGAAGTCTGAGAACGTCGATTTGAGTCGATCGGGGTGCTCTCACCTTACAAAACACTCCGTGGAGGTCGCGGGCAGTCTGATGGAGCCGCGAGGTGGTGGCTCCCCAAATTGGCTCCCGTGGCTCCTCCCTGAGGTGGGAGAGGAACCCATGATCAACCAGTACAGCCCTGACGACAGCGACGGGCGTTTCCCCGAGGACACCCTCGTCCTAGTCAGGCATCCCCTGCGCGATGACCAGAACGACGACCGCGACTCGTGGCCGTGGCTACCGAGCACCGTCCTGGCTCAATGCAGTCCCGACGAGTGGCGGATCATCGTCGAGGTGCCGGCACTGGCCATACCTGACCCCAGCGTGACGAACGGCGACGCGCGCCTGAGGACCTGCTGTACCCCGTTTGCTTCCGCGACGCCACCGAGATTCACGCCGTCAGCATGCACATATGGCAACGTGTACGGAACGAGGCAGAGCACGACTAACCTCGGCTAATAGGCCACCGCCTCGTCGGCGGTGGCCTGCTCGTGCTATCTGAATACAAGTAGTTCAACTAATGTCGCAGTTCGGGTTCACCGTGTAGAAGTACTGGAAGTACACAGCCGCCGCGCCGTCGATGGTGAACCAGCCTTGGCGGTTGCAGGTCTCAGAGAGGCTGAACACGAGGCAGCCCCTGCCCCGGCGTGTGTGGTCTCCCCGCCTTACTCCTGGACGACCTGCATGGACGAATAGCCCTTGAACACAGCTGTCACCCTAGCGATCACTAGCGCAGCGGTCCACCCCAATGTTCCATAGAAGTGGAGGCCGAACATGCCGAAACAGCTGGTACCTCAGCCGCATGACGATTTGTATGAAGAGCTAAAACAAGAGTTAACAACCCTGGTGCGCCAGGCAGCAGACACTGAGGAGATCCGCACAGAACTCGACCGCACTAAGATCCCAGTTGATCGCCTAGTTGACGATATCAAGAATGCTGCCCATGAGATCCTTCTAGCAAGCAACGAAGGCGTGCTTGTAATTCGAGAATCACGTGCAGCCCTGGCGCTGCATGAGAACCCCAACATCCCATCGGACGTCGAAGTAGATGCGCCTGCCGACAGAACTTGGCGCGGCTACGGCGAATATCTCTTCCGCCACATTGCTACATGGGTCATGCTGGGCTTTCCAGTACTAGTTTGGCAAACATGGCCAGTCTTGTCCGCAAGCTACTCAGGCCCATGGCCAATAGTGCTTATAGCAATAGCCGCCATTATTGCGCTCCTCTGCATCTCGGGCCTTATCGTTGCCATATCCAAAGAGCCCGGTGATGCTCTTAACGTCATACAGTTGGCCATTGGCGTGTGGGTATTAATCACTCTGCTTCTCGTTGCCTGGCGCTTGGACGCCCTGAACAGTGGTTGGTGGCTAGCCCTCTGGCTACCCGGCGGGATCTTCGCGGCTAGTCTGGGCTATTCGATAATGAATGCAGGCTGGTTGGAACTCAGCACTCGCATCGCATTTGCACTGATAACCTCTTCGGCAATAATGACATTCATAGCGGTCGGAACTTTCTGGGCATGTACTCAATATACAAACCTGAACGAATCCGAAATAGTCGTTGCAAGCGCTGGCGGAGCATTAGCGCTTCCCTTAACGCTTCGAGCATTATTCGCCCTTAGAATGGGGCCGCGAAGACTATTCGACAAGATACGTGACCGGTCGGGACGGCCTGGTACTAAAACTTGGGATAGGCGGACTCATGCCCTACAAGCAGAAGCGGATGCTGCACTGGGCGCCTGGCGCCAAGATGTATTGCAAAACGTACTCCCTTCTGCACTGAAAGAGCGCATTGCGGAGCTATCAAAACCAGCCTTCACGACACATTTTGAGTATCTAAACGCCGAAGCTTTAGGGCAGATGCGTGCAGGGAAGTACATAGTCACCGATACAGCAACCTTCGGCAGGTTTCGACGATTGATGGCAACTCTGAACGGTGGTGCGATCGGTATTGCAGGTCCGAGAGGAAGTGGCAAGTCTACGCTTCTCGATGCATATCGGGACGGTATCTTGCAGGATCGTGAAGGAACGCATCATATCCAAGTTTACGCGACCGTTCCTGTACGCTACGAGCCTCGCGAATTTGCCCTACACCTCTACGCCTCCCTGTGTGAAGCGGTCCTCAAATACACCGGAACAAAAGAGGTAAAGGATACCCAGCCAAAAAGATTGGCCGCTTTTATATTACTTGCCGGCGCATGGCTTTCTGTGGGATATCTAGGCATGGACGCGATAAAAAAACAACCATTCCTAAGTTTCGCATGGTGGCCACTCACAGTAATAGTGATAGCTGCCACGTACGTACTTATGAACAAGACGAAGTTCACCACCTTTGAAACGATCAAGAGAGGGGACGTGTCCAGGCTTTCGGATTTAAGTACTCATGCTCAGGACATGTTGGCGGCGATTCATTTCCAGCGAAAGTATACTGAAAACTGGTCCGCTAAGCTTGGCCTGCTTTTCGGAGCAGACACATCTCGAGGGGGGTCCCGGGAATTCACTCGCCATGAACTGAGCTATCCGGCGGTGGTCAAAGACTGTAGAGAGTTCTTAACGGTAGCAATCAGCGTGTTATCTCAACAGCCTGCAATGGCGCGTATCCCGATCGCAATAATAATTGACGAACTAGATAAGATAACGTCGTCGGAAGGAGCCCAAGAGTTCGTAAATGAGGTGAAGTCTCTATTCAACATTGACGTTGCAGGCTGCCTGTTCCTGGTGTCTGTATCAGAAGAAGCATTGGCTACTTTTGAAAGGCAAGGAGTCGTCCGCGACGCCTTCGACAGCGCTTTCGATTCTATCTTCCGAGTAGATTATCTGACACTTGAAGATTCGAAGCGACTACTTAATCACCGGATAATAGGGTTACCTGATCCATTCATATGTTTAGCGCATTGCCTCTCGGGCGGACTGCCTCGGGATCTCATTCGTATAGCTCGGGCTATTGTTTCGCTTACTGGCGAAGCCAAGAACCTTGGAGAGGTCACATGCAACCTTCTCGGAGAAGATCTACAGCGGAAGGCGTCGGCTTTCCGATCGATCATCTCGCAAATAGGCTGTTGTGAACCTTCCACCAGCTCCCTTATGAGACATGTAGACCTCAATACTACACCTGAAAGTAGTCTACTATTCCGCGCTGCAACGAATGCCCCCTTACGGAATCCCGGTGAACATGAGTGTTGTGCTGACCTGCTATCTCTCCAAAGTGAATATTTGGCTTACTTATACTTCGCTGCAACTCTGATGCAGGTTTTTGGCAATAGATTGAGATCCGAGCAGTTGATTCGGGGGTGCTTGATTGAACACCCCGGTAGCTTTGAAATGCTTACCTCTGCCCGCCAGTTCCTCTCGGTGAATTCGCGATTCGCCTGGCTCAGGCTAAATGAGTTTAGAGAAGCATGGGAGCTAGTCGCCGCGACCCCACCGGAGACGTTGCCCACGTCCAAATCAAAGAACGGATCGTGATATCAATAAGCGATCGCTTACAGACTCCTATTCTCTGTGGCCTATGGGTCGAAGCACGCGGAACTATGGCTTAGTGGTCCTGCCCGTAAGTCCTTGGGGGGTTCTGTGGTCGAGGTAGAGATCGCAGGCGCAGTCGAGGGCTTCTTGGGGCGTGCCGGCGGGCATGCCGATGGGCAGGATCTGGTTTTCGTACTTGGGGTGCGGCGGGCGGGCCGGGGAAACCTGCCGTGAGCAATCACGGCAGGGCGCCCCGGCCCAACCCAACCCGTCTTCCGCACAACTACTCATGGGCGTCCACTTGTATCGGGCGGATCTTCAGCGGAGACGGCGGTGACTTGGGCAAGCCGCAGCCCGTAGTGACCGTGACCGACCTCTGGTGACCCGTCCTTAATGGCACGACGATCACAGTCGCTGGCGGCACGGGCAATTCGGACGGATCCATCCGTCGCCATTGTCCGCCGGTCAGGAGAGCAGGCTTGCCAGGACTACTGGGCTGACATATGTGTGGGGCACCGCTTGCTGGAGGACACCGTGGCACCCAACCGCTGGCCGACCGGCACCTTCATGCACCGCCTGACGGACGAGTTACGCTCGGAGCTTCTTGGGCTTGGTGCCCTATGCGCATTCTCCCCGGGCCATACCCTGATCAGCCAGGGGGATCACGGTACATCGGTGTGGCTCCTGCTGGACGCGCTGGTCAAGGTAACCGGGGGCGTTGAGAATGGCGTGGAAGCGACACTGGCCGTCCGAGTGTCAGGCGACATCGTCGGTGATATGTCGGCTATGGATGGATCACCGCGGTCGGCGACTGTGACCACATGCGGGCGGGCAGTCTGTCAACAGATCAAGGGCCCCGTGTTTCGCTCCTTCGTGGCACGGCGCCCGGCCGCAGCGCTGGCGCTGACTCAGGTCGTGGCTGACCGATTGCGTTGGGCCAACCAGCGGCGCCTCGATTTCGCCGGGTACGAGACGAAAACCTGCCTGGCGCGTGTGCTGCTCGCGCTGATCTCCCGGCACGGTCGCGCCACAGATGACGGCGTAAGCATCGGCGTCCCGCTCACCAGGGCCGAGCTGGGCATGCTGGTGGGTGCTAAGGAGATCACGACGCAGAAGGCGCTGCGCCAAATGGCTGCGGAGGGACTCATTCGACGAGGGCACCGCGATGTGGTGGTGAAGGACCTGGTAGGGCTGACCGAGCTCGCCGACCTCCCGTTCCTCGCCAAGCCATATTTATAAGGCTTCTGCCGCCCGGTCGTGCCTCACCGTTGAGCCCACCCGCTCATTGGAGATGCCATGGCCACGCACGATTACCGCGTACTGCTCACCGCCGACATCGAGAACTACGGTGGTCGTACCGACGTCCAGCAACGGACCCTCCAGTCCGGGCTGATGACAGCCATCGACACGGCAGCGGACCGCGTCGGCCTGGACCGGCAGTCCTGGCTCCGTCAGGTGGGCGGTGACTCCCTGACCGCGGTCCTTCCTGCCGAGCCGGGCCCTCTCGTCACCATTCCCCTTCTTCTCGACCAGTTCCTGAACGAGCTCGACGTGGCCATCGCCGGCCACAACAGCCGGCACGCCGATCCCACCTGGGCGCGGATGCGGGTACGGCTGGCCGTACACGTCGGGCCGCTCCACCTGGACGGCGCGGCGGGATGGCCGGGGCAGCATGCCGTCCAACCTGCGAGGATGCGCGACTCGGCCCCGATCCGGGCCGCTCTCGACACGTTCCGCAACGCCGACGTGGCACTGATCATCTCGCGCGAAGTGTTCCGTGACTACGTGTCACAGGGGCCAGGGCGGCCGAGGCCGTCGGAGTTCCTGGAAGTGGCGGTGGCGGAGAAGAAGCAGGCCTACCAGGCGTACTTGTACGTGCCGCATTTCGATGTCCATGAAATGGAGATTCCTGTGCCCTCGCCCACCCGGGACGACGCCGCACCGCGACCACCGTCGACGATCGGATCGATCAAGAACCGAGTGAGGGGAGGCGATGTCAACATCGCGCAGGGAGACCTGAACGTCACATACGACCCGAAGCGGAGGAAGAAGTGAGCGACTCTCCGCCCGAGGAAGAACACCTCGAGGTCCCACAGCCGGAAGACACAGACCTCCAGGACGATCCCTCTGAGGATACCGACGAAACATTCCAGGAACCGGAGCGCAACCGATCGGTCCGCGACGAGATGACCGCTTCCGGACAGGAGTGGCTCGAACGCAGGCAGAGCCTGGACGACCTGTTCGCAGAAGAGCGCGCCAGCACAGGCACGCGCTGGATCGGACGCGTTACCAACCGTGTCAAGGACGGGGACGTCTGGCTGGCCCAGCGCGACATCAACGTGCATCAGGGACGTGCGCAACCGACCGCGACGATTCACGCCCTTACGGAGAGCGACATCGAAGATCTGCGGCGGACGCTGGTACCGACCCAGTCGCAGGCGGAAGCGCGCAGGCTGCTGGACAGCGAACGCCTGGTCCTGCTCGGCGGCGCCACCGAGAGCGGAAAGGCGACCACCGCCCTGGCGGCGCTGCTCGACTGGGGCGGCGGGGCAAGCTGGACCATCCCGCATGGGGCGAGCACGCCGAATCCGCGTGACTGGAAGCTGGAAGCGGGTCAGGGCTACCTGCTGGACTTGGTCGATACCCCCGAATGCGTGGATAGAGTATCCACACAGCTCAAGCGCTCCGGCGTCACCACGGACAGCAGGGTGATCGTGCTTGTGCCGGAGCACACCAGATCCTCCGTTGCGCAGGTGATCCACCACGATCCTCCATCAACTGGCAGGGTCTTCGCCAAGCATCTGTCCTCCCACGCGCCGGGTGTACGGCTCGCGCCGGAGGATCAGCGGCTCCTCGACGAGGAGTTACGCGCACACTCCGCGCCTTGGCAGGTGGTCGAGTTGGCCAAGGAGGTGGCCGCCACCGTGCAGTCCGGCTCCCCCATCGACGCCATGCTGAACGGGCGCTTCCATCGGATGCGCGCGCAAGTGGGCAGCGATCTCGACAAGCGCAGCCCGATCCTGGGCCGCTGCTTCATGACGAGCATCGCCGTACTCCACGGACTGCCCGAGCCGGTGGTCTCCGGCGCGGCGCTGGCCCTGGCCGAGCGGCTCGATGAGAAGTGGCGCCGTGATCATTCACCGAGACCAGTCAGGCTGTGGGAGAAGCTGCCCCATTGGCTCGACTATGTGGACGCCGAAGCCACACCTGCCGGACCTGGTGGCGGACGGACGATTCGGCTCAGACGCCCAAAGGTGGCGGCCATCATGCTTCGCGTCATCTGGGAGGACCAGCCGACCATCCGTGACTCTCTAATCGACTGGCTGCTCTGGCTCGGCGACGAGGGATCCGGACACACGAGGATCAAGGTCGGGCACGCGGTCGGGAAGCTCGCCACCTTCGACTTCGACACCGTGGACACGCGGTTCCTGCAAGTGTGGAGCCGCTCCCGGCGCCCGCGCGATCATCAACTCGCGGCCCTGGCTCTCGAGGCCGCCGCAGAGGATCCGTCCCTGGCACGCCGCGTCCACCTCCATCTCCAGTCAATGGTTGGTGGGAGGGATGCGGAGAAGGCCATCGCGATTCGCGCCTACGCTTCGTCAATCGGTCTGGCCGCGCCCGACCAAGCCCTCGCCGCATTCAGGAGGCTGGTACTCACCAGGGGCGTCAAGTTTCACCGGGACGTCGCTCAGTCCATCGCCTACCTCTACCGCGCGAATACCGCTCACGCCATTTTGAACCACCTTGCCGCCTGGATCGGTGAAGGGGGATCGGCCGGCCGTCACGGCGCCGCACTTGCTTTCGTACGGCTGGTCGCGCCGGTCATCCCGAGCCCTGAGCGGCCGCATCTGAGTCGGCTCGATGCTCGTCCCTCACTGGTGACGCTCTGGCGTAACGCGCTCAGCCACGAGGAAGAAGGCCGCCTGGTCGTGCCCGAGTCCTGGGACCTGCTGCTGAGCGAATGGCTGCGGCACTACGACGAACGACCCACCGTACGGGAAATCACAGACAAGATCTTCAGCTTGATCGACGGACGGAACGCCGAACGGACACTGCTCTACCTCCGGCTCTGGCGTCACCAGGGCGAAATCTCTGCCCAGCTCCACCACCACCTGCGCCAACTCGTTCACGGGAGCTGATCCCATGCGCAAATGGCTGACACCCATGCTCATAGGCATTTACCAGAACGAGCCCGAAGCCGTGCCACCGGCAAATGTCGAGCCGTTCACCTTTGACTCACCCGCCAAGGGCGACGCCTACGACTTCTCCGTCACGCTGCACCGGACCGCGACGTCAGCAGGGAAACGAGCCCGAGCCGTCCTCGACGACGAGCTGCCCGAAGCCGAGGCGGTCCTTCAGCGGGCGTGCGAGGAGATCCGCCCGGTCACGCGCCAATTCGAGATCACCGAGGCGGGCGCCGCTGAACTGGCGGCGAACCAAAGGCTCGCATCCGTGTCACCTGCGATGACCGGCAGCTACCGATGGACGGTCAGAGCCGAGGTGAACGTCTCCGAAGAGGTACGACAGCTCAACCGTGATGCCTACAAGCAGCAGCATGACATACGGTCTGAAGCCGCCGCGGCACTGCTCCGCATCGAGAGCACCGACATGGTCAGGCTGAAATGGCAGGAGTTCCTCGCTGCCGTCGAAGGGAGCGACAGGGCGGTGCAGGCGATCCAACTGGCTGCCGATCGAACGCAGCTGCCGCGGATCTTCATGGACCTCGTCGAACAGCGGGAGCAGGACGCGCAAGAGCTGCTCGGCACCATCGAAAGGATCATGCAGAGCTACCAGGCGGTGGACATGCTTCACTTCGTCGTCAGCAACGAGACCGTGCTGCGACGGACCCTGGAGCTCCTTGGCCTGCCCGTCCCGCCGCTGCAGGAAGACGACGTTCTCGTGGGTGGGCCATAACTCATGGAGACGTGCCGAGCACAATGTCGATCAGCACCGCGCTCACCGTCGCCACCGTTCCGCAGAGGAGGAGCCAGAATCCCCACCGGATGAGACGGTACTTCTGACCGACGATCCGGCTGACCCTGTGGAGCTGGTCGGCTATTCGTTCCAGATCCAAGGTCGACGACCTCATCAAGGCGCTGGCGACGGCTGCGGCGGACGCGAAACGGAGCACATCGGCGTAGTACATGACCGCGTCACTTTGCTTCCGGCGATCCAGCCGCGGATAGACAGCTCGGGCGAGCACCACCACCGACGCCAAAGCCGCGGCCGCCCCTGCCCACCACAACCACTCAATGGTGTTCGACAACCTGAACGGCGACCAGCTTCCGGCGAGCAGACCGCCGGTAACTGCGCCGAGCCCGATTCCCACGATGCCGAGGAGAACTTGAGCCTTGGTATCGGCCCGATTGAGCTCCTCACGCGTCTCTTGGAGCAACTGAGCGCCGTAGGCACACGCATCCTCTTCAGCTGCTTGCTGATGATCTCGGGTGGCTAAGGCTTTCGCGATCCTACGAAACATGAGCGACCTCTTGTCTGGGACGATCACATCGCTGAGGATCCCATAACCAAGGGCCGGAGATGACGGAAAGGTCCGGCGGGGAGGGGGCGTGCGTCCGCGCTGGGGAACAACCCATGATCGCCGTGCCTGATGCCATGGGAAACAGGGGGGACCGTGGCCCTTGTCTGGAACCGCCCTCCGAACATATTCCGGATCCGCAGCTCTGCTCCAGCCTTTTCGCTGACACCGACCCACCTTGCACGGGGAGACTGGGTGAGGAACGAACGCAGTCCCACAGATCACCTCCAGCCATGTACAGTGGCCGGCCACGGACAGGCGGTCGTGAGGCAAGGATCCGTGTGGCGCGTCATACGGACCCAGCCGCATTAGCAGCTACGAGCTGCGGCGTTCCGATCAGCTCAACCTGAACTGACATGGTCTAGCGGTCCGGGTCGAACGAGCTGGTACAGCAATGAACTGCAACCCAAACTGCAACCATACGAGCGTGAACCAGACGCTTGCGGCGGCTGCCGCGACTGTGATCGTCGGTGGAGCACCGATGTCGACGGGTCCGGTCCTCGTGACCGGTCTCCAGCCACCGAGGCTCTAGCAAGAAGATGCGGGCCTCAACTACTCCGCGTCGCGGGTGGTTTACGTCTCCGGACACACTCTATGCGGGGCGCGGCGAGTACTATGCGAAGCATAGATCGTCCAAGATCTAGATGACAATCTCCTTCTCTGTTATGCGCCACAACCTCATCTTGCAGCGGGGAGCTACGCATATGCGTCACGAAAGCAGCTTTAGCACCCTTCGTGGTGGCGGAACGACTTCATGGGAGTTGTGCAGCGTTGCAGGTTGTCCAGGTGCCAGATGCCCGTCCTACGGCGCTTGCTACAACCATCTCTCAATCGACCAAAGAGGTGCCTACCTCAAAGCCGTGGCTGCTGGTACAGAAATCCTTCAACTCAGCGGTCTAACCATTGACGGAAAAACATGGTCCGCAATTGTAGCGACACTGCCCACAACTAACAATAACCCGTCAAATCAACCCCAACCTATTATGCCGCTAACAATTTGCATGGAGACACGATTCTCGGACAAGGTCAACATGCAGCACTACACATGGGAGAAGGATGTCAGCTTCAGAAAGGCTCGGTTTGATGACGAAGTTTGGCTTATGGGCTCCACCTTCGAGCGAGGCATTGAGCTAGATGGTGCGCTTCTAGGGTCTCTTAATCTTGGAAATTGCACCCTTAAACATATACGAGCGAGGAAAGTAACCGCCACAGGCGCAGTCAGTCTGGCCAATAGCAAGATCGAGGAAGAGTGTGATCTAAGCGAAGGAATACTTGAAGCGCTTCACCTTCAGGGTACACAGATCGGCGGATCGCTAAACCTCCAAAACATAAAGATTGGGGACTCGAACTCCGGGTCGTTCAATCTTACGGCCGCAAATATCTCGGGAGATCTGAACTGCACAGCGGGGCAATTTCCCAGAAGCTCGACACTGGGTAGCCCGTATAGAGATTCCGAAGCGACAAACATACAAGGACTAAGCGACTTTCGTGGAGCAACTTTCGGCGATAACGGCATTGGAGAATGCCTGTTTGCACATATGGAGCTAAGGGGCGCAGATTTCACTGATGTTACGTTCAACGGACGAGTGTCCTTTAGTCACGTCCGACTGAGTGGCAGATGCGAGATGCAAAACATCACGCATAACTATGTGGATAATCAGCCAACTTCGCCAAAACTCAAGAGTGGAACCAGTAAGCAGTTTGCTGGAATCGAATTGAGAAATGTCATCTTCGAAGAGACTGTGGAGCTGAATGGCTGGAAATCCGACGGCTCAATCCAGCTGAACTCCATCACAACCGAGAAATCTATAGAACTACTTGACGTAGATATCGCCCAGTTTTCCGCACTGCTCGTTGGCTGCCAATACTTTATTGCTCGCGGACATTTTGGCAGCATCAAGCTCTCGAGATGCCAGTTCTCTAGCGGTGGCCAAGTGCGAGCAGATGGAGGAGAACTCCATATTGAGCAATGCTCCAGTAGCGCTCCACTAACAATCGCACCACTAGATATGTCCAAGACACTGGTTGCAGTGCACACACTTAATGGGACCGATGTCAGTAACTTTATCTTCTCACACCTGGACCTCGCCAATGCACGGCTAGAGACAGCAGCCAATCTGGACAAAATCGTTGTCCAAGGACCCTTGGCCATGAAGCGCCCACCGCGGTTCCGCGTCAAGAGAGCGGTATTGCTCGGCGAGATAGCATGCAGGACAACCATGCTGAATCGGCGGCGTTGGCGACGTTTACTGGATAGCGACGTCACCCCAGTGCCTTCTCTCCCAGAACTCCAAGCTGCCTATAGAGCACTCAGAAAATCACAGGAAGATCGCAAAGATTCTCCGGGGAGCGCCGACTTCTACTATGGAGAGATGGAAATGCGACGGCTGGCCTCGCCAAGACTGTCGGTGGAACGTGGCATACTAACTCTGTATTGGATCGTTTCTGGCTATGGACTTCGAGCCTGGCGCGCGCTGGCGCTCCTCGGTGCCTCGCTCACTATAACTACTGCGCTACTTATACGGTTCGGGCTGACACAACCAACAGACTTTCAGGAGTCCTTGATATTCTCCTTGCAAAACACAATATCCATCACCAATACGACTTTCCTAACTAAAATGAACCACACAGGTGCTTGGATTCAAATCTTCCAAAAGATCACTGGCCCTGCATTAATCGCCCTGGCGGCACTTGCTCTTCGAGGACGAGTTAAGAAGTAGGATGCTTTTCTTAGGCATACGGATCCTCGCGTATGGCGAATTGGAGGCAGGCGAGCGATTCGAGCCGGGCAGAACGCCAACCAGTTCGTCCTTGTCGTACGTCATAGCGTGATGTAGGTGCCCCATTCATTCCCTTGAATTCCCTCACTGGGCATCGCTCCGCACTCCGGAGGTTGCGTCGGCCATGGCATAAAGCCGTCGCAGGATGCGGCGTCGGTTACGGGTAGCTTTCCGACGGATTCGACCTTCAATCTTCTGGGAATTAGGGTTCAGGCAATCCAGCTTTCACCGTGTCACGCGGGTCCCTCGACGCGCAGTCCCTGCTACCTGGACCCGGCCGCCGATTTTCTGGCATGCTCTGGTCCCCTTCACCGTTTCCGGATTGGGTAAGCCATCAGACCCAAGAACCTCCCTCCGAATTCCTCCCGACTGAGTCGGGGATACGACAAGGCGCCGCATGGCGCACTGCCACCTGTCCGCGACCTGGATGGCGTCGGGCGCTCCCTGGCTGGCGCCTTCGGCGAACCCGCCGGCCCTGTCGCGGCAGATGACCTGGATGCCGGGATGCTCACGAAGCCAGTCGGCGAATACCTCGGCGGTGCGGTCATCCAGGACGTCGATGGGCCGGTGGGTGGCCATGTCGATGAGGATGGTGGCGTAGGACTGACCTCGGCGTTTGGCGAATTCGTCCACGCCCACGACGGCGACCGTACCGATCTCGGGATCGGGCAGCGCCCTGATCAGCCGGATCAGCAGGGACCGGGAGACGGCGATGCCCAGCCGGCTCGCCAAGCGCGCCCCGGCCCGCCCAGCCAAGGCCAGGGCGATGTGCTCCAGCAGCCGACGCATCGCCGACGTTCGCCGTGCATACGGCTGGGTCAGCTCGGGCACCTGCTCGGCGAAGGCGCGGACCGGACATTCAGGGTTGACGCAGAACCACCGCCGCACCTGCAGCTCGATGGTTACGGGCACCTCACCGCAGGTCAGGTCCTGCAGAAGGCGACGGTATCGACTGTGGATCCGTTGGCTGAACGTGCCACAGGCGCCACATTCGGCCTCCGAGGTCTTCGCGCATCCGCTGATCAGCAGGGCGCCTCCGTCGTGGATCACCTTCTCTACCTGGACGACCGCCAGATGGGGGCACAAGAGCAGGAGAAGATCGAGGCAGGGGCTCTCGCCTCCCGCTTGGAAGTGCAGCACAATAGCCCTCGCGGCCGCTCGTGATGATCGGATTCTTGGTCGAACCTGATCTTGACGATGCGGCCGCCCTCATGTGCGGCCTGTTGCCGAACCGCGATCATGGTCACGCGCCGTCACGGCATCACGATCTTTGTGCCAGAGCCACTTTTGCACGGCCACGGACATACCGCGCTCCAGGCCGACTCAGCTCTTCAGGCGGGTTGGCGGCGTCGGATCCACATGATGGCTCCGCGGCGTGGTCTTCGTCACCCCGCCGTGGTGTCTGTGGTTACCTTCTTCTCTTCGCCCGAGGGCAGTTTGATGAAGGCCTGGGCGGTGACGGGGGTGTTCATGCCGAAGATCATGTCGGTGTACAGGGGCGGCATGGTGGTGTTGTCGCTGGTGCAGTCGGCCGGATGGCAGAGCCTGGCCTCCCTGGAGAGGATCTCGAGCCTGGCCGACCAGGAGTCGGGCATCTTCAGCCTGGCCCAGTTCGTGCCGCACGTCTTGGAGTACCAGTTTTCCAGATAGGCCGTGCCGTACTTGGTGGTGACCTCCTTGAGGCTGCCGATGACGGCGTTGGCGGAGTCCCAGCAGCCCCACATGCGTGGCGATTTGCCGTGGCAGTCGTAGCCCAGGGTGGCGCCGCCGCAGGCCTGCGTTGGCATCGGGTCCCTGCCCGCGGGGTAGGTCGCAGCGGGGGTGGCCCCAGCGCTGGGGATGGCCACGGAGCGGGGCTGCAGCACCACCAGCGCCACCGCCCACGTCAGAGCCGATGACGCGACTGCCACGATCACCGGCACCCCCCAGGTCGCCGACCACCTCCGCTCTGACGTCTCCTGCGGTGGGTCGGCACTCCCGGGAGAAGCATCCGCCGCCTCCTGGGTGGCCTCCCAGGCCTGCCGCCACTCGGTGAGATCGGCGACGCCGCAGGCCTTGACGATGGTCTGCACGACCTCCCAGGACGGGACCTTCTTGCCGCCCTCGGCCGTGGAGATCGTGCTGGGCGCGTAGTGGCATTTGGCGGCCAGCGTGCGCTGGGTCAGCCCCGCCTGTCCGCGTAACCGCCGCAGCCGATCGGCGAACTCGACGACGGGCCCCTCTCCTTCCAATGGGTTCGGGTTGCGCGCCACCATTCCTCCCTTGCTCATCTGTGCTCACCATTGTTCGGCAACATCGATGAACATCCGGATGACCTGGGATAACAAATTTCGATCTTCACGATGCCCGCCGAACATGGACACGGCTCGCACTCGCTCCACAGACTCGCTGTCGTTGCAGCACACCCTCACCAGGAGCAGTTCATGCGCATTCCCTCAACAGCCCTCTCTCTCACGCTCGCGGCTGCGATCGTCACCCCGCTCGCCGCGGTGTCCCCGGCCCAGGCCGCGGCAGTACCGAACCTCATCGGGATTACGCAGGCCGCGGCCTCGTCGGCCTCGGCCAGTGCGCTGGACGCCGGAGGCCGCGTGATCAACCAAGCAGGGCTGGCCGTGTTCAAGGTGAAGGTCAACCAGATCTTCCCCTCCGACTCGGCCCGGTTCGAGTTCAACTACAAGAAGCCCGAGGGCTGGCTCGAGTACAACGACAACGTGTCATTCATGTGCTGGCTACCCGGAAAGCCGATCAAGGGTCCGTACGGGACAACCAACGCCTACGGTGCGATTGGCGCGCTCAAATACAACGGCCCGGGCGCTGGCAACGAGTGGCTCGTCGTCACCGACGCCTGGGTGTACACCGCCGGCGACATCAAGAAGCAGGTCCCCAGATGCGACCAGCGCCTGTCCTGACCGCGACGTTTGCGTAGTTGGGGCAACCCCTGTACGGCCCTGGGTGCTTGAAGGCGGCCGAGCTGGGCCACTCCCGGGGTGGACTGACCAGCACGGTGCACCTGTCCGCCGACCGGCGCTGCCGTCCGCTATCGTTCCTGCTCACTCCCGGCCAGGCCGCCGACAGTCCCCGCTTCATCACTGTCCTGCCCCGCATCAAAGGTCCACGGTCCCGTTTGCCGTCCCCGTACCCGCCCACCACGCAGAAAAGGAGATTATGATCACGTTCAAGCACGTCCTGCCCTTGCTCGCCGCCGCCTTCGTCGCCGCCATGATCGCTAGCCCGGCCCACGCTGACGAGGACCTGCCCGTCCAGGATGGCCCTTGGCCAGCCTGGACCTACTACGGCCCATACGAGTCCAAGCCAGCCTGTGAGGCGATGAGGACTTACTACAACCACTACTACGGGTACCGCACCGAATGCGTCGATCTCAGCGCGCTCATCGGAGAGCCTGAGGAGTGGTACATCAAGAAGTGGAACTTCTAGACAGTGACCAGGACGGGGCTTTCGAGCAGGCCACCTCCGACAAGCGGCGGTGGCCTGTTAGCTGAGGTCAGCCGTGCTCTAACTCGTTTCGTACACGCAGCCAGGCGTGCATGCTGACGCCGCGAATCTCGGTCGCGTCGCGGAAGCACGCGGGGTAGAGCAGGTTCTCCGGGGCGTCGCCGTTAGGCAGGCTGGGGTCAGGTATGGCCAGCGGTCGTGACCTCGACGATCGACGACGAGCTGTGGGCGGCCATCGGCGACCCGACCCGGCGTCGCGTGCTGGACCTGCTGCTCGCCGACGGCTCCGGCACGGCGACGAGCTTGAGCGGCCACCTGCCGGTGACGCGCCAGGCGGTCGCGAAGCACCTGGGTGTCCTCGAGCGCGCAGAGCCGGTCGTGCCCCGCAAGGACGGCCGTGAGGTGCGTTACGTCGTCAACGAAGCGCAGTTCTCCCGCGCCGTCGAGCAGTTGGCCTCGGTCGGCGCGGCATGGGACGCACGCCTGCGTCGCATCAAGACGATCGCCGAGTCGATCCAGGCGCTGCGATTGAAAACCGAATCGAAAAACCGAGTAGGTGTTGATCACCATGGATGAAACAGGTCGGAATGAAAGGAATCAATCCAATGACGAACACCGAACAATCCCCTGCAACGCACGCGAAGGTGAACGGGGACTATGAGAAGACCATCCGTGTCCAGGCACATCCGGACACGCTGTTCGACGCCCTCACCACCCCCTCCAGCCTCGCCGCCTGGTGGACGGATGTCACGGGATCCGGCGACACTGGCGGCGAACTCCAGTTTTCCTTCGATCCTCCCGAACCGTGCGTGATACATGTCGATCAGGCGACGCGGCCGTTTTCGGTGCAATGGACCGTCACCTCCTGCGACTTTCTCCCCGACTGGGTTGACACGTGTCCGACCTTCACCATCACCCCGATCGGTGGCGACGCGTCCGAACTCCAGTTCCGCCACCAGGGTCTGACCCATGAGCTGGAGTGCATCGAGCAGTGCATGCGCGGCTGGGATCACTTCCTCGAGAGCTTGCGTCAGTACGTCGAGGTCGGCCGCGGTATGCCGCGCGGCAGCAACGCGGACAACGCCCGCCGCCTGCAGGAGAGTGCGTGATCATGACAAAGGTAATCTTTGGGAACCATTCGGCGCTTCGAGTGCACCGGACGGAACGGGACAGAATCCGGAAGTTTTACCGCGATGTCCTGGGCTGCGAACTAACCAGGGAGCTCCACGACAAGGACGACTTTCGAATGGGAGACGGCTTCTATATTGCGTTTCTCTACGGAAGCGGTGACGGGTGGGAGGCGGACAAAGGTGTGACCTACGCCGCGGAGCACGCCCTGAGCGAGGATGACTTCTTGAAGGCGATCTTCCTGGAGTTGAAGGCGGACGACGTCGAGGAAATGCGGCGGAAAATCGTCGACTTCGGCGTCAAAGTACTCTAGGTGCCCGATCCGCACCTGTACTTTCAAGCCCCAGGAGGGCAAGTGTTCCGGCTGGTTGGCACCAACGAGGACCTCTCCAGGTATGAAGGTCACCGGTAGAAGTCTTCCAGCCGGTCACCTAGACGAGTGATCCCTAATTGATCACAGTGGCGGCGTATGCCTGCGAACGCGCGAGAGGGTGTCGAAGATCGCTCTTTGTGGAAGAAACCGACCTCGACACCCTCGTGATCGCACTGTACGTGAAGATCGATGACGATGCCGCCAACACTGCACGGCTGCCGGGATGCCCACCCAAACTCAGCCTGGATCCACGGTGTGAATCTTGAGGCGAGGTCCGGGAAATAGCGTGAGGTACCCTTTGAGCTGGGAGGATGGGAGTTCTTCACGCTTCCAGCCGCCCGTTTCAAAGGACACCTCGTAAGTGCGATTCTCCCACGCCGCCGCCCGTACGCAGGCGATCTTCGATGACGAGCATGTGATCTCCTACGGCGGGCTGGCTCCGGCGATGCGACTGGCCGAGCGGTGCGGTCTGGAGCGGCTGGTCGACGCGCACGTGACGCTGGGCGCCGCGGACGGCGTCAACGCGGAGGCGAAGGTGGGCTCGATCGTGGCCGGGATGGCCTGCGGCGCCGACAGCATCGACGACCTGGACCTGCTGCGGCACGGCGGCATGGACAAGCTGTTGCCCGGTATCCGCGCCCCGTCCACACTGGGCTCGTTCCTGCGCGCGTTCACCTGGGGCAACGTCCGTCAGCTCGACAGGGTCGCGCGCGAGTTGCTGGTGAGGCTGGCCGCGCACGCCCGGCTGCTGCCAGGTGCGGACGTGCTGGCCTTCCTCGACATCGACTCGATGCAGCGCCGCACCTACGGCTACGCTAAGCAGGGTTCCGGGTTCGGCCACACAAAAATCCAGGGCAAGAGCGTGCTGGTACGCGGGCTGAACGCGCTGACCGTCACCCTGTCCACCCCACTGGCCGCGCCCGTGGTGGCCGCCACCCGGCTGCGCGGCGGCGCCACCGGCTCTGCACGCGGCGCGAAGTCGCTGGTGGCCGAGTACATCCCCACCGCCCGGCAAGCAGGCTGCACCGGCACCCTGATCCTGCGCGGCGACTCGGCGTTCTACAGCGCTGAGGTCGTCGCCGCCTGCCGCGCCCAGGACACGCGGTTTTCGATCACGGCCAAGCTGGACCCCAAGGTCAAAGCAGCGATCGCCGCCATCGATCCAGGTGCCTGGACACCGATCAAATACCCGCGAGCCGTCTTTGATGAGCAGGCCGGCGGCTGGGTGTCCGACGCCGAGGTCGCCAAGACCTCCTACACCGCCTTCACCAGCAAGAAAGGCAAGCGGGTGACAGCCCGGCTCATCGTGCGGGGAGTCAAGAAGCTCGATCCGCCCGCCGCTGATGGCCAGGGCGAACTGTTCCCCACCTACCGCTATTACCCGATCTTCACCGACAGCCCTTATACCCTGCTCCAGGCCGAGGCGCAGCATCGTGATCACGCGGTCCAGGAGCAGGTCAACGCCGATCTCATCGACGGTCCGCTCGCCCATCTGCCCTCTATTGACTGAACTATCTGGCGTATTTGCGCATTTCAAAGGCTATGCGAGGCTGCGACTGTTAGCGTCACGGCCCATGAGCGCTGAGTTACCGGAGCGGGACCTGTCGGCCTTGGAAGTTCCGCGCACCGGACGTGTGGTGGCCACGGGGGACCCGTTGGAGCCCTATCGGTTGCTGAATGAGAACGGTGTCCCCGTGGCGGCGGTGGCCTCGTACTTCCGGGAGTTGCTCGCAGCGTCCCGCT
Source organism: Nonomuraea sp. 10N515B (assembly GCF_052245915.1). NCBI lineage: Bacteria > Bacillati > Actinomycetota > Actinomycetes > Streptosporangiales > Streptosporangiaceae > Nonomuraea > Nonomuraea sp. 10N515B. Next base: position 18,835 of record NZ_JBQQBQ010000105.1, read on the forward strand.
CGGCCTCGACGCTGCGCTCCTATGCCCACTTATGCCGAGAGCGGCATAAGTGGGCTTATGCCGAGCCCCCGGATATGCCGCTGCTGGGGGTGAAATTGCTGGCTGGATGGTCTGTCATGCCTTGCAGTATCGGCATAATATTCGGTCTGCTACATAAAGTGACTGATTGATTTCTGTGCGTGATTCTCGCCTTGTCGACCGCTGTCGAGGAGGCGACCATGGACAGCAGGCAACAGGCCGGCCATCCGACCCGAACGGCGGTGACCGGGCCG
>NZ_JBQQBQ010000106.1:0-18976 GCF_052245915.1 Nonomuraea sp. 10N515B
CATTCTCGTGGAGATCGAGCCGGGATTGTTCGCTCAGCCACGTCCATAGCCCGGCAACGAGCCCGTGACCAGCCCTCCTCATGCAGCGCAAGCGATCAAAGGGACATCAACTCGCGAACCGCCCTCTCATAAGCGACGGCCGGGGTTGCAGGCGGGCATAGGCGATGGTCGGGTTGTAGGTGAGCGCAGGCCACGGTCGGGTTTGCACGTGCCGCAAGCGACGGCTGGGGTTGTAGGTGAGCGCAGGCGATGGGCGGGGTTGTAGGTGGGTGGGCGCAGGCGACGGCCGGGTTGCAGCCTGGCGCAGGCGGGGACGTGCGTTAGCCGATTGCCAAGGGCTGGTCGTCGGGGTCGTCGGCGAAGCCGGGGACCCAGCGGATCACCTCGTCGCGGAAGCGAGCGGTGGTGCCCAGTTGGCAGAGCACGCCTACGCCTGCCGCATGCACCCGATGGATGAGCACGTACGACGTCGGCAGGTTGAGTTGGCGCACCACGTTGCCGGGGCGTAGGTCCGTGACGCCGGCCGCCTGAGCCTGGAGCCACTCCCGGCTGAACGTGAACTCCTCCACGGCCGTCGGTTCGACATACGGCGCGAGGAAAGCACGCAAGGCGTCGGGGTCGATCTCGATGTCACTGCGGATGAAGCCTTCCTGACGCAGCCCCGTCACGACGGTTTCCATGTCGCCCTGGTTGAAGATGCGCATTAACTGCCCGAAGACCCTGGGGTAGCCATCGGGCATGCGGTTGACCGCGCCGAAGTCCAGGACACCGAGCTTGCCGTTGGCCAGCACGCGGAAATTGCCCGGGTGCGGGTCGGCGTGGAGCATCCCCACCCGAGCCGGCGAGCAGAACAGGAAACGGACGAAGAGCAGGCCGGCGTGGTCGCGTTCTTCTTGGGTGCCCTCGGTGATGACGCGCGACAGCGGAGTGCCGTCCATCCACTCGGTGACCAGCACCATTTCGTTGGCTGCGATCACGTCAGGGACGTGGAAGTCGGGGTCGCCGTCGAACTCGAGGGCGAAGGCATGTTGGGCCTCGGCCTCGCGGAGATAGTCGAGCTCCTCCGCGACCCGCTCACGCAGCTCCGACAGCACGGCCTTCATGTCGAGGCCAGGCAGTAAGACGCCGAACAGCTTGCCCAGCCGGGCCAGCTGGGCGAAGTCGCCGAGCAGGGCCTTGCCCGCCCCCGGGTACTGGATCTTGACGGCCACCTCCCGGCCGTCGTGCCACACGGCCTTGTGTACCTGGCCGATGGAGGCGGCGGCGGTCGGCTGGTCGTCGAACGAGCGGAAATGGTCCCGCCAGTCGTCGCCCAACTGCTCCGTGAGCACCTTGTGGACGGTGGAGACGGGGAGCGGGGGAGCGGCGTCCTGCAGCTTGGTCAAGGTGGCGCGGTAGGGGCCGACGATCTCCGGCGGAAGCGCCGCCTCGAAAATCGACAGCGCCTGGCCGAGCTTCATCGCACCGCCCTTGAGTTCGCCGAGCACCTTGAAGACCTGCTCGGCCGTACGCTGCTGGACTTCCTGCGCCACGAACTCAGCGGACTTGCCGCCGAGACGTTTGCCCAGTCCGAGGGCGGCGCGACCGGCGAATCCCAAGGGAAGCGTGGCCAGCTTGGCAGAACGCGTGACAGCACGGCGCGGAAGATCGCTCACACTGATGCGCGGAACCTCGGCAGAGATGCCGCTTCCCCCCTTCGTGGTCGTCCCCAGGAACAGGTCAGTCGCGTTTGGGCGACATGACCATTCTTAGCGAATAAGGATCGTTTCGCATACAACGACATTGCGGGTGCACGCGCCACGCCTGCCTTTTCCAGTGCCAATCAGGGGAGACGTCCATTGTGCCGTTCGTCACAGCGGACTCCTGGCCGTCGAGATGAGCAAGCGCATGCCCGGTCGCCTGTGCCGCGACCAGGGTCGCGAGAGTCGTGTCGCAGGCGATCTCGCCGGGCGGATAACCGCCCAGCCGAGCGGTGACGATCGGCCAGGTTGGGTCGTGGTCGCGGCGGGTCAGGTCCAGACAGTGCAGGCAGGCCGTCTCGCCGGGCAACACCAGCGGGCCGACCGTGCCGTGACCTTCGAAGGCGGATGCCAGCAGGTGGGGGATGCCGAGGCAGGTGAGCTCGTTGACCAGCACGCCGTCCAGCGGGCCGACGGGCGCGAGGATGATCAGGTCGGGACGGTCTGACCGGTCTCCCAGGTACGTTCCTCCGGCCAGCACCTCGACCGCCGGCCTGACCAGCTCCTGCCCGTCGATCCGCTGGTCCTTCCGCCTCCTGCGGGTGACCGGCTGAGCTCCATCTCCTCCCCGCCCGGCGCCCTCCTGTGCCTGAGTCCCCGGAGCCTGCGCCATGGGAGCCTGCGCCCGTTGGGCCTGCGCCATGGGAGTCTGCGCCCGTTGGGCCTGCGCCCGTTGGGCCTGCGCCCGTTGGGCCTGCGCCCTTTGAGCCGGTGTCCCCTGGGTCGGTGTCCCCTGGGTCGGGGTGCTTTGGGTCGGGGTGCTTTGCGCCGGGGTCCTCTGCTTCGGAGTCCCTAGCGTCTCGGCCGTCTCCGCCTTGGACCTCCGCGTCTCTGTTCCGCTTCTCTCTGCGGTGTGTGCTCTTTCGGGGTGTCCCTGGGGTGCGGCCCGGCGTTGGCCCTGCCAGCCGTCCGTACGAGTGTGCGCGCCTGACCCGGGCGCGGCGGCGGCGGGCGTCGATGCAGCGAGCGGGACCGCAGGGGAGGCGGCAGGCCTGGGCGTCCTGGCAGCCGACCGCCCGTTGCCCTGCGGCGGCGCGCTGCGTCCCTGGCCGGGCTGCAACCCAGACGCCGACGAAGCCGAGCCGGTGGCGCCGGGCGGTGGGACGCGGGAGCCGGTGGCGGCGGGTGGTGGGACGCGGGAGACCGTGGCGGCGGGTGGTGGGACGCGGGAGCCGGTTGCGCCGCGCCAGCCCGAGAGCAGCCTGCGGGCCGCCGCCACCGCGCCCTCTTCCCGCGTCAGACCCAGCTCCGACCACGTCAGCCCGCCGGGCGTGATGTCGCTCGCCCGGACGGCGCCCGAGTCGATCACTCGGATGTGCCCCACACCGGCGGCCGCCAGCAGGACCACGATCTGAGCACCCACCCGCCCGGCCCCATAGACCCGCACCCGGGCGGCCCGCCGCCGCATCAGGAGCCCGATTCCGCCCTCGGGCGCGGTCGAAGCCAGGTCCAGGGCATCGAGGTCGGGTCTCAAACGGTCGCGCTCGGCGAGTGTGAGGTCGCGCAGGGGCGCGGGGCTGGTGGCGGCGTCGTGGAGCGCGCCTTGCGCGGTGAGCTGGTCGAGCAGGGAACGCGCGCGGCACTCGTCGAGCCCGGCGGCGTTGGCCGCGTCCAGCACGCGTGCCAGGTCACGGGTGCCGTCGAGGCCCTCGATCCACTGCTGGACTGATCGGGCCAGACCGGACAGCTTGATGGCGCGCAGCGGGTGCACGCCGTATTGCAGGGTCTGCTCGTCGCGGACGATGCGCCGGAGGGCGGGCTTCACACGTGGCCTCATGGCGGGAAAGGTTCGCACGGCGCAGCAAGATCCCGAGTCGGTTCCGGCCCGCCTGTGGATAACTTCCGGCCCTCGTCGGCGTCCAGCCCGCGCGCGATGCGGTCCCGACGGTTGCGAGGCGAAGGATAAAGATCCGGTAAATCAATCTTTCCTCAAGAATGACCTACGCTTCCCCGGCTGGTCATCGCCTCGAAGATCGCCCAGTAACCCGTATCGATTGCCACAAGTCCGCCCAAAGCGGCCCAGAACCAAGACCGTCAAAGCCCTGAAACCCACGCTGTGCTGGGAATTCCCGTCCCGCCCCACCGCCAGGACCCCGTCAGGCCTGCTGGAGTGCCTGGCCGCGCATCGGGAAACGCGTCTGCCCAAATTCACCGGGTCTTAATCATCTGACCAGCAGAAACAACGTCCACCCTCTGTGGAATTTCGCCAGTCTCGGCTACCGTGCATATGTGCCCCCCGAGACAGTCGAGGTTCGTCGCAGTTCTCGTCGCCGGCGTACGGTTTCCGCCTACCGCGACGGCGACAAGACGATCGTGCTCCTGCCCGCCTGGCTGAGCGGTGAAGACGCGGATGAATGGGTGAGCCGGATGCTGGATCGGCTGGCCGCGAAGGAAAGCCGGCGGAGGCCGACCGAAGAGGGCCTGCTGGAGCGGGCAAGGGAGCTGTCGGCGAAATATCTCGACGGCAAGGCCGAGCCCGTGAGCGTGCGCTGGGTCGACAACCAGCAACACCGCTGGGGCTCCTGCACCCCGGAGAACGGAACGATCCGGATCTCCACCCGCCTCAAGGGCCTGCCCGAATGGGTCATCAACTACGTGATCATCCACGAGCTCGTGCACCTGCTCGTGCCCAGCCACGGCCCCAAGTTCTGGGCGCTGGTGGAACAGTATCCGAAAGCGGAGCGGGCGCGCGGGTTCTTGGAGGGGTTCTCCGCCGCGGCCCACACGGCGCCGGAGGAGTGTTGACGCGCCTCGTCGCGGTCCTCGTACGTCAGCACATGGCGCAGGCGGCGCCGCCGGGCGTCGACCCGCGAGAGTTCCTCGAGGCGATGGCCGAGGACACCTACGAGATGGTCGCGGGACTCGAGCTCGTCACCCCTGTCCTGATCACCAGCGTGCCCGGCCTGGAGGAGATCGTCTGGCCCGGCACCGAGATCGTCACGATAGCGGAGGACGAGCCGTTGCAGGCCGTGCTCGGCCGGCTCAAGGCCGATCAGGCCGCCGTGATCTGCGGTGACGCGCCGGACCTGCCGCCCCTGCTGGTCGGCAAGCTGTTCAGGGAGCTCGGCAGGGCGGAGATCACCGTCTGCCCGGCGGAGAACGGCGGCGCCGTGGCCCTGGCCTGCGCACTCCCCGCCCCCGCCTGGGCCGCCCCGGACCTGGACGACGAGAACGTGGTGGGCGCGTTGCGCGCCCAGGCCCCGGGACCCCGGAGGGTCGCCACCACCCCGGGCTGGCACCGCCTGCGCACACCGCAAGACGTCGAACGCCTGGACCCCGGCCTCGAGGGCTGGGACAACACCAGGGCGCTGATCAGCGCACGGTGAGCGAACCCGGCTCAGGGCCACGGTGAGCGACCCGACCCAGGGCCACGGTGAGCGACCCGGCTCAGGCGCGAGGCGCGACCCGGCTCAGGGCACGGTGAGCGCGGCCAGCACGGCGCGATGGTCGGTTCCCGGGACGTCGCGCACGCTGACTTCCCGTACGCCCACCCGCCGGTCCACCAGCACATGGTCGATCGTGATGATCGGCGGCACCCGCTTGTTGGCGGGCCACGTCGGGATCAACCCGGCCCCCACCTGAGCGGCAGCGTCCTTGTAACCCCTGGCCAGCAGCTTACGCAGGGCCGCGTGGTCGAGGGAGGCGTTGAAGTCGCCCGCCAGGATCCGCACCCGGTCGGGAGAGGTGGACGGCAGGGCGGCCAGCGCGTCGTTCCACTGGGTGACGTTCGGGCCGAGCGGCGGGTAGGGGTGCACGTCGACGACCTCGATCGGGTTCCCTCCAGGCAACGACACCAGCGCGGCGGGCATCTTGTGCCCCACCGGCGGCACCACGTCGGGCAGCTGCTCCATGGCGTGCTTGGAGTAGAGCCCGCTGCCGCCGGCGCTCCACTCGTCCTCCAGCACGCGATGCGGCATCAGCTCCTTGAGCCCGGCCGCGTCCAAGTCGGCGACCGCCCCGGGCGTCAGCTCCTGCGTGCTGAGCACGTCAGGCTCGAACTCCCGGACCAGCTTCATGATCGCGTCGATGTCGGCCCGGCCGTACAGCATGTTGATCGTCATGACCTTGAGCGGCCGGCCGGCCGTCGCCTCGGCCGTGCCCAGCGCCCTGGGCAGCACGCTGAAACCGAGTGCGGTCGTGGTGAGTAACGCCACGGCGGTGGCGGCGCGTTTGCGCCCGACCGCGGCGATAAGGAGGGGAACCAGCGAGCCCGCCGCCGCGTACGGGGTCGCGGTCATGAGCTGCGTGGGCAACGACCCCCGCTCCAGCCCCGCCACCCTGGCGACCGCCCACGCCGCGAACGGGCTCACGGCCACCCACGTCAGCGCCGACCCGGTGAACCTCCGGCGTCTGCGAGCGGGCGTCACGATCGTGCCGCCGATGGGCGACTCAGCCGAAGTGCTCACCAAATCCCCCCTCTGGTACGACGCAAAGGACTCTAGCCAAGTGCGCGCGAACCAGAGCCGAGCACGGCCTGTCCACGTTTGGCCAATCGCCGCGTCGCGTCGTCCGACGGGTCGGGGATCTCGTCGACGGGGAACCAGCGCAGGTCCAGCGACTCCTCACTGATCACCGCCTCGGCGCCGGGCGGCGCCACGGCCGCGTACTCGACGTCGAGGTGCCAGCTGTTCGGCGGGTGGCACCACACGACGTGCTTGTCCACCGCCAGCGGCCCAGGAAGCAGCTCAAGTCCGGAAATGCCGGACTCCTCCCAGGCTTCCCGCAGCGCCGCGGCCGCGAGCGAGGTGTCGGAGACCTCGCAGTGCCCGCCCATCGGCAGCCACATCCCGGCCTTCGGATGCAGCGTGAGCAGCACCTGCGTGCCGTCGTGCGACAGCACCGCCGTCGTCGCCGTCAAGTGCCCGGGCACACACGCGCGCGACATCGCGTCGTCGTGCGCCCGCAGGTGGTCGAGGAACTCCTTGCGCAGCGCCTCTTCCTCGGGCGTGGGGGCGGTCCAGGCGGACAGCACCGCCACCGCGTCGCGGTGCAGGCTCAACTCTTGTCGCCCTCGCCGTCGCCCGGCTCGCGCTGGTCGCCCTGCTCGCCTTCAGCCTCGGTGCCGCCCGGCTTGCCCTCGAACTGGGAGATGTCCCAGGCGGCCTCGCCGCGGACGAACGCGTCGGGGTCGTCGAGGTCGTCGGCCGTCGGCATGAGGTCCGGGTGGCCCCACAGCGCGTCGCGGCCGTCGATCCCGCGCTCGCTCTCCAGAGCCCGCCACAGCGCCGCCGCCTCGCGCAGCCGCCGGGGCCGCAGCTCCAGCCCCACCAGCGTCCCGAACGTGACCTCGGCGGGACCGCCGGTGGCCCGGCGCCTGCGTACGGTCTCGGCCAGGGCGACGGCGGAGGGCAGCTTGCCTTCCGCGGCCCGGTCGACCACGGTGGCGACCCAGCCTTCGACCAGGGCGAGCATCGTCTCCAGCCGCGCCAGGGCGGCCTTCTGCCGCTCGGTCTCCTCAGGCTTGAGCAGCTTGCCGCCGCTCAGCGCCTCCTGGATCGCCTCGGGGTTGTTGATGTCGAGCCCGCGGATCTGCTCTTCGAGCGCGGAAGTGTCGAGCGTGATGCCCTTGGCGTATTCCTCGACCGCGCCCAGCAGGTGCGAGCGCAGCCACGGCACGTGCTGGAACAGCCGGTGGTGCGCGGCCTCGCGCAGCGCCAGATAGATCCTGATCTCCTCGGAGGGCATCTCCAGGCCCTCGCTGAAGGAGGCGATGCCGCCGGGCAGCAGCGCGGCCGTGTCGGACAGTGGCAGGCCGATGTCGGTCGTGCCGATCACCTCGCGGGCGAGCGAGCCGATGGCCTGGCCGATCTGCTGGCCGACCATCATGCCGCCCATTTGCTTGAGCATGCCCATGAGAGGGCCGGCCATCTGCTGGGCCTCGGGCGGCAGGCCCGAACCGCCGAGAGCGCCGCCCATGGTCTCGACCATGCGCTCGGCGATCGGCTCGCAAAGTTTGCGCCAAATCGGGATGGTGTTTTCGATCCACTCGGACCGGCTCCAGGCCTGCGGGTTGGCCACGCCGCTGGGCAGCGCGGTCGCCTCGTTCAGCCACAGGTCGGCCAGGCTCAGCGCCTCCACGATCTGGCGGCGCTCGCCTTCCATGACGCTCGGGTCGCCCTCGGCCACCACGGCATGCCGGGCGATGTTCTTTGCCATGTCCCAGTTGACAGGGCCTGAACCCTGAGGTGCCGACAACATGTCGGCGAACTGGCGCATCGCCTGAGCCATCTGCTCAGGGTTGCCGAACATGGCGAACGGGTTTTCGTTAGGGTCGTTTTCGCGACCTGGCAGGTCAGTCACCGCTCTACCTCGTGCAGGATGGAGGAGTCCACATCCGCCACGTTAGTCGTCCTACGGCGGATCAGTGCAAAGTGAGGACCTGGTGCCTACCTCGAAACGCCCGCGCCATCCCGTCGTCGCCGTGACCGGCGCGGCCTCCGGCATCGGCCGCGAGCTGCTCGCAAGGCTCGTATCCTCCGCGGGTTTCCGCAGGGTGGTGGCCATCGACGAGCAGCGCGGTGACGTTCAGGAAGCCACGTGGAGAGTGATCGACGTACGGGATCCGCTCTTGGCGAACCGCATCGCTGACATCGACGTGCTGGTCCATCTGGCCGGCGACTACGCGGTGGACTCCGACCCGGTGGCCCGGCGGGCCTACAACCTGCGCGCCGCCCAGACGGTGCTGACGGCGTGCGCCGCGGCACGCGTGCGCCGTGTGGTGTTGGTCACGAGCGCGATGGTCTACGGCGCCGCGCCGGACAACGAGGTGCCCCTGCCCGAGGATGCCCCGGTGGCGGCCGAGCCCGACACCGGCGTCGTGGGCGACTACCTGGAGATCGAGTCCCTGGTGCGCAGATCGCTGCGCAGCCATCCCGGGCTCGAGGTGACCGTGCTGCGCCCGGCGGCGGTCGTCGGCCCGGGCGTCGACACCGTGATCACCCGGCACTTCGAGTCGCCCAGGCTCCTGACCGTCAAGGGCTGCACCCCGCACTGGCAGTTCTGCCACGTCGAGGACCTGATCTCGGCGCTGGAGCTGGCCGCCCGCGGAGTCGTCACCGGCGTGGTGGCGGTCGGCTCCGACGGGTGGCTGGAGCAGGAGCAGGTCGAGGAGCTGTCCGGCATCCGCAGGTTCGAGCTGCCCGCCGGGCTGACGTTCGGCACGGCGCAGCGGCTCCACAGGCTCGGCATCACCCCGGCGCCCGCGACCGACCTGCACTACGTGGTCTACCCGTGGGTCGTGGACTGCACGGCGCTGCGGGAGGCGGGCTGGAAGCCGTCGTGGACCAACGAGGCCGCGCTCGAGCAGCAGTTGGAGCTGCTGGAGAAGAGGACGACCGTGGTCGGCAGGCGGCTGCCCGTCAAGGAGGCCACGCTCACCGCGGCCGGCGCCACCGTCGCCGTCATCGGCACCGCCGCGATCGTCCGCCAGGTACGCAAAAAGAGGCGTCAGTAAAGGTTAGGCTCTTTCCCGTGGACGTCATCCGATTGCTTGGCATTCGCGACACCCCGCTGTCCGTGGACGAGGTGCTGGCCGCCGTGGGCGACCACGCCGCGGGCGGCACCGCGATCTTCGTGGGCACCGTGCGGGAGCAGGACCATGGCAAGCCCGTGACCAGGCTCTCCTACTCCGCGCATCCCACGGCGGAAGCCGAGCTGCGCGCGGTGGCGGAGAAGGTCGCCGCCGACTTCCCCGTGACGGCGCTGGCCGCCGTGCACCGGGTGGGCGACCTGGAGCTGGGCGACACGGCCGTCATCGTCGCGGTGGCCACCCCGCACAGGGACGAGGCGTTCAAGGCCTCCCGCAGGTTGATCGACGACCTCAAGGCGCAGGTCCCGATCTGGAAACACCAGGTCTTCGCCGACGGCGAGACCGAGTGGGTCGGCGCCTGCGAATAAGCTCATCATCATGTCACGACGCGCCCTGACCCTGCTGCTCGCGGGATTCCTCGTGCTCGCGCTGGGGGTGGTGGGAGCGTTCCGGCCGGTCCCGTACGTCGTGCTGAGCCCCGGCCCGACCGAGAACACCATCGGCGAGGTCGACAAGAAGCCCGTGATCGCGATCAAGGGCCGGCAGACCTATCCCACCACCGGCGCGCTGAGCCTGGTGACGGTGGCCTACCAGGGCGGCCCGGCCGCGCAGATCGACCTGCTGACGGCGTTGCGCGGCTGGATCGACCCCACCGTGGCCGTGGTCCCGCAGGAGACCATCTTCGCTCCCGACCGTGACCCCAAGGACGTCGAGGAGGAAAACACGGTCGAGATGACCAACTCCCAAGACTCCGCCACCGCCGCCGCGCTCACCGAGCTCAAGATTCCCTTCAGCATGGTCGTGACCGTTCTGTCCACGGAAAAGGGCAAGCCCGCCGACGGCAAGTTGCAGAAGGGCGACGAGATCAACTCCGTCGACGGCAAGGCGGCCACGGACGTCAACGTGGTGAGCGACGGGGTCAAGGCACACAAGCCCGGCGAGAGCGTGACCTTCAACGTCACCCGGGGCAAGGAGAAACTCGACGTCACCGTGCAGACGGTGGACGCCAAGGGACAGCCCCAAGTGGGCGTGGTCATGCAGGCGAAATACAAGTTCCCGTTCGACGTCGACATCAATGTGGGCGACGTCGGCGGGCCCAGCGCGGGGCTGATGTTCTCGCTCGGCATATTGGACAAGCTCACGCCCGGCGAGCTCACGGGCGGCAAGAAGATCGCCGGCACCGGCACTATCCAGCCGACGGGCGAGGTCGGCGCGATCGGCGGCATCCAGCAGAAAATGGTGGGCGCCAAGGAATCCGGCGCGACCATATTCCTGACCCCCGCCGACAACTGCACCGAGGCCATGAAGGCCGTTCCCGAGGGCCTTCGGCTGGTCAGAGCGGATACCCTGCATGACACAGTGCTGGCGCTGGACGCACTGCGCACGGGCAACGGAAACGTGCCCGCGTGCGAGGCCGGATGAAACTTCTGGCGACCGCCGTGCGTTAGCCGTATGGCTGGCCTAGCGGTGTAGGTTGCCAGAACACGGACCGTTTCTTCATCACGACGAGGGGTTGGCCTTGAGCTTCCGGACCCCAGGAGCCGGCAGGGCGATGCGCTTGCCCCGTCGGCCACGACTGCTTCTGCCTGTGGCGATCGCTCTCGTGGCGATCGTGGCATTGTTCTTCCTGTTTTCCGGTATCTATACCGACTATTTGTGGTTTGACGCTGCCGACTACTCGTCGGTGTTCACCGGCGTAGTGCTGACCGAGATCGCGCTTTTCGTGGTCGGGGCGCTGCTCATGGTCGCCATCGCCGGCGGCAACATGCTGCTGGCGTTCCGCACGCGGCCGATGTTCGGGCCCGCGATGTTCGGCGGCGCCAGCGGCGCCGATCGCTATCGTATGGCGCTCGATCCCCACCGTAAGCTGATCTTCATCGTCGGCATGGGACTTCTCGCGCTCTTCTCCGGCTCCTCGTTCGCGGGGCAGTGGGAGACGTGGCTGAAGTTCATCAACGGTGTGCCGGTCGGCAAGCAGGACAGGCTGCACGGGTGGGACATCTCGTTCTACATGTTCGACCTGCCGTTCATCCGGATGACGCTGAACTTCCTGTTCACCGCCGTGATCATCTCGGCCATCCTGGCGGCCATCACGCACTACCTCTACGGCGGGTTCCGCCTGCAGTCGCCGGGCGTGCACGCTTCCAGGGCGGCGCGGGTGCACCTGTCCGTGCTGCTCGGCATCTTCGTGCTGCTCAAGGCCGTCGCCTACTGGGTCGACCGCTACAGCCTGGTCTTCTCCGACCGCGGCTTCGTGCACGGCGCGTCCTACACCGACGTCAACGCCGTCCTGCCGGCCAAGACCATTCTCGCGATCATCGCGCTGATCTGCGCCGCGCTGTTCTTCGCCGGCGTGGTGCGGCCCGGCGGCATGCTGCCCGGGGTCTCCTTCGGCCTGCTGGTGCTCTCGGCCATCCTGATCGGCGGCGTCTACCCGGCGCTGGTCGAGCAGTTCCAGGTCAAGCCCAACCAGCAGGGCAAGGAGGCGGCCTACATCCAGCGCAACATCGAGGCCACGCGGGAGGCCTACAACGTCGACAAGACCGAGGTCGAGACCTACAACGCCCAGGCCGACCCGACCAAGGTCCAGGCCGGCGGCGACACCTCGGTCTCCGGTGTGCGACTGCTGGACCCGGCGCTGGTCTCGTCCACCTACGAGCAGACTCAGCGCATCCGCGGCTTCTACAACTTCGCCGAGCCGCTCGACGTCGACCGCTACCCCGACAGCACCGGCAAGATGATCGACCATGTCGTCGGCGTCCGGGAGCTGACCGGTCCGGACGCGGGCCAGAACAACTGGATCAACCGGCACCTGGTCTACACCCACGGCTACGGCTTCGTCGCGGCGCCCGGCAACAAGGTCGACTCCCAGGGTCTGCCCGACTACGACGCCAAGGACATGCCGGTCACCGGCCCGCTCGTCGACAGCACCAAGCTCAAGGAGCCGCGGGTCTACTACGGCGAGGACCAGAGCTCTGGTGACTACGTCATCGCCGGCGGCAACCCGAAGAACCCGCAGGAGCTCGACTACCCGAAGACGGGTGGCACGGGCCAGGAGAACACGACCTACACCGGCGGCGGCGTGCCCGTCGGATCGTTCTTCAACAGGCTTCTCTACGCCGCCAAGTACGGCGAGGCGAACATCCTGCTCTCGGGCGACGTCAACGACAACTCCAAGATCCTGTACGAGCGCAACCCGCGTGACAGGGTCCAGAAGGTCGCCCCGTTCCTCACGCTCGACGGCAACCCCTACCCGACGATCGTCGACGGGCGCATCGTCTGGATCGTCGACGGTTACACGACGTCCAACGACTACCCGTACTCGCAGAGCGAGAGCCTCGACGACATGACGCGCGACACGTCGACCGACCGCCGCGTGATCGCGCAGCAGCCGAGCGACAAGATCAACTACATGCGCAACTCGGTCAAGGCCACGGTCGACGCCTACGACGGCACGGTCAAGCTCTACGGCTGGGACACCAACGACCCGGTGCTGAAGACCTGGAGCGCGGCCTTCCCCGGCATCATCCGCCCGGCCTCGGAGATGAGCGCCGAGCTGCGCAGCCACGTGCGCTACCCGGAGGACCTGTTCAAGGTGCAGCGCTACACCCTGTCGCGCTACCACATCACCGACCCGGCCGCCTTCTACAGCGGCCAGGACTTCTGGAACGTCCCCGGCGACCCCACCCAGGGCGACAAGAACATCAAGCAGCCGCCCTACTACCTGACCACAACGATGCCGGGCGGCACGCCGGCGTTCTCGCTGACGACGACGTTCGTGCCGCGTCAGGGGCCCAACCTGGCGGCGTTCATGGCGGTCGACTCGTCGGCCGGCTCCGGCTACGGGCGCATCCGCATCCTGCGGATGCCGTCGAGCACCCCCATCCCCGGTCCTGGACAGGCGCAAAACTCCTTCCAGAGCCGGTTCGCGGGTGAGCTCAACCTGCTGGGCGTCGGCGCCTCGTCGGTCCGCTACGGCAACCTGCTGACGCTCCCGTACGCGGGCGGCCTGGTCTACATCGAACCGGTGTACATCCAGGTGGCCGCCGGCGGCGGGCAGGAGCCGTACCCGATCCTGCAGCGGGTGCTGGTGTCGTACGGCGCCAAGATCGGTGTGGGCCGCACGCTGGACGAGGCTCTGAAGGAGGTCTTCGGCGAGCAGGAGCAGCAACAGCAGCAGCAGCCCCAGCAACAACAACAGCCCAGCCAGACCAGCACGGCGCTCAACACGGCGATCTCCAACGCCAGGAAGGCCTACGAGGACGCCCAGAAGGCGCTGCAGGCCAGCCCTCCGGACTGGGACGCCTATGGCGAGGCGCAGAAGCGGCTGGAGGAGGCGCTGAAGGCGCTGCAGAGCGCCAACACGCAGCAGCCGGCGCCCACGGCCAGCCCGACGGCCTCGCCGACCGCCACGCCCACCACCTCGCCGACGGGATCGCCCTCGCCGACAGGATCACCACAGGCGCAGGGCACGTCTTAGCCGTTCGGTTTGCGTCATCCCCGCGTTGCCGTCTAGTCTTAAGGCACAACGCGACGCGGGGTGGAGCAGTTCGGTAGCTCGCTGGGCTCATAACCCAGAGGTCGCAGGTTCAAATCCTGCCCCCGCTACCATGTCGAAAGGCCCGGGAAACCGGGCCTTTCGTGCGTTCTGCGGTGGGTTTGCTTTAACTGGCGCGAGCACTCGCTCGGGGCTGTATAGTTATAGATGTAAGACAGCAACGCGGGGTGGAGCAGTTCGGTAGCTCGCTGGGCTCATAACCCAGAGGTCGTAGGTTCAAATCCTGCCCCCGCTACCAAACACAAAGTCCCCGGCCATTCGGCCGGGGACTTTGTCATTTCCAGCGGGTATGGTGCCCTTCTCGCCGCAGGCGGGCGTTGCTCCCCGACCGCGCGAGTGATTACATCATTACATGAATGATGAGACAGTGCCGACGCTGTACGAGTGGGCGGGTGGCACCGAGGCGTTCGAGCGGCTGACCGAGGCGTTCTACCGCACCGTGGTGAAGGACGACGTGATCGGGCCGTTGTTCGCGCACATGGACCCGGATCATCCCCAACACGTCGCCATGTGGTTGAGCGAGGTGTTCGGCGGCCCTGACCGCTACACCAACGAACGCGGCGGCTACGCCAACATGCTCCGCCACCACCTCGGCAAGGCGATCACCGAACAGCAGCGCCGCAGGTGGGTGAATCTCCTCATGGACGCCGCCGACGAGGTCGGGCTGCCCGACGACCCAGAGTTCAGGGCGGCGTTCGCCGGCTACATCGAATGGGGCACCCGGTTGGCCAAGCACAACTCCCAGCCCGGGGCGGCGCCTCCGCCGCAGGCGCCGGTGCCGCACTGGGGTTGGGGGGTCGCTCCGCCGTACCAGCCTTAACCTGGAGGAATGGGAGGCACGGCCCGCGGGCGGTTGCGCGTCTACCTGGGCGCGGCCCCAGGGGTGGGCAAGACGTTCGCCATGCTGAGCGAGGCGCGCCGGGGCCGGGAACGCGGCAAGGACGTGGTCGTGGGTTTCGTCGAGACCTACGGCCGCGCCCACACCGCCCGTCTGCTCGAGGGCCTGGAGATCCTCCCGAGGAAGACCATGGCCTACCGGGGCGCGACGTTCACCGAGCTCGACCCCGACGCCGTCATCGCCCGCGCTCCCACCGTGGCGCTGATCGACGAGCTCGCCCACACGAACGTCCCCGGCTCCCGCAACTCCAAGCGCTGGCAGGACGTCGAGGAGATCCTCGACGCCGGCATCGATGTCATCTCCACCGTCAACATCCAGCACCTCGAATCGCTGAACGACGTGGTCGAGCAGATCACCGGCGTGCGACAGCGCGAGACCGTGCCGGACGAGGTGGTGCGGCGGGCCGACCAGATCGAGCTGGTCGACATGGCGCCCGAGGCACTGCGCCGCCGCATGGCGCACGGCAACGTGTACGCCCCCGAGAAGCTGGACGCGGCGCTGGCCAACTACTTCCGCGTCGGCAACCTGACCGCTCTGCGTGAGCTGGCGCTGCTCTGGGTCGCGGGCAAGGTCGACGAACAGCTCGACCGCTACCGTACGGAACACGCCATCCACGGCACCTGGGAGACCCGCGAGCGCGTCGTCGTGGCGCTCACCGGCGGCCCCGAAGGGGACACGCTCGTCCGCCGAGCCGCGCGCATCGCGGCGCGCACCAAGGGCTCGGATCTGCTGGCCGTGCACGTCACCAGGGCCGACGGCCTGGCTTCCGGCGGCGACCCGGCGCACCTGGCCCGCCAGCGCACGCTCGTCGAGGACCTGGGCGGCACGTACCACCAGGTGATCGGTGACGACGTGCCCCGGACGCTGCTCGAGTTCGCGCGCGGTGTGAACGCCACCCAACTCGTCCTCGGTGCGTCGAAGAGAGGGCGGCTGGCGCAGATCGTCTCGCGAGGCGTCGGGGTGACGACGACGGCCCTGTCAGGAACCATCGACGTGCACATGGTCACGCATGAGGCGACCAGGAAGGGGCGCGATCGGGCGCGGTCGAGGGCGGCGCTGACCCGCACCCGGCGTGCGTACGGCTGGGGGCTGACCCTGCTCGGGATGCCGCTGCTCACGGCCGCACTGCGGCCGCTGCACCTGTCGCTGCCCAATGAGATCCTGCTCTTCCTGCTGCTCGTGGTGGGCGTGGCGCTGGTGGGCGGCATGTGGCCGGCGCTCGCGGCGGCGGTGCTCGGGTTCGGGCTGCTCAACTGGTTCTTCACGCCGCCGCTGCACACGTTGACGATCGCCGAGCCGGAGAACGTGCTCGCGCTGGTCATCTTCGTGCTCGTCGCGGTCATGGTGAGCACGGTCGTCGACCTGGCGGCCAGACGGAGCAGGGAGGCGGCGCGATCGCGGGCCGACGCGGAGGTGCTCGCCACGCTGGCCGGCCATGTGCTGCGGGGCGAGGCGGCGCTGCCGTCGCTGCTGGCGAGGATGCGTGAGACGTTCGGCCTGACCTCGGTGACCCTGCTCGAACGCACGGACAATGCTCAGACCGGGCCGATCCCCGAGCGGATCAGCCACACCCGCCGGGACGACGGCTGGCGGATCGTCTCCACCTCGGGCGGTCCGCCCGCCACCTCGCCTGGGACAGCGGACATCGACATCATGATCGACGAGCGGCTGGCGTTGGCCGCCCACGGGCGGCTGCTCGACGCCAGCGATCGGCGGGTGCTTGAGGCGTTCGCGGCCGAGGCGGCGGTCGCGCTGCGGCAGCAACGACTGCGGGAGGCGGCCGAACGGGCCCGGCCACTGGCCGAGGCCGACAAGATGCGCACCGCCCTGCTCGCCGCCGTCAGCCACGACCTCCGTACGCCCCTCGCCTCGGCCATGGCCGCGATCGAGAGCCTGCGCGTTTCCGAGATCACGTGGTCGGAGGAGGACCGCGCCGAGTTGCTCGCCACCGCGGATGAGTCACTGATCAAGCTCAACCGCCTGATCTCGAATCTGCTCGACATGAGCCGGCTGCAAGCCGGCGCCCTCGGCGTGACCCTCCAGCCCGTGGCGATCGAGGACATCCTTCCGCGCGCACTCGACGACCTCGCCCCCGTGCCCGGCCTGATCAAGAGCGACATCCCCGCAGACCTCCCCGAGATCCTGGCCGATGCCGCGTTGCTGGAACGAATCCTCGTCAACCTCATGGCGAACGCCGCCCGCTACACCCCCGAGGGGGAGCACGTGCTCGTCACCGCGAGCCGGCTCGGGGAGAACGTCGAAATCCGCATCATCGACCGGGGCCCGGGCATTCCGCAGGAAGCGCATGAAAGGGTGTTCATGCCCTTCCAACGGCTCGGCGACCGCGACAACCACACGGGAGTAGGGCTGGGCCTGGCGCTCTCGCGCGGCCTCACCGAGGCGATGGGAGGCACGCTCGTCCTGGAGGACACACCCGGAGGGGGACTCACCATGGCCGTCTCGCTGCGGAGGGCAGCATGACCCGCGTGCTCGTCGTGGACGACGAACCGCAGATCCTGCGCGCCCTGCGGGTCAATCTCGCCGCCAGGCAGTACGAGGTCGCGGTCGCGCCCGACGGCGGCACGGCGCTGCGCCATGCCGCCGACTGGCATCCCGACCTGGTCATCCTCGACCTGGGACTGCCCGATCTCGACGGTGTCGAGGTCATCCAGGGGCTGCGGGGCTGGACGTCCGTGCCGATCATCGTCCTTTCCGGGCGGTCGGACAGCTCGGACAAGGTGGACGCGCTCGACGCGGGCGCCGACGACTACGTGACGAAGCCGTTCGGCATCGACGAACTGCTCGCCCGCATCCGCGCGGTGACCCGCCGTACGAGCCAGCAAGAGGAGGTCTCCTCGGTACAACTGGGCGACCACGTCATCGACCTGTCCAGCAAGACGATTTCGGGAGGGGTACGGCTGACGCCCACGGAATGGCACTTCCTGGAGATCCTGCTGCGGAACCCGGGCAAGCTCATCAGCCAGCGCCACCTCCTGACCGAGGTCTGGGGCGCCTCCTATCTCAAGGAGACGCACTACCTGCGCCAGTACATGGCGCAGCTGCGCCGCAAGCTCGAACGCGACCCGGCCCACCCGGTGCATCTGCTGACGGAGCCCGGCATGGGGTACCGGTTCCAGCCGTGACCTTCACGCCTTCCCGGCGATCATCGCGATGGCTTTCTGCACGGACCAGCCGAGCAGCAGCAGGGCGAAGGCGGCCTGCGCGATGCGCATCCATGGAGGAGAGAGCCCGTCCGCATAAATCACGACACCAACCCAGATCAGGCTGAAAGTCCCGACCAGGATGATTGCCGCCCAGTTCAGCCCCCGCTGCCACATATGCGCAGTCTTGCAGTCAGGGGTGAAAGAGGCGGTATGTCCGGAGTCGTCATCCAGTCACCGGTGGGGCAACATGTGCCGGTGTTGGCTGGGTTTACTTGCGTAGAGTCCTGTGCGTGCCGATGCAACGGCGCAGGCGCATGCCGCGAGGACGCTTCGGAGCGCTGTCCTCCATGGCGGCGGCCAGCGCGGCCCCCGCACGAGCGTCGGACAGGATGCGCTGCATGGCCTCGCCGTCCTCGGGGAGCTGACCCTGCTCGGCCAGCTCGCGCCTGAGGAACGTCAAGGGATCGGGCGCGTCCACGGCCTCGGCTGCCACCGAAGTCCGCGCGGCCGTGAGAAGGTGCAGGTAGTGGGAGCGCAGCACGGCCTCACGCATGCGGGCGTGCTCCAGGTCGTCGACCAGCGTCCTGGCGATTCTCAGCAGGTCCCCGGCATGGGTGGTCTCGTCGGCGAGGAAGGCGCGGATGTCGTCGAACTCCGAGCGGGTCATGGCGGGCACCTCCAAGAGCGCAGTCTGCTCGTGAGTACTTCGTACCTGAGGGCGATTGCGGATGACTTGCTGTCGGCTTGACCTGGCGTCGCCGGCGCGTGGACATGACAGAGGTTTGAGGGTCAGGTGGTGAGGGAAGGACCTCGTGATTACCTAAGTTGCGCGAAGTGGGTGCCGCGGGCTGCTAGAGTTGCCTAGCGCAGGGCGGCCGAGGGGCTCATGGAGCTCCGGAGATGCCCCGGCAAACCCCACTTCATTCTTGGTCATCCGGGACGATTCGCATCACTCCGGATGAGCTGGTAAGTTAGAGGGGTTGTCCCGGAAACGGGGCGCGACTTAATTCCCGCAGTTCTCGCGAGTCCGGTCAATTTGACAGGAATTCGAGGGGATGTAAGAATTAAGACATAACGCAAGACCGAAAC
>NZ_JBQQBQ010000107.1:0-18664 GCF_052245915.1 Nonomuraea sp. 10N515B
CGCGATCCGCTCGGTTAACGCGCTCAGCTCCGCATCCCAGGACACGACCAGATCGTAGGTGAGAGAACAGGTCACACGATGACGATGAGTCAACTACATCGAGTTACGCAGCCGAACTCCAAGATCTATGAATGTAGTACCAGGAACTCCCGCATCCACACCTCTTCCTGCATCCCGGCCAGATTCTCTGCCGGGCCCCGGGATCCATCGTAGTTACCACGCCATGCCTGAAGTCCGTCTCAATGTTGTGCTGGACTGTCGCATCGACGGCGTACCGAATCACCACGTAGAGGCGCTATCCCGGAAGCTTCAATAGCAGCAATGAAATACCTGTACCGAATACCACGGAAGAGACTCGCATGACACGCGAGTACGTCGGCAGCGCACAAGAGACAATTGCGGGGACATAGGCGACTTGAAGAATTAGTCGCACAACGGTCAGCGCGTCCTTGTCGACGCGAATAGGAGTCATATCGACCCACGAGTAGTCATAGACTGGAATAAGCTGACTTATTGCAACAAGCAGAAGGGTCACGACAATCAGCAGAACCCAGAGCACTCTCCACAGCATTACCCTTGGGGAACCGGTCGATCGATGGCCATCAACGAACTTAGCCATAAACTTCCTTTACAGCTGGTAACTTACCTTACCGAGAACGCCTCTCACGAAAGGTTGCGCCGCCCAGAAGTCGTCTGCATATTTCTGCGCCTTAGGGCCCGAGCCATTATATGCCGCAGCAACTCGACGCGCCTCCGTGTCGGTCCAGGCCCTGTTGCCGTTAAGATCAGCCAGATGCTTGGCCGCAAGGAAAAGATTCGAGGCGGGATTCTTCAGGAGATCGATTATAGTCCCAGCCATAGCCTCGTTCACCGACTTATAGCCCAGCAGGCTCATGGCGAGCTTGAACTGTATCTGAAGAGGACCGAAAGAAGTGGACATAGCTTCTTCCCTGTTACCGACTGTCCAATTGTAGATCCAGCTGCCATCATCGATGAAGGGTGGGTCTCCACCCACTTCATTGAAAGCGATTCCACCCACAACCCAATTAGGTATACGCCAGTAAACGGCTGCAGCGTTTATAACGTCCCTATACGCCGTAACCCATTTCTTCTTGAAGTTAGTGACATACTCGCGAGCCTTATTTTTATCAACTAGCAGGAGCCCACCATACGCGGAAGCCTTTGCAGCATTCCATTCAGGCCCCTCTACTTTTGCCCAAAGTCGCGCAAACTCGTCTGCGGCGCGATGCATTGCCGTCTTACTATTATCCTTGAGCGGCGGACCTTCCGCGCAGGTGATATGGCAGCCGTCCGGGTGCGTCGGATACTGGTTGTGGTAAGCAGCAACAACAGCCCAAGTAATCGCGAGCGCTTGATCGCTAACCGTGGGAACGTATTTGCTCATGAAGTCATTCTGGGCTTCGCTGCTAGCTGCCCAGAAGTCGATGACCTCGCTATCTACTCGTTTCGGCACCGGACGTCCGTTCGGCATGATCTTCTTGCCAAGCCTCTCGATCTCCTCCTCGGAAAACCCAGGGCCGTAAAGGTAGTCATAGCCAGGTGACGTGACGAACTCGCTCCACCATTGCTGGTGAACGAAAGTTTCGGCGCAGATGCCACCGCCGCAAACGTATCCGGACGTGCTCGCGTACGGATTATTAGAGTAGTAGTCCTCTGGCGCGCCGATGAGGCTGGCGGCCTCGGGCGTTCCGATGACCAGTTGTCCTGGCCTGGGGCCGAGTTGACTGCCGTCCGAGCCGTTGAGGGTGTACTGTCCGCTGCTGTTCGGGCTGTACGCGTTGATGATCGTGCTGTGTCCGGTGGGGTCGGTGCCGGTGAGGGGCGTGGCGTTGGCGTAGGTGTAGCGGTTGGCCTGGACCGACGGTCTGGGGTTGAGGGTGGCGGTGTCGCGACTGGTGAAGGTGCCGGTGCCGGACTGGTACCAGCGGGCGTGCATGTTGACCTTGCCGGTGTCCGGGTCGGTGTATTCGCCCTGGTAGCCGAGCTGGGTCTTGGCGCCGGTCTGGGCGAGGATGGTGCCGAAGGGGTCGTAGGCGGTGGAGGTCTGCAGGGTGGTGGTGTAGGTGGCTACCAGGTCTCCGTGCAGGTTACTCAGCGCCGCTACCGCCACGTCGGCGCCTTCCTTCAAACCGAGAAGGGCGCCTGCGGGGTCGCGGGCGTAGGCGCCTTGCACGGCGCCACCGCTGTCGCGGAGGGCGGCCAGGTCGTTGCCGAGTCCTGAGTAGGCGAAGGTCTGCTTGGCCGTCCCGCGGATGCGGGAGGTTACCCGGTCGAGAGCGTCGTAGCTGTACAGGCTGTCGCCGTCGGCGATCAGGCGGTCGAAGGCGTCGAAGGTGTAGCTGGTGGTGGCGCCCGCCTTGGTGCTGGTGGTCAGGGTGCCGCGCGGTGTGTAGGTGTTGTCGGTGCCGTCACCGGAGGTGAGGCGGTTGCGCTCGTCGTAGGTGAAGGTGGCGTTGCCGGCCTTGGTGCGGTTGCCGGCGGCGTCCCATTCGTAGGCGGTGGTGGCGCCGCTGGGGGCGGTCCAGGAGGTGAGCCTTCCGGCGTGGTCGTAGGCGTAGGTGTTGGCGCCCGCCCCGGCGGTGCCCGCGGTGGTCTTGGTGGTGAGGTTGTCGTCCTTGTCCCACCCGTAGGTGATCTTGGCGAGCTGGGTGCCGGAGCCGTTCTTCAGCGTGTGACCGGTGAGCCGGTCCATGGCGTCGTAGTCGAAGCTTTGGGTGCCGGCCGTGCCGCTGGTGGCGGTGATGGTCTTCAGGCGGCTGGCCGGATCGTAGCCGTAGGTGAGAGTGCGGCCGGTGACCGGGTCGGTGGCGGTAGCCAGGCGGTTGGCGTTGTCCCAGGTGAAGGCAGCGGTGCCGGCGGCGTCGATGCGCTGAGTGGGATTGCCGAGCGCATCGTAGGCGTACGCGGTCTCCTGCGTGGTGCCGCGGGAGACCTTCAGCGGCAGGCCACGGTCGTTGTAATCCACGGTCAGCTCGCCTGCCGTGCTGGCGCGGCCGGCCAGGTCGTAGCCGAAGGTGCGCTCTGCAGTGGCGGCGCCGCCACCGGCGCCGGTCTCCTTGGTGAGCCGGTTCAGGTGGTCGAAGGTGCGGTCGATGCGCACGCCACCGGGCTGGACGGTGGCCACCTGGTTGCCGGCCGCGTCGTAGAGGCGGGTCCAGGTGCGGTCAGCCAGGCCCGGGTGCGCGGTGGTGGCCGGTTCGGTCACCGTCTCGGCTAAGCCGAGGCTGTTGTAGCCGGTCCAGGTGGTGTTCCCGCGGCCGTCGGTGAGCCGGGTGCGGGCGCCGGTGGCGTCGTAGCCAAAACTCGTAGTGATCGACTCGCTCGTGGAGACCGGCTCGATGAGCGAGGTCTGCCGACTAAGTGCGTCGAAGGTCTGCTTGGTGACGTGGCCTTCGGGGGAGGTGGCTCTGGTCGGGTTGCCCGCCGCGTCATGGCCGTAACCGAAGGTGCGCAGTACCGTACCGGTGGCGCTCAGGTCCTTGACGGCGGTCTTGCGGCCAGCCAAATCGTACTCGGCGACGGTGGCGTTGCCGTTCGGATCGGTCGCCTTGACCAGGCGGCCGGCCAGGTCGTAGGCCATGGTGGTCTTGTTGGTCACCGGGTCGGTGGTAGAGGTGACCTCACCCGCCGCGTTGAGCTCGAAACTGGTGACCTTGCTGCCCGGCGCGGTCTGCTTGACCAGCCGACCGGCGTCGTCGTACTCCATCGTGGTGGTGTAGGCCGCGCTGGACGGCTTGCGCTCGACCTGCGTGGCGGTGATCTGCCGGCCAAGGTCGTCATACGTGGCCTGGCTGCGGGCACCGGTCGGGTCAACGCTGGCCAACCTCTCGCTGGCGAGGTCGTACTCGGTCACCCAGGTGCCCGCGGTCTGGCCGTCGGGGGCGGGGTCGGTAACGCGGACCTGGCGGCCTAGCTGGTCGTACTCGAACCGGGTGACGTTGCCACGCGGGTCGGTGGTGCTGGTGCGCAGCCCGGCCGCGTCGTAGGCGTGATGCACGGCTGGGGTGATCGCGCTGCCGCCGGGCGGCGTGTACTGCGGCGCGGTGCTGCTGGTCAGCCTGCCTGCCTTGTCGAAGGTGGAGACGACGGTGCGGCCTTCGGCGTCGGTCTGGTGGGTCTGGTTGCCCACGGTGTCATAGCCGACTTTGTCGGCCGGGCGCGCCTGGCCGGTGGTGCCGTTCTTGTCCACCTGCACCTGCGGGGCGACGGTTTCCACCAGCCGGTCAAGGATGTCGTAGCGCAGCGTGGTGGTGTAGTCGGCGGCGTTCGCCCCGGCGGCGTTGCCGCGCGGGTCAGTGGTGGCCACGACCAGACCCCGATCGTCGTAGCCGGTGGTGTAGACCAGGTCCTGGTCGCCGTTCTCGATGGTCTGCTTGGTGGGTTGGTTGAGCTTGTTGTAGGCGTAGCTGGTGGTCTCGGCACGGCTCGTCCCGGCTGCCGTCAACGTGGACTTGGTGACGTTACCGTTGGCGTCGTAGCCGAAAGCGGTAACGCGCTCCAGCCCGTCCGGATCCAGGACCTGCACGCCGAGCCGGCTGGCCTCGTCGTACTCGAAGAGGGTGGTGATACCGCCGCCGGTGCTCTGCACGACCAGGTTGCCGGCCGGGTCGTACTCCTCCGCCCTCACCACCACGTCCCGCGGTGTGGTGGAGCCATTCAGCTTGGCATCGTCGGCGAGCTGCCGCTTGAGCCGGTTGTCCATCCAGTAGTCGTTGGTGGTCTTGCGGCCCATCACATCCATAGTGGATACCAAGCGTCCGGCCGGGTCATAGCCACGCGTCTCCAGCACCACGTCCTTGGCCGGCTGCGGGTTGACCGGGCTACCGGTCCAGCCCTTGAGCGTGCTGGAGATCAGCTCGCCGCGCTTGCTGTAGCCCTGCTCGATGACCGCGCCGCGCGTGTCGGTAGTGCGGATCGCCCAGCCACGGTGGTTCCATTCCTGCCGGGCCACGCCGCCCTCGGGATTGGTGACGGAATTCTGCCGACCGTGGTCATCGTAGGTGTAGGTGGTGGTGCGCTCCGGTTCGCCCCCAGTCAGGTCGACGATCGTCTGGGTGAGCGGGCCGCCGTCCGGATCGTAAGTGATGCGGGTTTGGGCGGTGTGCATGACGTTGCTGATCTCGTTCTTCACACCGGGGGCGGCGCTGGTCAGTAGGCGCCCACGCCCGTCATAGGCGAAGGTGATCTTGGCTCCGTTAGGGAAAGCCTCGGATATGCGTGTGCTGGCGATCAGGCGGCCGATCGGGTCGTAGTCCAGCTTGGTGACCAGCCCTTCGGGGTCGGTCTGCTCGGCCAGGTCGCCCGTTGCGGTGTAGCGGTAGCTCCACTCGCTGCCGCGGGCGTCGATCTTGGTCTTCACTAGCCCGGCGGGTGTGGTGCCGCCGCCCACCGCAGGCTCGCTGCCATCGGTGGGAACGATGTTCACCGAGCGGCCTTGCGGGAAGTCCGCGGTGGCCGGGGCGGTCTGCTTGGTCGGCTCGCCGTAAATGTTGTACTCGGTCGTGGTGGCGAAGGTGTTGTCGGTGTCGCTCGCCGATCGGCCGTCGCGGTACGCGGTCACCTGGTCGTTGCGCGGGTCGAACGGATCGTTGGCGTTCAGGTAGTAGGACCAGAACTCGATCGCGCACTCACCCGGCGCCCGGCAGTACTGCCT
Source organism: Nonomuraea sp. 10N515B (assembly GCF_052245915.1). Classification (NCBI taxonomy): domain Bacteria; kingdom Bacillati; phylum Actinomycetota; class Actinomycetes; order Streptosporangiales; family Streptosporangiaceae; genus Nonomuraea; species Nonomuraea sp. 10N515B. Next base: position 5,675 of record NZ_JBQQBQ010000107.1, read on the forward strand.
GCCTAGCGTGTTGCCGCGCTTGTCCTGATAGATCTCATTGGCGATGTCATTGCGATCGATTACCTTCGTCAGAAAGCCAGCCTGGTCGTACTCGTGCCAGGTGGTGTGGCCGAGCTGGTCGGTCTCGCCGCGGATGCGGTAGCCGCGCCAGGCATCGTAGAGGTAGACGAGGGTGTTGTTGTCCGGGTCAGTGACCGTCACCTGGGCCTCGCCGGACTGCTGCTCGATACCGATGTCGCCGATCTTCCAGGTGCCGCCGTCGCGGTCGGTGTGGGTGGCGATCCGGTCGGTCTTGGCGTCGTAGGTGTTGACCGCCCACACCCGTCCGGACGGCAGCGTGACCTTCGACAGCTTGTGCGGGGCACCGGTACGAGCGGCGTAGTGGCCGGCCACCTCGGCTGCAGTCAGCGGCTTGCCGTACAGCGCGACCTCATCCAGCTGGCCCTGGAACGGGAACGCCTGCACCGCGGACGGGACGGCTGGGGACTTGGCCGGGTCGGTGACGCCGTTGCCCAGGGTGGCGTAGGTGCGCCAGCTGGTGACCGTGCCGGTCATGGTGCCGGCCTGCTGGCCGTCCAGGTACAGCGTCTGGTTCTGCCCGGCCACGGTCAGCGCTGCGTGATGCCACTGCCCGTCGTTCACCGCGTTCGCGGAGGTGATCGGGGTGGTCACCGCATCCAGGGAGCCGCGCAGCTTGCCGTCGGTGCCCACATACAGCATCGCGCCTTGGGCCAGGCCGCTGCCGTTCTGGGTGGTGCCGGCCGCCATGATGACACCGGATTGAGTGGTCTTGAACCACGCCTCCACCGATAACTGATCGCCCAGGTGCGGGACGGTATTGGAGGGCAGCTTGACCACCGACCCGGCGGCGAAGGTGGCTGCGGTGTCGGTGGTGCCCGCGAGGGCGCCCGGCTGACCCAGCGTGATGCCCTGGTAGGTCAGGTCGCCGGCGCCAGTGCCCAGATCCTCACCGCTGGTAGCGCCGGCCGCCTCGCCGAGCCGCCAGTAGCCGAACGGGTCGGAGTTGAGCACGCTGCTGCGATACAGCGACCCGTTGCCGTACTCATAAGCGGTGCAGTTCGGGGCCGCCACCGGGGCGCACACCTGTATCAACCGGCCGCTGTCGTAGCCGTAGGTCCACGTCAGCGCGGTCCCGTCGATCGGGTCACTGGAGATCGACGCCACCCGATCGCCTTGCCAGGTGAACGTCATCGACCGGCCGCCGACACCGGTGACCTTGGTCAGCTTCCCGCCGGTGTCGTAGGTCAACTCCTGGCTGCGGCCGCGCTGGTCGATGATCGATGTCAGCCGGCCGGCGCTGTCGAAGCGGTAGCTAGTGGAAGCCTTGTCCATCAACCGCCAGCCGCCGCTCTCCTCGGCGAGGGTGGCATACATGCCGGGCGGCGGCTGAAAGGTGCCGTCCCCGTTGGCCTTGAACCGCACCTGCCGCCCATCCGGATACGTCACCAGCGCCGACGCCGACGCACCCCGCACCTCCTTGACGACCTTCATGTCCCAGCGCGTCGACCAGCCAGGCCCGAACATCCCATCGGTGCGCGGGTCCACGCTGTTGTACGTGCGGACCACCGACAGCGGCGGCCCTACGGTGGCGACTTCCAGGTCGGTGAAGGTGCTGGTGTAGTTGCCGTTCTGCTGGTTGAACTCCTGCCCGACCACGCCGGAGTTGGCCAGGTTTGACGTGACTGCGGGCTGGCGCACCCCGGTGGTGAAGGTCAGCACCGGGGAGGTGGTGGTGGAGGAGTCGTAGGAGTCGCGGGCGGTGACCGTCCACCAGTACTGCTTGCCCAGGCCAGCTTCCCGGCCGGAACGCTCCAGGTGTTCTTGTTACCCGCCACATAACCCGACGTCGTACAACCGGTGCCGGACATCGTCTCGACGTCGCAGATGTTGAACGAGTACGACATGGCGTAGTTGCCGTTGTTGCTCTTGCCCCACGCGCGCAGCGACGGCGTCAGCGAATCGACCAGGTACCCATGCTTGGGATACACATCCACCAGGCTCGGCACGGCCAGCAATGCCGCATCGGCCGCCTCGGCCCGCAGCACCCCGGCCGGCAACCGCTTCGACTCCGCCGCCTCGGCCTCCGCCGCGTCCGGCGTCCGGTCCTCCCTCGGCACCGCGCCTTTGGGCCGTTGCACCTCAGAGCGCCACCCGTCCGACGCATCAGCCACAGCAGAGAGCTGCGTGGCGGGCAGCAACGACGACAATCCCGCGGCCGAACCCGCCATCTGCTGCGGAATCACCGGTAAGGCGGCAGCATCCCGCTCCACCACCGCGGCGGCCTCCGCCAGCACCGGTTGCCCCTGCACCACCAACAGGCCAGGCGCCATACCCACGACCGCGAGCAGCGTTCCAACCGAACGACGCCATGACAAAAACCGGCGCATGCGCCATCACACTCCGAACCACAACGAAAGACACCAGCAGGGGCACCAACGTCGCTCTCCGCCGCAGGTGACAGGTGTCCCCCGCGCGGCTCGGAGCCGATCAACATCCGACGATCAACGTAAGAAAATCCGACCCATCCGGCAAGACGCGCGATGGTCACAAATTAGAAAACAAACTCATCCGATCTGGTAAGTCACACTCCGTTTCAGACGAAGAGGGGGCACCCGAAGATCCTTGGTACACCAGCTCGGTGCCGACGTGACCATCAGCGGATCTGCCTTGTGGCAGGCTGCCGCCCTAGACGTCTCGAACGACCGCGAGCGGAGGGGGCAGGGTCACCAAGCCACAGGAGACAACTCGCGAACACTCGTACGCTGCAGAGACCTACCTCATCGGAGATGGCCCATCAGCAAGGCATTCCACTGCGCTGCGGCGACTCCGGCGTGCCATAGGTTGCTGTCCTCAATCACTTGACTGTCTTGCTGGATTTGGGTCCGGCGTATGAACTGCAGGCCACACACCTGACGCAGTTCGTAGAAGATCCCTTCGCAATCGCAGGTCCATGCCAGGACGCGACCCTCGGGCATGCCTCGGTCCGGAACGGTCCACTTGAGCTTCTCGTAGTGAGACGTTAGGGGGCGCACATGAGGGCTGAAGCAGCCTGGCTGCCTGTCGCCCCGGCTGATCCATCCGTCCCCTCCCGCTCGCTCTGGCGGCGTCATCGCGCCCCTACCGCGCAGTCCGACAAAACCGGCACGCCAGCCGGCTCGTCGTCCGAGGTGAGCACCTCCGCCCAGATCATCCGGCCGCCCATGGCATCGTCACCGATGCCCCAGCACAGCGCGGTCTCGTCGACGATCCACAGACCGCGTCCCGAACAGTCGGTCTCGTCGGGCTCGTGCATCCGGGAAATGATCGGGCCTCCGTTGTCGATCACGTCGATGCGGGCCACGTGGTCGTCGATCGCCCAGATGTCCACGGTGACCAGCCCACCGGACAGCCCCGAGGCGGAATGCGAGATCGCGTTGGCGACCAGTTCGCTGACCAAGAGTTGCGCACCGCTGGCATCTCGATGCCCCGCGGCCACCAGAACATCCTTGACGCAATGACGAACTGCCGGCACCGAACTCGGTACGCCCGGGAATACCAGCTCCGCAAGGAAGCGCCCGCTCACGACAGCCCCCTCCGCAGCATTTCCTCCACGGCTTCCGGTGCAGGGCGATCCAGGCAGCGCCGAGCCCACTGACCCAACGTGCAGGGCGACGTGCCCTTGTGGAGTTTTGTTGCGACACACATCGATCTCGATGGCATGCGGATCTTCAGATACCCCCGAGCCATTCGCCACACCTCAGGACGCTCCTCTCTGAAGCTTCGCCTTCGCGCGGAAGCTCTCCGGTTCCGGCTCATCGATCCGTTTGGCCAGAAGGCCTGGGACTACGCACAGTGTGCACTCAGCTACTATGAAGATGCAAGGTAGTAGTATGCATACCTTGCAAAAATCTGAAGCATGCTGAGATGCAAGATGTGCTCGGGATGCGCGATGATGCCTTCGTGCCGACGAGACGACAGCCGCCTACCGTGCGAATGCGCAGGTTGGCGGCTGAGCTCCTTCGTCTCCGTCGCGCTGCCGGACTCTCACAGGAAGACGTCGCCGAGCGGACCGACGTGAACGTCGCCACCCTCTATCGAATCGAGACGGGCAAGACCAAACCACAGCTCAGGACGCTGAACGCCCTTCTCGATGCCTACGGCGTGCCCCGCCCCGACCGCGATGAGCTGACAGCGCTCCAGAAGGACGCCGGGAAGCGCGGCTTGCTGAACGTCCCCGACTCGGACTTGCCCGAGCAGTACACGATCTACATCAACTTCGAGGCCGAGGCCAGGGAGATCCTCAACTTCGAAACCATTTTCATCCCGGGCCTTCTCCAGACTTCTGACTACGCTCGCGCCGTCATCTCAGGCGTTCTCCAGACCGCAACCGACGATGACGTGCAACTCCGTGTCGACGCCAGGATGCAGCGTCAACACCTGCTCACGAAGGAGGATGGCCCAAGGCTCTGGGCCGTCATCGACGAAGCCGCCCTGCACCGTCTTGTGGGTGGCCCTTCGGTAATGCAGGCTCAGTTGTGCCATCTCGCCGACCAAGCCCGGAACCCGCGGATCACGATTCAGGTCGTCCCGTTCTCCGCCGGCGCTCATCCTGGCATGCCCGGAAGCTTCATCATCCTGCGCTTCGACCCAATCGATCCTGACATCGTCTACATCGACAGCATGGGCGGCGATCTCTTCCTCGAACAAGAAGCCGAGTTGATCAGGCATAGCATGGCTTTTGAACATCTTCGCGCTGTAGCGCTGAGCCCTGCGGACACGGCAGCGCTACTCAGGTCCCTCTGCGAAGATCACCACTGAGGGGAGTTGCCATGCAGCCCGACTCTTCAGACGCCACGTGGCGCACCAGCAGCTTTAGCGGGAACGGTGCCAGCTGTGTCGAGGTCAAGATCACCCCGAGCGTGATCATGGTCCGTGACACCAAGAACCGCGCGGCTGCGACGCTCGCCTTCAGACCCGACGAATGGGAGGCATTCCTGGCCGGGGTGCGTCATGGTGAGTTCAACCTGCCCACTACACACGATCATTAGGCCGACGTCTGGCCGTTTGACTGAGTGGGATTACCCGAAGGACCTTCGACAGACCGACGTTCGGCGGGCTGGCGACCGGGACGAGGCGGCTGCAGATCTCGTACCACCAGGATGCCGAGAACACGTGCGGCGACCTGTCCGGCCGGTCAGTTCTCATTCGTCCATGGCGAGAGCTCGCTGTTGCTGGAGGCCGATCGGTCTCGTCCAGTGGCTGTCTTCCGGCGTGCGCGCTCACTGACTCGTCATGTGGGCGGCATCCTGGCGGAGTTGCTTGGCCCGGCGGCGAAGGTTGTCGGCGGTGGCGAGGCACGAATCCTCCAGCTCGCCCATTTCGCGGCGGAGCCGGACGGCATGCGCAAGATACCGCTCCACCGACGGGCCCTTCCAGAAGGGGGCGAACTCCCCTTGCCGCGAAGGGATGCCGTCGAAGGCGTCGGCCAGGCCTCTGGCGTATCTGGTGAAGGCGGAGGCGAGCGCCTCCTTTGCGGCGGCTTCCCTGAGGAGTTGTTGTCTGGTGGTCACGGGCTGCCGCTCCCTGTCTTCAGCGCCTCGATCCCGGGCAGCTCGGTGTTGCTGCGGATGACGGTGAACCAGGCCCGCTCGCGCAACCCGTCCGCCCCGGCGCCCGGCTTCAGCGCGTTGTGCAGCGCGTCCGCCAGGGTCGGCTCGTACGCGGGGTTGCCGGTGTCGGCGGCCAGCAGGACGCCGGACTCCTTCGGGTGCTCGGCCAGCAGCTGTTGGAACGCGTCCGGGTTGGCCGTGTACGCCTGCGCGAGGTTGTGGAGGTTCCAGTCCGGGTCCACGGATTCGGCGTCCGGCGAGCGGTTCAGGAGGTCGATGGCCACTCGGTTGAGGAACGTGCCGGATTGGCCGGCCAGCGCCACCAGTGTCGTCAGGACGTCCGCCGGGGCGGTCGCCACCATGTCGTACCATTCGCCGCCGAGCCGCCCGGTGCGCTCGGCGCTGGCGAAGGCGGCGGCCAGCGGCCCAGGGGTGGAGGCGGCCGCTCGTTCGAGCGCTTCGGGCTGGAGCCCTCGGTGTTGCCCGGCGGCCTGGGTGTCGATCCACTCGCGGAAGAGTTTCACGAACGCCTCGGGGCCGCCGAGCCCGGCCAGCAGCGCGGCCGCGTAGGCCGGGTCGACGACCTTGCCCTTGAGTGGCCCGGCGGCCTTCCTGAGCCAGTTGTCGCCGGGCAGGTATCGGTCGTGGTTCTGAAAGGTCTCGGTGACCTCGTTCGCGTCGTTCACGGCGGCCGACACCGCCTCGGCTTCGCTGTCGAACGGGAAGGTCCCGGTGAGTATGCCCTTCTCACGTACCGATACCAGCTGCTCGATGGTGTCGATGCGCCATTTCAGGTCCTGCTGCGACTCGTCGTAGAAGGCCCAGGTGCGGTGCATGGCCGCCGTGCCCTGGCGGCCGGCCCAGTCCTCGCCCGCCTCGGCGATGGCGGCGTCGAGCCCCGGCCGGGTCCCGGTCAGGGCCTGTTTTCCCGCCTCCATGCGGCGGATCAGCTCATATGCGCCTCGGGGGTCGATCCCCACGAACTCCCCCATGAACCCTCCCAGAGGGTGTGGTTACCGGGCGGAAGTCAAGCACACCGGGCGGTTGGGGTTGACGCGTTTGGCATTCCCATAAGCAACCGGAATCACGCGGGAGGCGAGAGCCCCGTATCCCCGGCGGCCCGTCTCATTGATCATGAGGCAGATTGATCACCACAGCCGTCACCACAAACGGGCCCTTGATCGACGGCGCGGAACGCGCTCGACTGCCGCCTGCCGTTCATCGAGGGCACGAGCGGCACCTGAGCCGCCGGCCGCAGGGAGAGCTTGACGGTGACCGCCGACCATATGCTAGCGTTTCGGAATTGAATAGTGGCCGAGCGTCATGGCGGCAGTATGGCGAATTCAGCTGCCACGGCAGTTCCATCACTGCCTTGGAGATTCAGCACCCGCACACTTGACCCTGACGAGGCCAGCGAGCAGGGCGCCCAAACGTACTATCCGCTTCGCATGAGTGTCCTTCGCGGCGCCGAACAATTCATGATGTCGATCGACGCCATACAGCTCGGGCCGATCCTGGTGGGAGACTGCCAGTTCAACGCCGACATCAAGATGGACTTCGCCGAGCTTCGCAAGTTTTATCACTTCAACATTCCGCTGTCGGGCTACCTGAGCTCCAAGAATTTAGGGAATGAGGTCACGGCAACCCCGCAGCGCGCTGTGTTGTATACGCCGACCGGGGATGTGCAGCTGAGTCGATGGAGCGCCGGTAGCCGCATTCTGTGCGTCAAGATCAGGCGCGAGGCGCTGGAGGCGGAACTGGAGCGGCTCCTGCAAAGGCCCGTTCGCTCACCGATCAACCTCGCCCCCTCGATGGACCTGACCCATGGCTACGGGCGAATTCTGCGGGAGCTGGTGTGCATGCTCGCCGGGCAGATCGGGATCGAGGACCCCCTGACGAGGCAGGAGATCATCGGCGCGCCCCTATGGCACGGCATGCTCTCCCACCTGCTGGCAGCAGCAGATCACAACTACCGGGAGGAACTCCTCAGCCCCGGGCCGCCCTCCCGACCTCCGACGGTCAAGCGAGTCATCGAAGCGATGCGGGCATCACCGGCGACTCCGTTCACTGCGGCAGCGCTCGCCGACATCGCGGGTGTCAGCATCCGCACCCTCCAAGCAGCATTCCAAACTCACGTTGACATGTCGCCGATGGCATACCTGCGGAGCGTGCGCCTGGAGCGGGTACACGCGGAACTTGTCGCTTCCGAGCCGTCCTATACCAGCGTCACCGACGTAGCACACCGGTGGGGATTCCTCCATTTGGGGCGATTCGCCACCGCCTACCGCCATAAATACGGAGCCCACCCTTCCGAAACTCTGCGATCGGTCAGGTAGGAGAGAGCGCACTGGGACGTCACCGCGCTGCCGTACGGCCACGCGGAGGTTCACGTCGGGTGTCCGTTTCCCGTAAGCCGCATCGTTCCGTTCTACTGCCTGCGCAAACCGGCTATTCGCCGCGCAAATCGGATCGCGGGCCGCAGGGTGCCGACCTTATCTTCGTAAGGAACGATCCGGATCCGGCCGTTCGGATGGAAATGATCGCGTAAGGACATGGATGCATCCAAGATGATGCTGATCCGATCATTTATCCCCGCCAAGATTGCGTGACGGGCCAACTAGCAGGCGCTTTGCGCCCCGAAGGGCAGCGTGAGCAATGAGACACGTTGTGGCGGCCGCAAGCGCGGTCGCGGTGATCTTCTTTGCCACGGCCGGATGCGACTCTTCCGACGATCCAGATTCGGGATCCAGCGACACCTCGCACTATCAGCCAAACAACCCTGATATGCCAGATCCCTCAGGCGAACAGGGCGAAGACGCCAGCGGAATAAGGGCCAGGGACCTCAACGGTGAAAACGACCAGCACGACACCTGTGACATCAATGATCCGGCGTCGCCGTGCGGAGGGGCCGGCGACCCGCCGAGAGAGACCGAGTGAGATCTGCTGATCGTTGGTCAATAGGGAAGGTGGGCATCCTCGCGTGGGAAGGGGACCGCACGGTGAAGGTGTTGAGGACCGCTCAGTAGACGAGAGCACCCATTCCTTTCCGAGCGCAGCGGGCATTGTCGCGGCCAACGGGCTTGTCATCACGGCGGTGACCATCTATATGGGCTGGTCCTACTCGGAGGCATTCTTCGCCTACTTCAGCCTCTCGCCGCTCGATCTCGGTCTGACACCCATGGAATACGGCCTCCGGGGAGTCGGGGTGGCCGGCCAGGATCTGCTAGTGATCCTGGTCCTGACCCTGCTCGTAGCGGTGTGGATCCAGCGCGCCAGGCCACATGTACGCGATTCAGAGACCTCCCTCTCGGCGAGCTCCCGGATCGCGAGGGCCAAGGAGGCCGTGGTTCGCGCTTCCGGCGCGGCCAGTGGCGCTGTTCACCGTATGCGCGAAGGTATTGCCCGGCATCGCACCGGCACAGGGCTCGGCGCGCTGGTACTCGGCTACGGCGTTGGGGCTCCCGGCGACCCGACCCCGGTCCGTACCTATGCGACGCTCGGCCTCGTCATGATCGGCGTGCTGCTGGTCACCGCCCCGGACGGCAGGGGGCGCGTGGCGTGGATACGGCCCTTGGCCGTGGCCATCGCGTTCCTGTCTGCGATCTGGACGATCGGCCTGTACGCGGAGAATGAGGGACACGCCCGAGCTCGGAAACTTGCCGCAAATCTCGAGAAGAGAACAGGCGCCACGGTCTACAGCCAGAAGCGGCTCGGCCAGCTCGACGACTGCGGGATCCGCGCCAAGGAAACCGGCAAGTGGTATGGGTACCCGAACCTGCACGAGATCGTCGATCGCGCCGGGACGCACTATCTGGTGCGGTCGGGCTGGATTCGCGGCGACTGCGTCATCGCGATCACCATTCCCGACGACGGCTCCATCATGGTGAGCCGCAAGTGGATTCCCCCTGTCCCGTCTCATAGAAGTTGAGGCGGCCGCAACGCGCCCCAGAGCCGGGCAAACGACTTGCAAGCACCAGGCAAGCGCTCTGCCGTTTCCTGATCACCGTACGAACAGGACCGGTGAGAAGGAACACGCTGATGACGCGTAAGGGAATGCTGCTCCCGATTGGAGTGGCCGTGGAAGTGATCGGCGGCCTCGTGCTGGCGGCCGGGGTCACCGGGATGCTGATGTGGCCGATACCCGGCTGGGCGAGCATCGCCTTCCCCGTCGGCATGACGCTGTCGATAGCCGCGAGCTTCATGATCGTGCTCGGCCTGACCCGTCGCGCGATGCGCTCGGCCATGTCGGCCGTCGGTGGAGACGTGCAGCCGAGCAGATCCGGCGGGCTGTTAGGGATGATCAAAGACATGGCCGGCGGCAACCATGACCTCCGGGGCAACGGCATGCCGGCCGGCGCCGTCATTCTCTCGATGCGCGACACGGGTGTGACGATCAACGACGAGCCCATGGTCGCGTTCGACCTCGAGGTACGCCCCGAAAGCGGGGACGCCTACCGCGTCGCCCATCGCCAGCCGATTCCGCGCCTCCTCGTGGGCGCCGTCTTCCCCGGCGCCCACCTCGCCGTCTACGTCGACCCGCAGGACCGCGGCCGCCTCCTCATCGACTGGGAGCGCGCCCCAAGGTGGAACTCCCCGTCGGCTGGGGAACGCGTGTCGGCTGCCGACATCCTCGCTCGGGGCGTGACCGCCATGGTCACGGTTCTCGGCACGTTCTCGACGAACGGCATGACGGCCGACAACGGCGACCCCATCCTGGGCCTCGTCCTCCGCGTGAGCGGCCCGAACGGCTCGTACGAGGCACGCCTCGCCCACCGGGTCCCGCCGCAGTATCTGGCCCTCATCTTCCCCGACACCCGGCTCCCCGCGAAGATCGCCCCGGAGGACCCCCAGAAGGTGGCCATCGACTGGGATCAGGTCCAAGCCACCCCCGAGTCCCAGCGAAGCCTCTGAAAGCTTGCGGGACGCCGGGTCAGCGCATCGCTTCCAGGCCCCTGACCACGGTGGTGGTCAGGATGCCGATCTCGGAGATGCCGATGGTCACGGTGTCCCCGTCCTGCAGCGTGAACGGCAGGTCGGGGACCAGGCACGTGCCGGTGGCCAGCACCGCGCCGTCCGGGAAGGCGTCGGCCCTGAACAGGTAGCCGGCCAGGTCGTCCAGGCGGCGGTTGAGTTGCGACGTGGAAGCCTTGCCGTCCCACACCGTCTCCCCCGCCCTGCCGATGGTGAGCGTGATGTCCAGCGCGTACGGATCCTCGACCTCCCATGCGGGCCGGATCGCCGGGCCCACCGCGCACGCGCCCAGGTAGATCTTGGCCTGCGGCAGGTAGAGCGGGTTGACCCCTTCGATGGTGCGCGAGCTGACGTCGTCGACCACCGTGTAGCCGACGATCTCACCGGCCGCGTTGAGCACCAGGCCCAGCTCGGGCTCCGGCACGTCGATCTCCGAGTCGGCGCGCACCGCGATGCGCTCGCCTTCCCCGCTCACCTTCCAGGCCACCGACTTGAAGAACAGCTCGGGCCGCTCAGCGTCGTAGACCAGCTCGTAGACGTCGGCGGCCCGCTCGCTCTCCAGCACCCGGGCCTCGCGCGAACGCCGGTAGGTCACGCCCGCCGCCCAGACCTCCATCTGCCCGTCCACCGGCGCCAGCCTGCTGACCGAGCCCGTCGGGTGCCGGGTCCCGTCCTCCGCGGCGCACCGCTCGCGCAGTTCCCCGGACGACAGCCTCAGCAACTCGCCGACGGTCGCGATCCCGGGCAGCTCGATCACGTCCTCCCCGTCATCGACGCCGACCGCGTCCACGCCGGTCAGGGGGCTGACGAACCGCACGATATGCATGCCTGCTCCTCACTCTCATCAGCTGAGTCCAATGAGAGTCTTTCGTACCCGGGCGGAGCGGCGTCCCGCCGGGTCCTCATGCTTTCGATCGGGATCGCCTGACGACACGCGATGCGACTTGCTGTAATTGATGACGCACGCAGTGCGACATAAACCTCAAGGTGGTGACCAGTGAGCCAGGACGATGCGTTCCTCCCTCCTCCCCGGCCGGACGGCGTCAGGGCGTGGGAGGCGTACGTCGCCTGCCTTGGTGCACTTCGCCTCTTGGCCGGAGCGCGGACGACGTCGAGGCGGCGGAGGCGGTGCCGGACCTCCCGGACGAGAGGCGCGGAGGCGGGCGAACACGTCCACGACCTCGTACGAGCGCACGTCCACCGTGTCCTTCCAGCCGCAGGCCGACGTCGCCGGTCATGAACAGGCCGGCCAGGGCGGCTTGCGCGCCGCGTCTCCCGGCGGAGGGCACCCCGGCGTACTCCCGCGGTGGTACATGCCTGCTCCGCGCCCGCGAACGTACGCCAGGGGGATGACGTCGCGGGTGCGTGGTCTGGCCTAGCTTGTGGGCATGGACAGCCGGAGGATCGACGCGCTCATGGCGGCGGGCGTGCTGGTGGCGATCATGGCAGGCACGTACGGCAACCTGTCGTGGACCGGCCCCTACGAGCGGCCGCTCGACGGGGTGGGCATCACGCTGATCGTCGTCGCGTCCGTGTCGATGGCCTGGCGGCGGGCGGCCCCGCTGGCCGCCGGGCTGTTCGCGGTGGCCGCCGCGATCGTCTACCAGAATGTGGGCCAGTGTTCGGGCGTTTACGCCGGGGGTGAAGGCCCACGTGGGAGTGCCCGCTAGGGCGCGAGTGTGCCCTGACCGTTCAGGTTTGTCGGCAGCTTCACTCACACAGGTCGTTTCTGCTGCTCGATGTACTGCTTGAGCACGGTGAGCGGCGCCCCGCCGACCGACCCGGCGAAGTAGGAACCAGACCAGAAATGTCCGCCCCAGAGGTATTTGCGCACGTGTGCGCTGTATTCCTTGCGAAGCATCCGAGCCGAGACCCCCTTCAGCGAGTTGACGAGTTTGGACAGGGCGACCTTGGGCGGGTAGTGGACCAGCAGGTGGACGTGGTCGTGCTCGCCGTTGAACTCGCGCAGTTCGACCTCGAAGTCGGCGCATACCTCGCGCATGAGTTCCTCGCAGCGGATCAGCATCTCGTCGGTGAACACCCCGTGCCGGTACTTTGTGACGAAGACCAAGTGGGCATGGAGGGTGTAGACGACATGTCGTCCGGTTCTCACATCGGGGTTCGGATTCCAGCGCGGTGACATAAACCAAACGATATGATCAGTGTGTGGAGAAGGTGAAGCGGACTCGTGCGCACGTGGCGCGACTCGACCTCAGTCCGGCCCAGGTGGCCGTTTTGGACGGTCAAGCGCACACCGCGCGTGCCTTGTGGAATCTGCTCCATGTGCGCCACGAGGCGCTACTACTCCGGGCAAGGGTGGGAGACCCTTGCCGCCGGTCTGTCGCAGCAGGCCGGTGAAGCTGAGGGCAATCCGACCGTGGAGACGCGCGGGAGGGTGATAAGCAGCCCT
>NZ_JBQQBQ010000108.1:0-18251 GCF_052245915.1 Nonomuraea sp. 10N515B
AACCATCAAGACCGCCATTCTGCTCGATCGGGGTCGTCACGGACCATAGGGCGGCGGATGTTGAGGCGATGTTGAGGATCCGCCCAGTCCGGCGGCAAGCGCTCGCGTGCCGCGCAAAGACCGGGGTGGCAAGCACCTTTGCGACACGGAGAGGTCGCCAGCCGAACGACCGCACGAATCCGTCCAGTGACTGGTGACGTTCACCGCGGAGACGCCGTACTGGCAGCCGGGGCCGGTGATCCCCACTGGTCACATGACGTCAACCCGAGCGGTGGGCCTCAACGTGCCACACGTGGAAGAAAAGATCATCTCTCTCTGACCTGCGAGAAGAGTACAGAGACCCAAGATAAGAGATGTTCCAGGGTCCGCAACTGCTCGCAATTGGCACCCAGCTGCTCCAGCACGACCGCGGTCATCATGTCCACCTCGTCACCGGCCGCCACTCGGGCTTACCCCTGCCGTCCCTGACCCCACCATCACCACGCGCCATGCCTCAGATCGTCCCAGACCGGCACCAGCCGCCCGTCGCACCTTCAGCACATCGAGACCCTAGGCCGCCTCCTCCCAGCACGGGATCCACTCAAGATCATCCCAATGTGGGTTTTGGGCTTATGTGGGCTGACCCCCCTTCGGGGAGGATCAGAGTGGCCGACGCTCAAGGCCCGCATGTCCAGCTCGGTGTGGCCGGAAGGGGTTGCAGACACGCAGCAGGCGGCGGTCGTGGCTGGCGCCCTATCGGTGCGCCGACATCGGAGACTCGGCCGTTGAACCGTCGGCGGCGTCCGCAAGACCCTCGCAGACGCCCAGCTCGCCGCCGCAGAGGGCAACCCCCGCTGACCAGCCCGACCGGCGACCCACGCGTACTGGCTGTGTCGCACACCGATCGCTAGCGGGGCGTCCCGTCGCGCTCGCTTCTTTGGGCGAGGCTCTGGAGTTGCCCTGTGTGCACGTCGCTCACCCATTCCCAGCCGGGCTTGGCCGATGGGCCGATCCGCGCGTCGTCGCTGGGATCCCGGCCGTCACGCAAGGCGTGCACGTACGCCCGATCTTGATTGATCCGTGCGCGTACCTGATCAGCTCCGCCGACGGACCCATGGCCAGGGACGACGACATCGACATCGTCCGCCACCTCCTCGAGCAGCCGCAGCGCCGTGAGGTAGTCCTCGATCGGGTCATTGGTGCTGTTGTCGAGCATCGGAATCAGGACATCAGAGAGCATGTCGCCGGCGATGAGAACCCCGCGTTCTTCGATCAACAGCGCCGCGTGGCCCGGGGCATGCGCTTGATGCTCGATGATCCGGATGTGAGGGCCGTCCCAAGGAATCTGCGCAGTTTCGGCGGGCAGGCCGGTGATGAGGCCGAGTAGGTCCAGCGGTACCTGCCCGGCGATTTCCGTCTCGAGCAGGTGGTCGGCGATGCGGGCCTTCGCACCTGCGTCCGACAGCAGATCTCGCATATAAGCCGCGCAGCGCGCCGTGCCGTAACGGGGCACCTCGCCGAGCCGGGCGTGCCAGAGCACGTGATCCCAATCCGGATGCGTCGAGAACCCTGCCACAACGGGCTGACCCAACTCGCGAAGGTCGTTCGCGAGGCAGTCGATCTCGGAGCCGGTCACCCCGGGGTCGATGAGCAACACACCGGCCCGGCCCTGCACCACAACGGCGTTGCTCTGCACGAACTCGCTCTCGTGGACCAGCACACCCTCCGCGACTTGCCTCAGCACGGGCACACCTCGCAGTTCAGGAACGTGACGTCGTCGGCGGGCGTGGCATCCTCGGGGTGGTGGGTGTATTCGTCGATCAGGCCCGGACGAGATGACATCCAGGTCATCCAGTCCGTGGTGTGGTTCGGCACTGCCACGAAGCCGTCCAGGGACATCGTGAAGTGCCAGAGCACCTTCCCGCCTGAGGTCTGCGGCTCAATGTCGTTCATTCGTCGCCTCCTGCGAATCTGCTCGCGGTTTGTGACTTGTCGAAGAGAGATGAGAGATGGCCCCAGTCCCCGTGCCCCCGGTCAGGAGCTCATCTGGATAGTTCGCCCCCGACCACTCAGCCTGGCAGGAATTGGTACACGCCGGTAAGGTCCGATCCTGTGGGGCGATTGAGGACCAATTCCGGGTCGGCCGAGGACCTGCTCATCGAGCTGGACCGCGACGCCGGGGTGCCACTGCACCGGCAGATCGAGGCATCCATCCGCGCAAGCATCCGGGCCGGCCGGCTGCGAGCGGGCGTGTCGCTGCCACCCACCCGCACCCTCGCGACCGGGCTCGGGGTTTCCCGCGGGGTGATCGTGGAGGCCTACCAGCAGCTCGTCGCCGAGGGCTACCTCGCCAGCCGATCGGGCGGTTACACCCAGGTCGCCGCGTCGATGCCACCGGCCGCCGCGGGCTCCGCGGCTTCGACGGCTCAGCCGGCCGCGCGCAGCGTCGGCTTCAGGGTCGACTTCGGGTACGGGCGCACCGACGTGTCGCAGTTCCCGCGGACTGCCTGGCTGCGCTCGGTTCGTACCGTGCTCACCACCACGCCCAACGACCGGTTCGCCTACCTCGACGGGCGTGGCGTTCCGGAACTGCACGAGGCCCTGTGCGACTACCTCAACCGGGTGCGCGGCACGCTGGCCGTCCCCGGCAACGTGGTGATCTGCAACGGCTACGGGCAGGGCATCGCGCTGCTGATCCAGGTGCTCGCGCGGCGCGGCGCCAGGCGGATCGCCCTGGAAGACCCGTCGTCCGACGACGACGCCCGGGTGCTGGCCGGGGCCGCGGGACTGGACGTGGTCGGCATCCCGGTGGGTCCGGACGGCGTTCAGGTCGACGCGCTCCATCGGGCCGACGCCGACGCGGTCGTGCTCACGCCGTCGCACCAGTGGCCAACCGGCGGGGTGCTGTCGGCGGCGGCCAGGGCCGAGGTGATCCGCTGGGCGAAACGCCGCGGCGCGATCGTGATCGAGGACGACTACGACGCGGAATACCGCTACGACCGCTCGCCGGTGGGCGCCATGCAGGGCCTCGCGCCCGATCACGTCGTCTACTGCGGTACGGCCAGCAAGACGCTCGCGCCGGGGTTGCGGCTCGGCTGGCTGGTGCCGCCTGCCCACCTGGTGACCGACGTCTCCACGGCCAAGGTGCTCGCCGACCGCGGTTCGTCGGTCATCGACCAGCTGACCTTCGCCGACTTCCTCGCCCGCGGCGAGTTCGACCGTCACCTGCGCCGGATGCGTCCGGTGTACCGGCGCCGCCGCGACGCGCTGCTGGACGCCCTGCGCACCCATCTGCCCGATCTGGAACCGGCCGGAATCGCCGCCGGGCAGCATGTGGTCGCCTGGCTCCCGCCCGACCTCGATGAGGCGGCGGTGGTGGCGGCAGCCGCCCGGCACGGGCTCGGCATCCAGGGCGTCGGGCCGTTCCGGATCGACGGTGCCGGGCCCGGTGGCCTGATCTTCGGCTACGCCATCCTCGGCGAGAGGGTCATCGCCGAGGGGGTCGCGCTGCTGGCGACGGCCATCCGGGAGGTACGACGATCCTGACGTGGCCCGTCACAGTGCCGGACGGATGTTCTGGTTCAGGTGGAACACGTTGGCCGGGTCGTACGCGGTCTTCACCGCGGTCAGCCGGGCCAGCTTCGCGGCCGAATACGCCCGCCGTACGCCGCGCTGCCCATCGGCCAGCTCGTCGGCCGTCAACGAGTTGACATACACCCCACTCGCGTACGGCTCGAGCGACGCACCGGCGGCGCGGGCGGCACCCATCCTGGTGTCGTCCTCGGCCGGGTCGGTCCAGCGGGAGCCGGCACCGAACTCGAACATCGTGCCGCGGTGACTGAACGCCGCGTCTGCCTCCGGGACATCGGCGATCGCGCCGCCGTGCGCCTGCAGGCCGACGCCCGGCAGGTCCAGGCTCGCGCTCAGGTCGGCGCCGCCGCGCAGCAGGAACGCCTCGATCGCCGCGGTGGGAAAGCTCCGCAGGTAGTTCCCCTTGGAATAGCGGCGGTAGGCGTGACCGCCGGTGGAGTCGTCGCGTTGCTGAAGTTCGAGGTAGGAGGGTGTGGTGACGCGCGACGCGACGGGACGCCCGAGCGCCCGCATCGCGGGCAGCAGCCGGCGGCCCTCGTCCGGGTCGCCGACCCACACGAACCCCAGCGTGGCGATCGGGCCGGCGGGACCGCTGCCGACGCTGGCGGTGAACGTCGCCTGCCGGGGCGCGACGGCGTTCAGGTCGCGCCAGCCCTCGATGACCGGGACGGCGTCCTCGGCGCGGAAGTCGAACTCGGCGACCAGCGTCCGCGTGCCGATGCGATGCAACTGGAACTCGAACTCGGTGACGATGCCGAAGTTGCCGCCACCGCCGCGCAGGCCCCAGAACAGGTCGGGGTTCTCGGTGCGGCTCGCGGTCACCACGTCCCCCTCGGCGGTGACCATCGTGTAGGAGACGACGTTGTCGCAGGCCAGGCCGTATTGGCGGGCCAGCCAGCCCATGCCGCCGCCGAGCGTGAGCCCGCCGACGCCGGTGTGCGAGACGTTGCCCGCGGTGGTCGCCAGGCCGTACGCCTGGGACGCCCGGTCCAGCGCGCCGAGCAGCGCGCCGCCCTGCACCCGGGCCCGGCGACGGGCCGGGTCGATCCGCACGCCCCCCATGAGCGTCAGGTCGATCATGAGACCACCGTCCGGCACGGCGAAGCCGGCGACGTTGTGGCCGCCGCAGCGCACGCCGATCTCCAGGTCCAGTTCCCGGGCCATCCGCACGGCGGCGACCACGTCGGCGACGCCCGCCGCGCGGACGATCATGCGTGGACGCCGGTCGACCATGGCGTTCCAGACGGTACGGGCGGTGTCGTAGCCGGCGTCGCCAGGCGTGAGGAGCCGGCCGTCGAAGCGGGTCGCTGTCGTTGCCATGCCACTCAGCCTGACAGGAATCGGTACACTGGATAAGGTCCGATCCTGTAGGCCAATTGAGGACCAATTCAAGGTCCGATCGAGGATCTGCTCATCGAGTTCGCACCCGGTGTCTGCCGGGCCTTCGCGCCCAGCGCGCTGGTCGAGATGGGGGCCGCGGCCGCGCAGCCGCAGATCACGGTGCGCAACCGCGCAACCCGCCGAGGGCTGGTTTCGGAACTCCCGGTCACGCACGGTCGCCTTTGGGCGCCTGGCTCGATTCTTACCGGCATCCCGTGGAGATAGTCCCTGAAGATGGTGCTCATCGCGTTCGGCGATGCCCTGCACACGCCGGTCCAGGTCACCCACCCCGAATGGTCCTGCGGGATCGACCACGACCCCGCAAAATCCGCCGAGCATCGCCGCCGCCTGGTCGAAGAACTGAGCCGCCCGACACCATCGGCTACGGTGGCCACTTCGCCGACGTGGTCTTCGGGCGGGCCGAACCTGGTCCCAACGGCCGGTTCACCTGGATTCCCGTCGCCTGACCGCCTGCCGCCGGCGGGCGCGGTCTCCGGAACGGGCCGCGCTCCTGTGTGCCGAAGGAGCAACCATGACCACCGGCCAGATCATCACGCGCCCGCGCCTGGGCGGTGTGCACCAGCACACCGGCAGCGCGACCCGCTTGGCCTCCACGGTGTCACTCCCGATGGACAGATCCAGTGCTAGCTCGGATGTCCTGCACCCGGTTGCCCGGCCACGATCGGTACACCGGCCACGACATCACTGGCCGCCTCCCCGCCGATCATGATACGGACGGCTTCCACCCATGCATCCACCGTGGCGTCGACGACCGCCGACGCCAGGCCTGGACAAGCACTCGAAGGCCGGGAAGGAGATCTCTCATGCTGTGGAGGAAGACGGTCGGTGCGCTGGCCTGTGTGCTGCTCGTGCTGACGGGGTGTGGGCCGGCGGGCACGGGCGACAATGCGGGAGGCGCGGGTACGGCCGAGCCAATGGTGCTCACCATGGTGAGCATCCGGGATGCCGCGGAGGTGGAGGACTTCGTCGCCCAGGTCGAGCGGTTGTCGGGCGGTGCGGTGCGGATCGAGGCCACGCGCCGCTGGCAGGCGAACGATCCGGAAGCCGAGGCCGGCCTGGTGCGGGAGGTGCGCGCCGGCACGTACACCCTGGGCGTTGTCGGAGCCCGGGTCTGGCACGGGCTCGGGGTGCGCTCCTTCGACGCGCTGCTGGCGCCGTTGGAGATAGCCGATCTCACGCTGGAGCAGGCCGTCCTGGGCGAGGCCGGGCTGACCTCGCAGATGCTTCAGGGACCCGCGGTGCTGGGGCTGGAGGGGATCGGCATCCTGCCCGGCCCGCTGCGCAGGCCCGCCCGCGTGGAACGACGCTTCCTCGGCCCGGCCGATTACAAGGGCGCGGGGATCGCCATCTCCGCCGGGGAAGTGGCGGCGCGCAGCCTGGCGGCATTGGGGGCCACGGCGGTGCCCTATGCGTTCGAGGGCGCGCCGGTGGACGGCTTCGACGGGGTGGAGCTGCAGATCGCCGCCGTGCGGGGCAACCGGTATGACGGGACGCTGCGGTCGCTGACAGCGGACGTGAGCCTGTGGCCGCGACCGCTCACGATCGTCGCAAGCCGCCACGCCCTCACCCCGGACCAGCGCGACCTGCTGCGCCGGGCCGCGCTGGCGGCGGTGCCGGAGAGCATCGAGTTCATCAGGTCCTTCGAGCAGGAGGCGATCGGCGCCCTGTGCCGGCGCGGTGCAATCGAACTGGTGACTGCCGGCCCCGAGCGGGTGCGGGAGCTGCGCGTCGCGTTCGCCCCGGTTTACACCTGGCTGGAGGAGGACCGCCAGACCAAGGACCTCCTCACCCACATTCGCGCGCTCCGCGACAGCACACCGGCCGAGACGGCCCCCGCCTGCCCGGCTTAAGGAAAGATCCCGTGGGCTCCTCTACGCCTCTTCGGCTTCTCTGGCTGCAGGACCTGAGCTTGTCGGCTGGGGCCAGAAGCCGGATGGCGTCGTACACCGCGGCGTGCGGGCGCCGGACTGGGCGGGGTCCGGGGTTGAGGAACAGCGGTACAGCCATTAGCGGTGAGAATGATCTTCATCGGCTTCGTCGTGTTCGCGGAGCATCCGCAGGACGGTCGCGGGTGAGGGATGTCGGCCCTTCTTCTTGCCCTTGGTGATGACGAGTTTGGCCGCGATCTCGCGCAGGCTGAGGTTCTTCTCGCGCAGGTGGAGGGCCAGGGAGAGCATGGCGTCGTCGGTGACGGTGGCGCCGCCGATGGTCTGGCCGCGGGTACGGGCTGACTCGTGGCCTTCCAGGGTGCGGTCGCGGATGTACTCGCGTTCCATGCCGGAAAGCGCGGCGAGCACGGTGAACACGATCCCGGACGGGTCGTGGTTGCCCTGAAGTTCGCCGGTGAGGAATTCCAGGGCGACGCCATAGGACTTGAGCTGCTCGGCGAGCTCAGCCAGGGCCAGGCCGCGTCCGAGGCGCTTGTGCTCGTGGACCACTAGCGTGACACCGAGGCTGGCGGCCCGCAGCTCCCGCGCGAACTCCACCGCACGGTCGAGCTCGGGACGACTGACGGCGCGGGTTGAGATCTTCTCGGAGAAGATCTTCGTCACGCCCGCGGCGGTGAGAGAGTCGAGCTGGGTGTCGAGCGACTGCCGGGCTGTGGACGCGCGAGCGTACCCGATCCGGACGTGCCCGCTCAGCTCGGCCCCGGAGCTTGCGGGGCGGGGCAGTTCGACCCACGGAGTGCCCGGCTTGCGGATCGGGGGGGTGACAACCGTCAGGGCCTTGGCGAGCGAGGGGACGAGGCGGAACCGGGCGGTGTGGTAGTTGATCGCCACCCTGCCCTTGCTGGTCCGGCAAGGTGACCCGGCGGGCGCGGCACAGCTGGACATGGGGCAGCCGTGGGTTTCCACGCTGAGGTACCCGTCATTCACCCGGCGAGTGTTTCATGGGGTCGTTTCATGTGGCTACAGTTTTGAAACGACCTATGAAACGGCGAATGCCCTGTTCGTGATCTCCGGTGAGAACTGTTTCATGTGTGCTCGTCTATGAAACGCCCGCCGGGATCGACCGGAAGTGATCTCGCGGGCCCAGCCTTCAGCCGACCGGTTCTGTGGGACGAGATCTTCCGGGGCCCGCGATCCAGTTTTAGTAGTACTGATGCATCAGGTTGGTTGCCCAGGGGGCTTGCCGTACCTCGTCCTGCGGCGCGAACTCGCGGAGGTACGGTTTGATGTCCAGCACCGGCGTGCCATCCAGGGCGTCAAGATCGGCCACGTGAAGCGCGCGCCCAGGGCCCGATAGTCCTATGACGTCGGCGCGGCCCCGCCAACCCCGGAGACTCTGATGTGCTGATGTCCTACCCGGCGGGCAGGATGGGCGCGGGAGGTACAGATGAGCGACATCGCGGACGTTCCACCCGCCGTTGTGGGCCGGCTCCGGGTGATCTGCGGGGAGCTGCCCGAGGCGTACGAGGAGCCGGCGTGGATCGGCCTGCGGTGGCGGATTCGCCGGCGGACGTTCCTGCACGTCTACACCACCGACGTGAGGGGGTCGGCCTACATCGATCTGGACGATCCGGCCATCCTGATGACCTTCCGGGCGCCGCCCGGGGAGTTGGCCGCGCTGGCGCATGCCGGCCCTCCGTTCTTCCGGGCCGACTGGGGTGTGAATGTCGTGGGAATGGTGCTGGACGACGAGACGGACTGGGTCGAGGTTGCCGAGCTGGTGACGGACAGCTATCGCGTGCAGGCGCCCCGCCGCCTCGCGTTCCGGCTGAAGGCAGGTGGATGAACCGCCGGGTACCTCCCCACGTTGCACCATATCCAGGTTCGGTGCTGAGAAACATTCCTATTCACGGTGGGATAGGTCGGGTTGCCGACTGGCCAGAGATATTTCAGGAGACGATTCCGATGACGACATCACCCAGTGCCGCATGCTCCGGCCGTCTGGCCGGATTTGCGGGTGCAGTTCATTCCGGGCGTGATCGCCTTCGCAGGTCCACCGCGGCGTGACATCGAGGAAGACCTCGCGTCGTTCGTTGGGGAAGCCCGCATTGCTGGTCTTTCCGTAGCCGGTCGTGACTACCTCGCCGGTCGGCACCGCGCCCTGGCTGGGCAGCGCGGGTGCGATGAGGGGCTCCGACAGCAAGATGGGCTGGTCAAGCGCAGGATCGCGAGATCGCCGTCCATTGCCGGGACGCGCCTTCACTCGGTTCGGGCACCGGCCTCGAGCACGGTGAGGTCGCGGACCGCATACCGGTGATGCTCGGCCTCTTCCTTGCACACCACCGTGAGGCAGCGGCGCACGACGTACTCCCGGTCCGGATATGGGTCCGCCGGCTTGCGACCACACACCCGATCGAGCACGGCCTCGGTGAGCTCGTCGACGACCCGGCGCATCGTGGCCATGCGGGCGAGCCGCGGCGCGAGTACCTCGTCGAGCGTCGGGGTGGCATCGAGGGTGAGCCCGAGCTTCGCCGATGCTTCGGCCGGCATCCCGCCGCTAGGAAGGCCCAACGGGTGGTACGGCGCGTCCTCCTCGAGCACGGCGTTGCCGATCCAGGCATCGCTGGCCATCAGCAGATGCCGCTGCGTCTCGACGAACGACCACTCGCCGTCGACCTGCTCGTGCAGCTTCGCCTCGGGTAGGCGCCTGGCGCGGTCGAGCGTCTCCTCCCATTGCTTCTCGATGGCATCCCAAGCGGCCCGGTATTCGGCGGCGGACGTGGCCTCACGGGCCAGCACCCGGTTGGGATGCAGCCGGTCGAGCTCGGCCTCGACGTAGGCGGTCACGTCGACGTCGTTGACAACGACACGCTCGAAGCCGCCACCGAGGGAGACGTTGCCCCCATAGCAGTCCACGATCTTCAGGCCGGTGACGTCGCAATCGCGAATCTCGAGGCCGGAGAGGTCGCTCAGGTGGATGCGGGCACCACGGAACTGGTCACTTTGGGTGTACTCAGCAGGCATTGGGACAGTTTCCCGTATCCGTCCCGCCCGTGCCAGTGAATGGCACAACGTGAGGGTTGCGTGTTGCGTCCGGGTGGGGGAGTGCGGGATCGAGCATCTTGGCGAGCGCTCGACGATCGATCTTGCCCGCACGGTTGAGGGGGTCGGAGTGATTTGGAACGAAATCCCGATCCTGGACAAGGTCGGACGGGGTCGCCATGATCACGAATTTGGCGGCTGGGCGCATGCCTCTTACTTACGACCCCTCATGGGCGGGTTAAGGCCTGCAATCAGCCCTCGTCTTCTTCGTGCTGGGAGGGGTCTCGTAGCGGGCGAAGGCCTTCGCCGGGCTGGGAGGCGATGAAGTTGTAGCGGCCCAGCGTGTTGATGTGCTTATAGCCGAGGGGTGAGAGCCGGGCCACGTCCTCGTCGAGCACTTCTCGGTCTTTGGGCGGATGGGCACGCAGCTGTTCCACGGCGGCATCCAGGTAGCGGCTGTTCCACAGGACAATCGCGTTCAGGATCAGGCCGAGGGATCCGAGCTGATCCTCCTGGCCCTCACGGTACGCCTGGTGGATACGGCCGCGCCGACCGTGGCAGATCTCCCGGGCCAGCGTGTGGCGGGCTTCTTGGATAGTGAGCTGCCGGTTGACCCGGCGCCGGTAGGTGTCATCGACCGGATCGATCACGGCGAGGAGATGGAGAGTCTTGGCGATGCGGCCGTACTCCTCGAAGGCCTGCCCGAGCGGCGTGGGGCGGCCTTCGCGGCCGAACATGCGCAGCAGGTCATAGGCGCGGACCTGGTTGGTGATCAGCGACCCGGCCACGCGCAGCATGTCCGGCCACCAAGTGATGATCTTCTTAAGGTTGATCTTGTTGCAAGCTAGCGCGTCCACTGGGCCGTAGCTGCCACGGGCTTGGTCGGGCAGGTCGGCGTACCAGAACCGCTGGTCGACCAGGTCGGCGAAGCGAGGTGAGAAGCGGTAGCCGAGGATGTCGAACAGGCCGAAGACCATGTCGGAATAGGAGGCGTTGTCGGTGGTGACCAGCTCCGGCTTGATGCCGCCGTCCAGGTTCAGCAGGGTGTCGAGAATGTACAGGCTGTCGCGCGGGGTGCCGGGCACCACCATCTGCCCGATCCCGGACACCTGGTCGTTGATCGCGTTGAGCCAGGTGAGTCCGCGCTTGAAGTGGAAGTACTTCGGCGACGGCCCGGTGTTGATGCTGCGTTTGGGCACGACGAAGCGCAGCCCGTCGACCGAGGCGAGCAGCCCGCCGCCCCAGCCGTTCACAATGGGCACCTCGCTGTGGGCCTGGATGAGCAGCGCGTTGGCCGCCGCCAGAGTCTCA
Organism: Nonomuraea sp. 10N515B; assembly: GCF_052245915.1. NCBI lineage: Bacteria > Bacillati > Actinomycetota > Actinomycetes > Streptosporangiales > Streptosporangiaceae > Nonomuraea > Nonomuraea sp. 10N515B. Next base: position 11,214 of record NZ_JBQQBQ010000108.1, read on the forward strand.
CCGCGCAGGTAGTACTGGTCCGCATGCGCCAGCCGGTCCCGCGTCAGTGCCCGCACATTCGAGTTGATCACCGGAGACAGGCCGATGTTGCAGGCCTCGCTGGTCAGCAACGCCACCAGCGAGGTAGCCAGATCCTCCATCCGAGTGGAGCCATCGGCGGCGTGGACGAAGGCGTCCAGGAATCCGGTCCAGGAGTGCACCTCGAACAGCAGATCCGGCAGATCGATGCGGGGCAGCATCGCGGCGGTCGTCGCCCGTAGCCAGCGCAGCATCTCGCTTTCGCCCAGCGCGCCGAGCCGCTCCACGTTCAGCTTGGGGCGTCCCCTCTCCGGGACCACGATGGAGATTTTGGCCTCTTCGCCCGCTTCCTCTAGTCGGTCGGCCATCTGCCGCCAGGCGGCATCCAGCACGTGCACCCGCTCAGCCAGATGCTCGATCACCGGGACCTCCAGTCCCAGACCCGCCAGGACGTCTTCGCGGACCGCCTGCCACTGCGCTCCGTCCAGCAGCCGGGCGCGAGGATCGGACCAGCGGTGCGAGGGTGAGGCGAAGATGTCACGCCGCAGCAGCGCCCGCATGAGCTGCTCCAGCACGCACATCACATAAGCATCGCGATCGACCGACCCGGCCAGCAGGTCGGGGTTGGCGTACACGGCGCGCCGCCACATCGGCGGCACCAGCTTCTCATCGATCTCCTTGGGCAGCAGCGCCCGCTGCTTCACCTTGCGGCGGGCCAGCGCAGGCAGCCGCCGTACCGCGGCCAGCACCCGCTTGCCGCCGGAGGCGGCGCCCAGCGCCGGCGACTCACCCAGCAGCGTCAGGAACGGTCGGACCGTGTTGTAGCGGTCGGTCAGCGCACGTCGCATCGCACTGTCGCCGCCATCGTCTTCTGGGCTGATCAGAGATTCGACCTGCTCGAGCGCCTGATGTACCTCGGCGCGTGAGGCTACGGTCGCCACCGCCGCCCACAACGCGGCGACATCCAGGTCCGTCTGGGTCTCCTCCACCGCCTGCAGCCGCTCGATCAACACCCGGGAAGCCCTCGCCAGGATCCGGGAGGCTCTCTCCAATTTCGGCAGCATGGCCAGGCGCTCCTTGTCGGTCCCGCGCCGGGCCGGGTTGATCAGCTTGGTGGACATCAGCAGCGCGAACAGATCCAGCGCGTCGTCGATGGCCATCGCTTCCAGGTGACGCACCAGGGTGCACACCAGCGCGGTGCGCTTGGGCTCGCTGGGCCGTCCCAGGTTGGAGGTCTTGCTGTTCATCGCCTGCCGAGCCAGTGCCGACAGTCTGTTCGGCGGCACATGCGCGAGCTTGAGCCGTCCCAGGTCGAAGGCGGAGATCTCCTCTACCCGATGCAGCGCCTTGGCCAGGCTGCTGCCGGAGTTGCGAGTCGGTGGTTTCCGCAGCCGCTCCAGATCCGACCATCGCTTGCCTTCCGGGATCTCCAGCAGTGCGAGTAGCTGGCCGGGCAGCGCCGGATCCACCTGGCGGGTGGCCTTGGCGACCGTCGCGTGCAGCCGGCTCTCCGCTGCCTTGCGGACCTCGGAGACCTGCCGGGCCAGCACATGGACGCCGGGTAAGAGCACCCGATGCCGGCGCAGCCAGCCCACCGCGTGGTCGAACAGAGCGACCGGTCCCTCGGCGTGGATCCACGCCCGGCCGTGGAGGAAGGTCCGGAATTTCCGGCCCATCTCGTGATCCTCGTACACCTTGTAGCCGTAGGCGTCGCGAATCTCCCACGCATGCTCGTAGGCCGTCTGCTTGCGGCGGGTATACGCTTTCACCCACGAGGGATCGGCGATGTCGAGTTGCTCGGCCAGGTACTCCACCACCGGCCACGGCACCTCCAGCGGATCCTCCAAGAACAGCCCGACGTAGCGAACCGTCGTCAGTTGGAGAGCGAACCCGAGCTGGTGCGAGCGCGTGCGGCGCAACGCGATCAAGTCCCGGTCGACATCGTCCAGATAGAAGAACCGCTCCAGCTCCGACCGCATCGGCACCTCGGCGAACGTCCCATACGCCGCAGCCTGCTCATCCGTCAGAAACTCAACCGGCATGAAGCGGACGATAGCTACCTGATCGGCTGGTTCGTCCGCATCGTGATCGAACTGTAGTGCTCACGACCAGCGAAAACGCCAAGATCATTCTCACCGCTAATGGCTGTACCGCTGTTCCTCAACCCCGGGGTCCTCCAGGAAAGCTCAAGAAGCGCTGCGGTACAGGTCCCGTCTCTTGGGCAACTGCTCGAGGCCGGCCGACTGGTAGGTGGCGACGGCGCTGACGTTGGAGCTCGGCGTGCACACGTCCACGCTGGACGAACCCAATTCCTGGAGTGTGCGCGCTGCGGCGACTGTGATCGCTTTGCCGTAACCGTGACGGCGGTGTGCCCGGTGCACGCCCATCGGCTCGATCAGCCCGGGCTTGCCTTCACCCGCCGACCACACCGTCACGGCCGCCACCGCCTCGCCCTGCTCGTTGCGAGCGAGCAGGCACCGCGCGTCGACGTACGGCGCACCTGCCGCCATCGCGTGCCAGCGCTCGTCGGTGAACGTGGACCCGTCGAACGACGCCCGCAGGATCGCGGCCCACTCGTGCGCCTGTTCCGGGCCGATCACCTCGACGCGTACGCCGGGATCCGGCACAGGCGTGCCGAGGTCGCGCCGAAGCGGTGTCCACGGCTCGCCATTCTCCCAGCCGTCCTTGAACAACAGGTCCTGGACCAGCGCACCCATCGTCGCCTCGACGTACACCTCGCCCTCGGGCAGCACACCACGCTCAAGCGCCGAAACATCCTCGACCACCTGCTGCGCCAACTCCTCGTCCCGCAACACCTCCGGCGCGAACGCCAATCGCAGCAACTGCGCACCATCCAGCAGCCCGACCGCCAGAACCTCCCCAGCCCGGCTCCAGATCCGCAAAGCCTCCGCCGTCCGCTCCGCGCCGAATCGCCAGAACCACCCCACATCCCCCGGATGCAACTGCACGGGCCCTCCGTCGTACTGCCACTCCCCCAACACCCGCACCACGTCACGGAGCCCGTCGACCCCCGGCCTGCCCATCTCGATCGCCATCCCCCGATCACACACCACCCCACCGACCCTCCGCACCGGAATTTCCCGTCGGCGGTCACTCTGAACAACGGCGTGCAGATGCCGATCCTCGGCTTCGGCGTTTTTCAGGTCCCCGCCGACCAGACCGAGCAGGTCGTCACCGATGCTCTGGCCGCCGGCTACGGGCCTGTCCAGAAACCCGTACAGTCCCTTCGGCGACACCGAACCACCGCTGCAAGGCTGCCCGGAGTGTTTCGATCTCCATGGGATCTGGCCGGGGTGATGCGGATGCCCAGGCCACATAGCAGTCCGGTCGAAGGAGCAGGGCGGTGGGCGCGGGGGCCTGGGAGCGCGCCGCGACGATATCGACCTGGTCGTGGCGCAGGGCAAGTGTCTCCGCTAGCGATGCTCCTTCGGTCAGGTCGAGCAGCAGGGGACGTGCGGTTCTGGTCAGCTCGGCCAGCCGGACCGGACCCGCCGGGGTGTGCAGTTCCATGTCCGGGGCGAACCGGCCGACCAGCGGGTGCGCCTCGCGTCCGCCCATGGCGTAGCGGACGTCGGCGCCCGCGGTGAGTTCGGCCAGGCGCTGCACGGTGCTCGGGTCGCGGAGCAGTTCGGTGAACACCTCGCGCAGTCCGGTGACATCGCTGCCGGGGGCGATCAGGGCCGCCTGTGCCTGCGCGTTCAGCACCATGCGCTGGGCGGCCGATCGCCGCTCTGTCTCGTAACTGTTCAGCAGTCCGGACGGGGCGCTTCCCCGGATCTCGGCGGCGAGTTTCCAGCCGAGATTGACCGCGTCCTGCAGGCCGAGGTTGAGCCCTGGACCGCCCCCCGTGGCGGCGTACACGTGGGCGGCGTCACCGATCAGGAACACCCGGCCGTCGGCGAACCGTTCGGCGACCCGGGTGTTACCGCCGGTCAGCCGGCGCAGCGCGTGCGGTCCTTGGCCGTCGGGCGGACCAAGCGGCACGTCGACGCCGAGCACGCGGCGGATGCTCGCCCGCAACTCGTCGAGGCTCATCGGAGCGTCCGTCGTGGGCTGGTCCCACTCTGTGGTGCTGACCAGCGGCGGGTGGCCAGGCATCGGCGCGTAGGAGAACCCTCCGCGCTCGGTGCGATGGGGCATGAACGGGGAAACAGCGCCATAGCCGGGCACGTTCAGCGCACCGGTCGCAGGATCGACCCAGTCCGCCGGGACCGTCGCATGCGCTGAGCGCACGGTCATCCGGTCGTAGGTGATGCCGGGGAATCCGATGCCGGAGAGCTTGCGCGTGGTGCTGTGGGCTCCATCCGCGCCGATAAGGTGCCGAGCCCGCAGGTGGTAGGCCCCGCCCGGACTCGCGACGTCGATGGTGACCGCGTCGTCGTCCTGCGACAGGCCGACGACCTCATGTCCCCGCCGGATCTCCACGCCCAGTTCGATGGCGCGCTCCTGCAGAACCTGCACGATGCGTCGCTGTGGCACCGGCAGGGCATAGATGGGGCTGTCCTCCAGCAGGCTCAGGTCCAGGCCCATCGCGCCGAACATGAAGTACGTGGAGTTCGGCTGCGGCGGTTCTGGGCTACCACTGAGACGTTCACACAGCCCCCGGCGGTCGAGCATTTTCACGACCTGGCCGAGCAATCCGTTCGCCTTCGGTTCCTCGCTCGGCTCCGGCAGCCGCTCCAGCACGACCGGCCGGACCCCTGCCAGGCTCAGTTCGCAGGCCAGCATCAGCCCGTTCGGACCGCCGCCGGCGATGACGACATCTGTGATCATGTGTACTCCTTTGTTCGCCCGCAAAAGGGGCAGGACGGATGAAGCGCTGAAGCGCCCGGCAGGCGGGCGGTGGCCGGTGCGGCTCGCTGGGGAGTGCGGTCTTCAGCCGCAGTAGTACTCGGCGAGGGCGGTGAAGGCAGCCTTGGGTTCCCAGGGCATGTCGGGGTAGGTGTCCCCGCGGCGGTCATCGAGGACTTTGACGATGCCGGGGCTGGCCAGGTCTAGGTCGTCGCGGGGATCGCCGTCGGGGCGGTGCGGAAAGTTGTTGAGCGCGAAGACGAAGACGAAGGCGCTGTCGACACCCGCGGCGTCGTAGATCTCCAGCAGCTCGCGCACGTACGTGGCCTGGCCGGCCTCGTCGCGGACGTACTCGCTATTCAAACGGACCGGCGCGCCGGTCTCCTGATCGAATTCGAGGACCTCCAGAACGCGGCCGCCCCTGTCGCCCGCACCGCGGTAGGCGGCGGTGCCGAACTCGGTGATCGCGACCGGCTTTCCCTGCGCGACGAGCGTACGGACGCCCTCGGCGAACTGGTCGGCGACCTCGGCCGACCGGTAGAGATCCACGCCCACGATGTCGAAGGGTGCCCAGTCGACGCGCTCGAGCGGGATGGCGGCGTACGTGATCCGGCCGCCGAATCGCTCGCGAACGAGGGCGACCGCGCCGGCGAGGAAGTCGTTGACCCGTGCGCTGAGCTCGCCGACCCGCTCGGCCAGGCGATCCCGCTGAGTCAGCAGTCCGAGCCTGTCCTCCTGGGTGTCGCCTGGTAAAAATCCCTTGTTCATCAGGCTCAGCTCGGCGCCGGCGACGAACACGACCTCGGCGCCCCGCCGCCGGATCCGCTCCGCCCGCTCAGCGCAGTCGGCGAACAGCGACAGCGTCTCCTCGGCGGTCAGTTCGAGGGGGTAGGGCGAGAACCAGACCTCCAGGCCGAGGTCGGCGGCGTACGTCGCGGCCAGTTCCAGCCGCTCGGGATCACCGCCGATAACGCGGACCGCGGTGCAGTGCAGGTCGTCCCGGATGATCTCCAACTCACGCTTGACCACGTCCGGCTCGAAGCGCTCACGGGAGAACCCGCCATTGCGGACGAAACCGGTGTCGTAGCTGATGCCCTTGGCCCTCATTGAATTGATCCTTCCTGTGGGATGAGGACGCCCAGGCTAAGAAGAAAAATGCGTGCACGCAAATTTGCGTACACGCATCAAAACTGGAATGCTGAGACGGTGACGACGAGACGGACGGGGCTGCGCGAACAGAAGAAGCAGGCCACCCGAGAGGCCTTGCGCGCGGCGGCCCTGCGGCTGGCTCTTGAGCGTGGACCGGACAACGTGCGTGTCGATGACATCGCCGAGGCCGCCGGCGTCTCACCGAGGACGTACAACAACTACTTCTCGAGCCGCGAACACGCGATCGTCGCCGCCGTCGCCGGCGAACGGGAAGCGCGAGTCGCGGCGGCGGTGGCCGACCGGCCCGCCGGCGTCGGCCTCGCCGACGCCGTTATCGAGGCGATCGTGGATCAGTACACCGCCCCGGACGAATCCGGCCGGGACGCGTTGCTGCTGATCATCACCCGCCCCGCGCTGCGCGACGCATTCGTCGAAACCACTACCGCGATCGAACATCCCCTCACCGACGCGATCGCCGAACGTCTCGGCGATGGTGACCCGCACACCGCACGGGTGCTCGCGGCGAGCGTGGCCGCCGCAGTTCGCGTGGCGATCGAGCAGTGGCTGCAAACGACTGCCTCGTCCTCCGCAATCAGTGGGCTCGTCGTGCCGTCTGGCTCGCTGCCGGACCTCCTTCGCACCACGCTCGCACCCCTCACACCCGCACTCGACGCCGCCGAGCAACGAGCGCTCCGCTGCCGGCATCAGTGAACTCCCTGCCTCAAGGAAACGGCGTCCCAACATCTGCCGCTGAATCGTCGCTGGCGCGCAGGAAGCCCGCCGAACAGCACCAATCAGACCGCGCCCGCCCTCGTGCGACTATGACGCCTGATATGTGACAGAGACCTCAAATTCTGTGTCACAGGTTGCCGCGGCCTCAACCGTGTTCGTCATGAAGGGGTGGTTGATGGCTGCTCGCATGGCCTCGGCCACCCATCCGCGTCAGAGCTAATGAACCAGTCCCGGTCCGAAACACCTATCAGCCGCGGGTAGTTTGATCACCCGTTGGAAGAGGTTGGAGCAGGTGGCAGGACCACAGCAGGACCCCAAGCAGTCCCC
>NZ_JBQQBQ010000109.1:0-18005 GCF_052245915.1 Nonomuraea sp. 10N515B
ACCTTCGGCTGGCGCGAAGCGCTCAACGAACTCGAGATCGCCTACCCGGGAAGGATCAAGTAAATCAGGTAAAGAGCACTCTCCATTACTCAGAGTAAGAATTTACACACTTGAAGTGACAAGCTCGCCCGGCCGGTCTGCGCGGGAGTGGTGGAAGGCCTACTGGTGGGCCGCGCTGCGGTCGACGGCGGGCATCAGGCCCGCATCCGGCGTACTGGTGACGGGGATCGGGTCGGCGAGCTCGCCGACGAAGCGGCCGTCGACGAGGTCTTGGAAGGCCATCAGGTGCCACCGGCCGTCGTGCCGGACCAGGCGACCGGCGTAGAGCGAGGTGTCAGGGAACAGCCGGGCGGTGGAGATGTCGAAGGGGCCGTGGAGGCTGGGCCCGGTGACGCTGAAGATGCCCCCGGTGCCGTAACGACGGAGAGCGTCGTCGTCGAGTTGGGCGTGCGCACACGAGAAGATCAGCGTGGGAGTGCCGTCGACGACTTCGGCCTGGACGACCTCGAGGTGGCCGAACCCGGCGCCGGGCTCGGTCAGCGGCGGCTGGACGTGCCACTGCTCCAGATCGGTGGAGGTGCAGTGCCCGACGACACCACGGCTTCGCCAATCGCCGTGGCCGGCGCGGGCGGTGACGTACATGTGCCATTGGCCGTCCTCGCCCCGGAAGACGAAGGGGTCCCGCCAGGCTTCTTCGTGCCAGGCGGACTGGCCGTGCTTCTCGTACCAGCGGGGATCGGCTTCCAGGACGGTGCATGGAGGGTGTTTGTGCCAGACGAGGAGGTCCGTGGAGGTGGCGACGCCGACGCGCTGGACGTCGCCGCCGTCCTGCCGGGTGGTCCCGGTGTAGAACATCCACCACCGCCCGGCGTCGTCGCGTACGACGCTGCCGGTCCAGGTGGTCCAATCGTCGAAGGCCGGGGAGTCCGAGACCGTCAGCGCGTCGGGCAGGACCGTCCAGTCCCGCAGGTCGGCGGACACGGCGTGGCCGACGCTCGGGTGGCGGTGACGGCGGTCGGGATCCCCGAGGCCGCGGGAGGCCCGGAGGTAGAACACGTGGTGGAGCGCGCCGTCGTAGGCGTACCACGAGTCCCAGATCCAGCTGTCCGCCAGTCGCAACATTGATTACCCCTTGATTCCGCTGTTGGCCACGCTGGCCACGAAACTGCGTTGGAAAACGATGAAAAGCACCATGATCGGCAGGGTGACCAGGGTGGTGTAGCCCATGATCTGGCCCCATGGCACGCCCTCGGCGGTGTTGGACTGGAAGAAGTAGTCCAGGCCGACGGGGAGCGGCCGCAGGCCCTCCTCCTGGACGACCATCGTCGGCCACAGGTAGGAGTTCCAGATGGGCAGGAAGGTGAGGATGGCGCTGGTGGCGAAGGCGGGCCCGCTCAGCGGGACGACGATGCGCCGGTAGACGGTCAGGAAACCCGCACCGTCGATGAAGGCGGCCTCGTCGATCTCGCGCGGGATGGACTTGAAGAACTGCACGAACAGGAAGATCGAGAACGCGTTGGCGATGAACGGGACGATCTGCACGGCGTAGGTGTTGATCCAGCCGGTGGTCAGCTCGGGCGTCCCGGTGGCGAAGGAGAGATAGGGCAGATTGTTCACCCAGTACAGCAGCGGAAGTGCGAGCGTCTCGAACGGCACGATGAGGGTCGCGATGAGCACCCCCATGACGATCCCCTGCCCGCGCCAGCGCATCCGGGCGATGCCGAACGCGGCCAGGCTGTTGATCATCAGCCCGAGCCCGACGACGAGGAATGAGACGAGCAGGGAGTTGACGTAGAAGCGGGCGAGCGGGACCCGGCTGAACAGTCCTTGGTAGTTGTCGAGTCCGACGTCGCCCACCGGCAGGAACGCCCGGACGGATTCGAGGTCTTCGAAAATCTGCAGCTTGCCTTTGAAGCTGGAGACGATCATGAAGACCATGGGCAGCAGGAAGGCGAGCGACAACAGCGCGCCGGCGATGTAGAAGGCGGTGCGGGCGAGGGTCCGGCGGGCCTTGACGGTGGTGGTCATGCGTCCTTCTCCCTGGTCAGCCGGCGCTGGATGAGCGCGACGCACAGCACGAGCACGAAGAACACGAAGGAGATGGCTGAGGCGTACCCGATGCGCTGTTTGCCGTAGCCCTCGGCGAAGGCCTGGTAGACGAGCGTGGAGGTGGAGTCCAGCGGCCCGCCCTTGGTCATGACGTTGACCTGCGTGAACATTCCCAGCGCGGCGATGGTGATGGTGACCAGGACGAACACGAAGGTGTGCCGCAGTCCCGGCCACGTGACGGAGGTGAAGGTGCGCCAGGGGCCCGCACCGTCCATCTTGGCGGCCTCGTACAGCTCGGCCGGGATGGTCTGCAGCCCCGCCAGCCAGATGATCATGTGGAAGCCGACGGCCTGCCAGATCGACATGGCGATGATGGCGGGCAGCGCGGTGGACGGGTCGGCGAGGAAGGCGATCGGGTCCCAGGACGGGTAGACCGCCTTGATCGCGTTATTGACCAGTCCGTCCTTCTCATACAGGAAGGCCCACAGGATCGACACCACGACCATCGACATCACCACGGGCAGGAAGAACACCGTACGGAAGAACACCCGTCCCCGGAATTTGCTGTTGACCAGCAGCGCCAGCAGCAGGCCCAGCCCTCCTTGGACGGGGACGACGACGAGGGCGAACACGGCGGTGTTGCGCAGCGACTTCCAGAACAGCGGGTCGCCGGCGAGCCAGAAGCTGCCGCTCTTGCCGTCGGCGGCGACGGAGTCCGACAGCACCGACATGCCCTCGTAGGGGGTTCCGCTGCCGTTCTTGGTCAGGCTGCGCAGGGCGGTGCGGACGGTGCCCTCAGGTCCGGCGAGCTCGCGGACGCGGGCCTCGTCGAGGGTGAGGGGCTTGAGGCTGAGGAGGTCTTCGAAGTTGGACAGGCCGATCCAGCGGGTGGGTTGCGGCGAGGAGAGCTTGGCGTCGGTGAAGCCGAGGCTGAGGGCCAGGGCTATCGGGATGATGAGGAAGATCAGCAGCAGGAACATCGCCGGGGCAGTGAACAGCCGTCCCGTCCTGGCCTCGGCCTTGTGGCGGTCGGCGGGCCGGTTGGGCCATCGGCCGGGCCGGCCCCGCATGTAGGTGACGGATCGCTTGGGTCTGCCGCGGGCATGCGTCAGAGACACGTGGACCTCACAGGTGGGGGTGGGCCCGGGGTGGGTGGCGGCACACCCCGGACCGGGACCGGCTACTGATAGTTGTTGTTCTCGGCCAGGTTCTTGTCGATGGCGTCGACGGCCGTGTTCAGCGCGTCCTGCACGTTGGCGCCAGAGATGATGTCGGCCGCCGCCTTCTCGAAGGTCTTGGCGATGAAGGGGTAGGCCGGTGTCGGCGGGCGGATGAGCGCGTACTTGCGGGCGAGCTCGATGTAGGTGCTCTCCTTGGTGCCTTCCCTGAACTTCTTGCCCAGCGCCTGCACACTGGCGGAGGCGGGCAGGTTGCCGAGCTGCTCGCTGAAGGCCGACAGGTACTTGTCCTGCAGCCCGAAGCTGATCCAGCCGTTGACCGCCTCAGGGGTCTGGCAGGTCGCGGACATCCCCCACTGCCAGGAGCCCGCGCCGATGTAGGGCTGCTTGCCCAGGTTCGGCGGCGGCAGGACGAGGATGTCGTCGCTGAACTTCTTCACCGCGTCGCCGATGGCCCAGGAGCCGTTCCACTGCATCGCGACTTTGCCCTGCAGGAAGTCCGTTCGGTCTTCGGACTCCTTGGGGTTGGCCAGCTTGTTCTTGAACAGGCCCTGGAACCACTCGCCCCACTTGACCGCCTGGGGACCGTTCAGCACACCCTCGGCGGTGGAGAAGTCGGCGCGGTTGATGAGGTCGCCGCCGAAGGACTGCAGGAGCGGGGAGTAGGCGTAGGGGTACCACTCACCGGTCCAGCCGGTGCCGGCGTCCAGAGGGTAGTCGTACTTGCCCGACGCCTTGATCTTGGCGAGGGCCGCGTCGAACTCCTCCAACGTCCACGGCTGGTCGATGGTGGGGATCCGGATGTCGTTGTCGGTGAGGATCGATTTGCGCGTCACGATGCCGAGGGCGGCGTCGTAGAAGCCGACCGAGTACAGCTTGTCGTTGTAGACGCCCTTGACTCCCGGCAGCAGCGGGTCGGTGAGCTTGGCGTCGACGGTCAGAGGCTGGAGGTAGTTGGCGTACGCCCAGCTCGGCATGATGGGAGCGTCGACGTCGAGGAGGCACGGCAGGCTCTTGGACGCCGCGGCCGACACGATGGCGTCGTTGTAGGACTCCTGCGGGAACGCCTGGATGGTGATCTCGTACTTGTCCTGCGAGGCGTTGTAGTCGTTGGTGACCTGCTGGACCAGCTTGAGCTCGACCTCGTTGCCGGCGTTGTGCGTCCACATGGTGACCTTGGTTTTGCCGCCGGAGGCGGCCGGGGCGGAACCGGCCGGCCCCGCGCTCGTCCCGCCGCCACCGCAGGCGGCGAGCGCCAGCGCACCGGCGACGCCCAGGGCGGCCATGGGGAGGCTCCGGGCTAGTATTGACATGATGCCCTCCAAGCGAGGCAACGGCTACGCCGTTGCGTGGGTATTGCTCACCTCCGCGTACTGGCCCTGACCCGACCAGTGCGCGGAGCGGCGACCGAGTCTCGGATGACCAGGCCGCCATTGATTCGGACCTGGCTGACCCCCAGGTCCTCCGCCGACTCGATGCGCTCGATGAGCCGGCCCACCGCCCACTTGCCCATCTGGCGATGGGGCAGTGCCACGGTGGTCAGTCCAGGACGGAGCGCTTCCGACACCAGGACCTGGTCGTCGAATCCGACGATCGACATGTCCTGGGGCACGCGGATGCCCCGCTCGAAACAGGCCATGTAGACGCCCATGGCCATGCGATCGGTGAAGGCGGCGACCGCCGTCACCTTGGGGAATTGCTCGAGCAGCCGCTGCATGGCCGCGTAGCCGTCCTCGGCGTCGGCGTGCTCGGTCAGGACGACGCGCCACGGGTCGTCGTCCCATCCGTGGCGCGCGGCGACGTCCTCGAACGCCTTGGTCCGCAGTATGGTCGCGGGGTACCTCGGGATATCACAGATCCAGCCGACGTGGTGGTGGCCGGCACGGGCGAGCTCCTCCAGGACCTCGGTCTCGCCAACGTACTCGTCGGGCACCACCCAGTCGATGTCGCGGTCCGGGCACAGCGCGTCGACGAGAACGGTGGGCGCGGGCAGCTGCGCGGGCAAGACCAGCTCCCGGTGAAAGTAGGAGGCGATCAGGACGCCCGCGACCTGATGCTCCTCCAGCAGTCGCAGGTTCTCGGCGATGGCTTCCTGGGTGCCGACCTCGATGAACAACAGGTCGTAGTCATGCTCGCGCGCGGCTGACTGAGCGGCTTCGAGCATCGCTCCGGCGTAGGGCTGGGTGGCCACGCCCAAGCTGAGCAGGCCCAGCAGCGGAGCCGACTGCGTACGCAGGCTGCGGGCGGCGCGGTTGCCGCGGTAGCCCAGCTCCGCCGCCGCCGTCCGGACCCGCTCGGCGGTCGCCTCGGCGACCCGGCCTTCGGCCTTGCCGGACAAGACCAGCGACGCAGCCGCGACCGACACCTCGGCGCGGAGGGCGACGTCCTTCAGAGTGGCTGCCATGGCTCCTCGTTAATCGATTGACGTAAATCGATTAACGGCACAGTACGTCCACGTATCGGTCGCGTCAACAGTTGTTACCGGTACGTGACGGGACCCGCATCCTCCACCACCTGAACAGGTGCTCCTTGGTTGAGGGCACGGCGAAGGAGGATGGGTGGCGGTCAGGAGCACGCCGCCACCGCCGTTCGCGATGGCGGCGGCGCCTGCCTCGCCGAGAGCCGCGCGCCGGAAGCCGCTCCTGGCCGTCCGGCGCACGGGCTCGAGGCAGGTCACGGCCATATGGACTTCAGCTGCCACGCCTGCATGTGGTCGAGGGTGGCGGTGCCGCCTTCAGCGAAGACGTCGACGCCGGTGCTGGAGGGGTCGGGGAAGATCTGGTCGGTGATCACGGCCTCGCCGCTGCCGCCGAAGACCTCGACGGACGACCAGTCGACGAGGATCCGCAGCTTGACCTTGCCGTTCTCAGCCGTCAGGGGCGCGGTCTGGACGCCGGGGAAGGTGCTGTTGAAGTTCACCGCGCCGGAGCGGGTGCGGTCGACGTACAGCTCCTGTGTCGTGGTGTCGTAGCCGATGACGGTCTCCTCGCCATTGGCGCCGGTGCGCACCTTCAGGCCGAAGCGTTCGGCGTCCTTGAGGGAGAAGGTCGCCTCGATGTCGAGTGCCTTGCCCTGTACCGCACGGCCGATCAGAGGCTTGGAGGTGCTTTTGATGGTGACGTCGGACGCCGTCGCCGGGCGCTTGTCCCGGAGGGGCTCCAGGCCGCTGACCGGCTTGCTGGTCAGCCGGATCCGGCCGTCGACGGTGCGCAGTGCCATCTCCCGGGTGATGCTCTGCGCGCTTCGCCAGGGGGAAGTGGGGACGGAGAGGCCGTAGTCCCAGTTGTTCATCCAGCCGATCATGTACCGCTTGCCGCCCGGCACGTTCTCCCAGGACACCGCCGCGTAGTAGTCCTTGCCGTAGTCGGCCCAGTCAGCGCGCTGCACGACGGAGAGGGCGGGCTTGTCAGCGGCGGTGAACTGGTCGGCGAGGATGTGGCCCCAGCCGGCGGTGTTCATGTCGAGGATCTGGATCCGCGCCTTCTTGCCGAGGTAAGGACGCAGGTCGAAGGAGGCCCAGTCCAGCGTCTCGCTGTTGGAGCCGGTGGCGCTGCGGACGACCTTGCCATCGACGATCAGGTTGACGGACGTCTCCTGGGAGATGGGCTGGGCCTGGGTGTCGGAGAGCACGATGTGGTCGGCGAGGATGTGGCCCCAGCCGCCGGTGTTGTCGTCGACGATCTTTATCTGCGCCTTCTTGCCGGCGAGGTCGGCGACGTCCCAGGAGACCCAGTTGAGTGCTTCGGCGTCCTTGCCGGTGGCGCTGCGGACGACCTGGCCGTCCACGAGGAGCTGGACGGCGGTGGGGTTGCCGGAATCGGTCGGGTGGTGGCCGCCGCCGACGAGGAAGTTGATGTGCTTCTTGTCGATGGTGAATTCGGGCGAGGTGAGGGTGCCGGTGGTGGAGTCGCCGTTCAGGAAGCTGTTGACCAGGCCATTGCCCAGGTATCCGGAGACCTGTCCCTGGCCGGGGAGGGTACCCGTGGCCGGTGCGCTGCCGAAGGCGTCCCCGGTCTTCGTCCAGTTGCCGTAGGTTCCGCCTTCGAAGTCGGCGAGGACCGTCCCCTCGGGCGGAGGTCCTTCCAGGACGGTCCCGGCTTCGTGCGGGTGCCGGCCGCCACCGATCTTGAAGTTCACGTAAGGGCTCTCGACGGTGAATTCGGGCGAGGTGAGGGTGCCGGTGGTCCCGTCACCGCCGTGGAAGCTGTTGGCGAGGCCCTTGCCGTCGAAGCCCGTGACGGTTCCCTGACCGTCCACGGCCCCGGTTGCCGGTCCCTGGCCGAACGCGGCGCCGGTGGTCGTCCACGTGCCGAAGTCGGCGCCCTCGAAGTCCTGCATCACCGTGCCGGTGGGCGGTGTGTAGGTGCCCTTGTCCTCGGCGGTGAACTTCTTGCCGTCGAAGTCGCCGATGAAGTACTGGGCGCCCGAACCGCCCGCGATGCCCCCGGGGTTGATGTTGACGACCAGGACCCACTTGATGGTGTTCTTGTCCCCGTCGACGGCGAGGGGGAACAGGTCGGGGCACTCCCACACGCCGCCCGTCGCGCCGGCCGGCCCGAACTCGCTGAGCAGCTCCCAGTCCTTGAGGTTCTTGGACGAGTAGAACCGCACCTTGTGCTCGGCGGACAGTGACACCGTCATCAGCCAGCTCTTGGTCGGCGCGTACCACTGGACCTTGGGGTCGCGGAAGTTGGTGGAGCCGATGTCGATGACGGGATTTCCCTGGTACTTGGTCCAGGTGCGGCCGCGGTCGGTGCTGTAGGCGAGCGACTGGGCCTGCTTGCCGCCGTTCTTGTAGGCGCTGGTGTAGATCGCCACCATGGGCGGGTTCTTCGCGGTGCCGAACCCGGTGGTGTTGTTCCAGTCGACGACCGCGCTGCCGGAGAACACCATCTCCTCGTCGTCGTGCGACAGGGCGAGCGGCAACTCCTTCCAGTGCACGAGGTCCGTGCTCACCGCGTGCCCCCAGGAGATGTCGCCCCAGGAGTTGCCGTTCGGGTTGTGCTGGTAGAAGAGGTGGTACTCGCCCTTGTAGTAGACGAGGCCGTTGGGGTCGTTCATCCAGTTCTTCTCCGGAGTGAAGTGGAACTGGGGTCTGTAGGTCTCGGTGTACGGCGGGGTGTCGGCCGCGGCGGCCTGGGGGGCGAGTGGAGCTGCGGCCAGGGCGCAGACCGTCGCCACCGCCGCCAGTAACCGCACGCGGGCATGCCGGGGTACGCGTACAGAGCTCATGGTGTCTCCTTGTCCCGCGGTCGTCCGTGCAGCGGTGGCTGCGGCCTCGGCGCGGACGGACCGAAAAGTGACGCCCCAGGCCGGCGCCGACGTCCACGCCGCCGCCCGGGGTGTCATCGTTGACATATGTCATCGTTGACATCGAGTGCCCTGATTATGAAGCGCACTCCGGCCAGTGCGTCAATGGTTCGGGCGCGATTGGCCCGGTGCGGGCCGACCGGCCGACAGGCGTCACCGCGGCAACCGTCCAGGTCAGGGTGGCCGCGACCTGGGTGGCGAACCTGGCAGGCGTCCCGCGACATCGTCGGGATTTGTGAACGAGTTGTTTCCGGCGTGTTGACCGGTCGGACCTCTCGGTGCTTCACTTCTGGGAACCGGGGCCGAAACCGGTTCCGGCACCGCTCCCGGTACCGGTTCCAGGACTCTCTGCGTGATCGGTCCTCGGTGCGGGAGAACGTCTTCCGCCTCTGCATGGAGGGAGGGAGGTGGCATGGGAGTCACCATCTCTGACGTGGCCGCGCGGGCCGGGGTCAGCAAGACGACGGTCTCGCGGGTGCTGAACGGCAGGGGCGAGATCAACGAGAACACCGTCTTGAAGGTCCGCGAGGCGATCTCGGAGCTCGGCTATGTGCCGAGCGCCGGGGCAGTCGGGCTCGCACGCGGCACGACACAGATGATCGGCATGCTGGTCCCTGATATGGCCTGGGCCTGGGCCGGCATCGTCCAGGCGGTCGTCGAAACGCTGGAGACCGAGGGCTTCGGACTGCGCATGCTGACCTGGAACCGCGGTGAGGAATCTCTGCGCAGGCTGGGCCTGCAGGTCGCCGCCAAGTCGTTCGATGGTCTGCTGGTGATAGAGCCCGAGGGGGCCCTGGGATCCATCACGGAACTGCACGAAGCGGGGCTGCCGGTGGTGCTGATCGACGACCGCTTCCACCGGCCGGGATTCCCCTACGTGGCCACCACCAACCGAGAGGGGGGTGAGCAGGCGGCGCGCCACCTGCTGGACATCGGCCGCCATCGCCCTCTGGTGGTGACCGGTCCCGAGGCGTACGGCTGTACTCGGGAACGGCTGGGCGGCTTCGTCGACGTCTATGCGAACGCCGGGATCGAGCTCGACCAGCGCAGCATCATCTGCGGCGATTTCCTCTTCGACAGTGGTCGGAGCGCGGTCGCGCAAGCTCTCGCGGACGGCGTGGAATTCGACGCGGTCTTCGGGCACAACGACCCTACGGCGGCCGGCGTGCTCGCGGCCTTGCATGAGGCCGGCCTTCGGATTCCGCAGGACGTCGCCGTGGTGGGGTTCGATGACATCGAGCTGGCGTCGTACACCTATCCGGCACTGACCACCATCCGCCAGCCGATGCGGGAGATGGGTGCGGCGGCGGCGCGTCTGCTGCTGGACCACGTGCGCCGATCGCCGGAGGCCGCCCCGTCGTGCATCATTCCCACTGACCTCGTGGTTCGTGGCTCGACGTTGAAGCCGAGCACGAACTGACGCGACGTCACCGCGATACGCAAGGTGTCGGCGCCTCGCAGTCGGGCGGTGTGTTGCCGGTGAGTGGCACACCGCACCTGTCTCCTTGAGACCTCGGCGAACCTCTTCGGCCTCGCCTTCCACGCAACCCATAGCCGCTGCCCCTGCGTTCACACGTGACGCAGAGGTGCGCGTTTCCGCCCGCACGTTCCCGATCTGGGACACCGAACGGTACGCCTGGCACACCCAGCCCGGCCACCACCGGCTCCGCGTCTTTCCAGCCGCGACCTGTGGCTGGACGTCGATGCCACTGTCACCGCAGACGGTCTCCACTCGTGGGCCGACCTATCCGGGCGCCTGCCCGCTCCCACCCTTCGCTGCCCCCCGCGCCTGTATCGCTCAACGGCAAGGAGCCGCACAATGCGTACCACTACCCGTCACACCGTCAGAACCGTCCAGATCATGTGCGTCACCGTCACGGCAGCCCTGGTGGCCACCGGCTGCGGCCGGAGCGCCGACGCCGGGCCAGGCACGGTCGCACCTGCGGAGATCAGCAGCGGCAAGGCCACAGGCAAGGTCGTCATGTGGTCCATGGGCGACACCGACAAGGACCTTGAGAGCCTGGCCAAGAAGTTCGAACAGCAAAACCCCGGCATCGACATTCAGATTACGGCGGTGCCCTGGAACTCCGCCCACGACAAGCTGACCACCGCGATCGCCGGCGGCAACACACCCGACATGTCCCTGGTCGGCACCACCTGGATGGCCGAGATGGCCGCCATGAATGCCTTCCAGGCCACCCCGACGTCGATCAAGTCCTCGGACTTCTACCCTGGCCAGTGGGACACCACCAAGTACAAGGACACCTCCTACGGCGTGCCGTTCATCGCCGACACCTCGGTGATCTACTACCGGACCGACATCACCGCGAAGGCCGGCATCAAGGACGCCCTGGCCGGCGACCGGGACGGATACCTGAAGGACCTCAACGCCATCCAGGCCACTGCCGGCAAGCAGAACCTCAAGCTGCGCCATGCCACCGGTCTGGTGATGGGCTTCAACTCCTGGATTTTCTGGCTGCCGATGGTCTGGCAGCAGGGTGGTGACATCTACGACGCCAAGACCGGGAAGTTCACCTTCGACTCGCCCGAGGTCGCCCAGGCGCTGGAGTACTACGCAAGCGTCCCCAAGCAGGGCCTGGCGCCCACCGACAGGGCGGACAACGTGCAGGCTTTCCGGGACGGGCTCATCGCCACCTACCAGGAGGCCGCCTGGGCCGGCGGCAGCTTCCGTAAGGACGCGCCAGAGCTGAACGGCAAGTGGAAAACCATGCCGGTGCCGTACACCAAGCAGCCCGCAGGGTTCGCCGGCGGCAGCGACCTGGCGGTGTTCAAGGACGCCAAGAACTCCGACGGGGCATGGAAGTTCGCCCAGTTCTTGACCGAGCCCGCCAACCTCGCGGCCTATGCCAAGGCCACCGGCAGCCTGCCCCCTTCGCCCCAAGCGTGGTCGGAGGGGAAGCTGACCGAGGACGAGAACATGAAGGCGTTCGCCGAGCAGCTCGAGGTCAGCAAGGCGCCGCCCGCCATCACGACCTGGCAGCAGATCGCCGACGCCATCGACTCCGAACTGGAGAAGCTGACCCTCGGCAAGGCCACCGTCGCCCAGGTGCAGCAGGCGCTGCAGTCCAAGGCGACCAGCATCGGCACCGGCCGCTGAGCGCCGCCGCGTGAGCAGCCCTCGTACGGACGGATGACATCCATGTCCACGAAAACGCTCCCCGGGCGGGGCGACAGCCAGGAGCAGAGCACCTCACGGCCGGCCAGGAGTGCCGATCGCCGGCGCTTCGCGCTCCAGGGCCCGGCACGCGGCAGGCAGGCCCGGGCCGCCTGGATCCTCGCCACGCCCTTCCTCGCGTTGTTCGCGGCCTTCATGCTGCTGCCGGTTGTCTGGTCGGTGCTGATGAGCCTGACCGACACCAAGAGCGCCGACCTGCGCACACCCCTGAACGTAGGGTTCATCGGCTTCGACAATTACCTACGGCTCTTCCAGGACGATCAGTTCTTCACAGCCCTGCGCAACACCGCCGTGTTCGTCCTGGTGGCCCTGCCCTTGACACTGGCCGCTGGGCTCGCCGCGGCGGTCGCTCTCAACAGGGGCATCCTCCGCTTCCGGGCCGTCTTCCGGATCGGCTTCTACCTCCCGGTGATCACCAGCATCGTGGCCATCGCCGTGGTCTGGAAGACGCTCCTGGAACCGCGCGCGGGCCTGGTGAACGCCGTCCTGGGCTGGTTCGGGATCGACGGGCCCGCGTGGCTGGCGGACACCCGCTTCGCCCTGCCCGTCATGATCGTGATGGCCGTGTGGCGGAACCTCGGCACCGTTATGATCATCATGCTGGCTGGGCTGCAGTCCGTGCCCCAGTCCCTGATGGAGGCGGCCGAACTCGACGGTGCCGGGGCCTGGCAGCGCTTCTGGCGCGTCACCTTCCCTCTGCTGCGCCCCGCCCTGTTGATCACCGCCGTCACCACTGGCATCGGCTACCTGCAGTTCTTCGACGAGCCGTTCGTGATGACCGGCGGCGGGCCGCTGGACTCCACCCTGTCGGCCACCTTGTACGCCTACAACCAGTTCGGCAACGGCAACTACGACATGGCGTCGGCCGCCAGCTACGTCATCTTCGTCCTCATCGTGGCGCTGACCGTTCTGCAGTTCCGGATGCTGCGAGACAAGGACTGACGCCCCATGAGCACCGTCTCCACTCTTCGGCCGGCACAGCCGGGAACGGACCGCGCCCTGAGGCGCCGACGCATCCAGCAGACCTGGGGCCACCCCTGGCTGTATGTGCCGCTCGCCGGTGCCCTGCTGCTGATGATCGCGCCGTTCCTGTGGATGCTGTCCGGCTCCTTCAAGCCTGAGGCCGACATCCGCAGAGTCCCACCCGTCCTGATACCCACGGCGCCCACGACCGCCAACTACGGCGAGCTGTTCAGCAGGCTCGACTTCACGAGCATGTTCGCCAACTCCGTGATCGTGGCCCTCGCCGTCACCGCGGGCAATCTGGTCTTCTGCTCCATGCTCGGATACGCCCTGGCCAAGCTGGAGTTCCGCGGACAGCGCGCCGTGTTCACCCTGGTCATAGGGACCCTCATGGTCCCCGGCCTGGTCACCTTCGTACCGCTGTACGTGCTGGTGGCCAACATGCAGCTGACTGGCTCCCTGCTCGGGCTGATCCTGCCGTTCCTGGCCGCCCCGTTCGGGGTGTTCCTGATGCGGCAGTTCATCTCCACGTTGCCCGACGAACTCATCGACGCGGCCCGCGTCGACGGCTGCCGCGAACTGGCGATCTTCTGGAAGATCATCCTGCCGCTGACCAGACCGGCCCTCGCCACCCTAGGGATCATCACCTTCCTCGGCTCCTGGAACAACTTCCTGTGGCCGCTGGTGGTGGCCCAGAACGAGGACCAGTACACGCTGCCTGTCGGGCTCGCTCTGGCCAGCAGCGGACAGTCCTTCACCGTCTTCGGCATCCTGCTCGCCGGCACCGTCGTCGTTCTGCTACCGGTGATGATCGTCTTCCTTCTCTTCCAACGTCACTTCGTCGCCGGCATCGCCACCACTGGCCTGAAGTGACACTCCGACGCCCGCCCCGCCGCCCTTTGCGGCACCGATCCCGTCCGGGGCGGCGGGCGAACAGCGCGCGAGCTCGCGCGGCGGGCGCCGGCGTCCCTGCGGCGAAGCGCCGTCGACCGCGACGACCACCCGCCGTCGGCAACCAACTCTCTGACCTGTGACGATTGATGACTTGGAGAACATAGTGGGACAGCCGGTCCGCCCTGACACGTACCTGGATCCGGAAGCGTCCGTGGAAACAAGGATCGAGGACCTGCTGTCCCGCATGACCCTGCCGGAAAAGGTCGGGCAGTTGCTGATGCTCGACGCACAGCACGGGGACCTGATGGACATCGTGTCGGCCAAGCTGGCCGGGTCGGTCCTGCATGTGCATCCTGCGCGGATGCCGGAGGCCATGGAACTGGCCCGGCAGACACGGCTCGGCATTCCGCTGCTGACAGCCGACGACGGCATCCACGGCCACTCGTTCTGGCGGGGCGCGACCATCTTCCCGACGCAGCTGGCCATGGCCTGCACCTGGGACCCCTCCTTGCTCCAACGGGTCGCCCGTGCGGCCGCGACCGAAATCGCGGCGACCGGAATCCATGGGACGTTCTCCCCCGTGCTGTGCATCACCCGGGACCTGCGCTGGGGCCGGGTCAACGAGACGTTCGGCGAGGACCCGTTCCTGATCGGTGAGCTGGGGGCGGCGATGGTGCGCGGCTATCAGGGTGAGGGCCTCAACGACCCGACAGCCGTGCTGGCGTACGCCAAGCACTTCGCGGGCTACTCCGAGACCCTGGGCGGGCGCGACGCGAGCGAAGCCGATCTCAGCCCACGCAAGCTGCGCTCGTGGTTCCTGCCCCCGTTCGAGCAAGCGGCTCGTGCCGGCTGCCGCGCCTTCATGCTCGGCTACCAGTCGATCGACGGGGTGCCCATCACCGCGCATCAGTGGCTGCTCAACGATGTGCTCAAGGGCGAGTGGGGCTTCACCGGCACGCTGGTGACCGACTGGGACAACGTCGGCCGGATGGTCTACGACCAGCGGGTCTGCGCCGACTACGTCGAGGCGGCGGCGGTCGCCGTCAACGCCGGGAACGATCTCATCATGGCCACGCCGGCGTTCTTCGAGGCCGCACAGGAGGCGGTCGCCCGCGGCCTGATCGACGAGAAACAGATCGACGACGCGGTACGCCGGGTTCTCCGGCTGAAGTTCGAACTCGGGCTCTTCGAGGACCCCCGCGCCCCCGACCCCGAGCGGCAAGCCCAGGTGATCGGCTGCCGTGAACACACCGACCTCAACCTCGAGACCGCCCGTCGTTCCCTGGTGCTGCTGCGCAACGACGGCATCCTGCCCCTCGAAGGCGGGCTGACCTCGGACGGAACGGGCCGCGCCGCAGGCCAGGGCACGCCGCGCACGATCGCGGTCATCGGCCCCAACGCCGACAGTCCGGAAGCCATGCTCGGCGACTGGGCGGGGGCCTCCGGCCAGGTCCCGTGGATCCCCGAAGGACATCCACGGGAGTCGGTGGAGACGGTGCTCGACGGCCTTCGCGCCGTCGTGCCTGCCGACTGGACCATCACGCACACCCGCGGAGCCGACATCGCAAACCCCAACCAGGACACCGAGTGGTCCACCGGGCCCGACGGCCAACCGCAGCCGCCCGTTTTCACCCCCGCCCCGGTCGACCAGGCACAACTTCGGGAGGCCACCGCCGCGGCAAAGGCCGCCGACTACGCCGTCGTGGTCGTGGGGGACACCATCGCCCTCACGGGCGAAGTGCGCTCGACGGCCACGCTCGACCTCCAAGGAGGCCAGATCGCGCTGCTGGACGCGGTCGCCGCCGCCGGCACCCCCATGATCGTGGTACTGGCCCAGTCCAAGCCGAGCACCCTCCCGGACTCGGCACTGAACGCGGCAGCACTCATCGAGGCGTTCAACCCGGGTATGCGCGGTGGCCGCGCCGTCGCCGAACTCCTCCTCGGACTCATCGAACCCAGCGGCCGACTCCCGGTCTCCTTCGCACGCCACGTCGGACAGCAACCCGTCTTCTACAACCAGGTGCGAGGCCAGCATGGGCACCGCTACGCGGATCTCACCCAGGATCCCCCGTTCGCGTTCGGCGAGGGCCTCACCTACACCACTGTCACCTACTCCGACCTTGTCGTGCAGGACGAGGATGTCCCCGCCGACGGCACCGTCCACGCCATGGTGCGGCTCGCCAACAGCGGAAGCCGTCCCGCCCTGGAAACGGTCCAGGCATACGTCAGCGACCTGACTACCAGCGTCACTTGGGCCGAGCAGGAGCTGAAGGCTTTCACGCAGGTCGAGATCCCTCCCGGCGAAAGCCTGGACGTCGGCATCAGCATCCCTGCCTCGCACTGCTCACTCGTCACAGCCGACAACCGCCGAGTGGTCGAACCAGGCGAGTTCATGCTCCGTGTCGGCCCCAGCTCACGGCGGGAGCATCAGCTGAGCGCAGGATTCCGCATCCGGGCCTGAAGGCCACATACGGGCTTGAAAGCCGCATACGGGCTTGAAGGCCATCGCCCAGCTGCCCCTCGGGCCAACTGGGCTGGCCCTGTCTGACATACCGAAAGGCACGCGTGTGTCCACCCCACCCCTCAATCCGCACTATCCCGTCGCGCACCTGCGTCCGCCTGCCAACTGGATCAACGACCCCAACGGGCTGGTCTTCCATGACGGCCACTACCACGTGTGCTACCAGTACAACCCCTACGGCGCGACCCACGCGAACCTGCACTGGGGCCACTTCCGCAGCTCCGACCTGCTGACCTGGGAGCCGCTGCCGATCGCCCTGTCCCCGACCCCCGGTGGCGTGGACGCCGACGGTTGCTTCTCCGGCAACGCCGTCTCCGACGACGATCGGCTCGTCGCCTTCTACTCCGCGCACCGCGAGGACCGCTCGTCCCAGCATCAGCCGGTCACCTGTGCCACCTCCGACGACGGCGGCCAAACCTTCCGCCCGCGCGGGGAACTGCTCATCCCCGAGCTGCCCGAAGGCTGCACCATGTACCGCGACCCGTACGTCTGGCGGGACGGCGACGGCTGGCGGATGCTGGTCGGCGCCGCCCTCGCTGACGGCCGCGGCGCCACCCTTCTCTACGACTCGCCCAACTGGGAGACCTGGGCCTACCGGGGGCCCTTCGCCGCCCGCACCAAGGAGCCCGTCGGCGGAACCGGCCTGCACACCGGCGAGGGCTGGGAATGCCCCCAGTACCTCCCGGGGGTCGACGGGCGTGGTGCTCTCATCTTCAGCGGGTGGAACCTAGCCGACAGCGCCAGGTGCGTCGCGACCCTGATCGGTAAGGACCACGGCGACGTCTTCGAGGCCGGCCCGCCGGTCCTCGCCGACCACGGCCCCGATTGCTACGCACCAGCACTGCTGCGCGCACCGGGCGAGAGGTGGCTGCTGTGGGGCTGGTCCGCAGAAGCCCGCGATGAAACCTGGACCGTCGCAGGTGCATGGGCCGGCGTACTCACCCTGCCCCGCGAGATCCATGTCGCCGCCGACGGCACGCTGCGCCAGCACCCCGCCGCCGAACTGCTCGCCCTGCGCGGCGAGCACTCCATCCACTCCGCAGGCGAGACGCACGGCCCGCAGCCGGTGGACCTCGGCAGCGTGGGCCGTGCCTTCGACCTGACGGCTCGCCTGGAGTCGTCCGGAAACGCCGGGCTGCGGCTGCTCACCACCCCGGACGGCTCCGAGTACCTTGACATCCGCCTCGATGCCGACACGGGAGAACTGGTCGTCGACCGCGACCACGCCTCACTCGACACCCGGGCCCGCGGCGGCTCCTACCGGATGCCCTGCCCAACAGACCGGCCCGTCGACCTGCGCGTGGTCGTCGACCACTCCATCGCCGAAATCTTCCTGACCACCACCGGCCAGGTCCTCACCCTGCGCTTCTACCCAACAGGGCAGGACATGTGGCGACTTCAGGCCCGCGCTGCACCGGGTACGCGCCTTGGCTACGCGATCGACGCGTGGGAGCTGCACCCACTCGTGATCAAAGAGCCGAGCACCAGCACCGACGTCGCGTAGAGCCGACCCTCGCTATCCCTACCCCAGCGTTGAAAACGGCTCCGTGACGTCCGGCCCTCAAGATCACGCTCTACGGCCGGAGAGTGCCTGTCTTGGGCACGAGCCTCGGTTTCCCACCCGCCTTTTCAAAGCACTGAACAAGCAGGTCCGAAGGAGGATCTTCGATGAGCTCGTACGGTCTCGGACGACGCCAGTTCCTATTCACCGTTGGCGTCGCCGCCGCCTGGACCCAGGTTTCCGGGAACGCCGTCGCCGCCGCGCAGCCGACCTCGGCTATTCAGCCGGTATTTCGTTCTGAAGATCGATAACTAAAAGAAGGTGCCTCCGACCTGCGATGATCTGACTGCTGAGATCATGAACATCGCACAGAACGGACGCACCTTCCGGGTG